>NZ_JACHIR010000004.1 GCF_014203355.1 Kutzneria kofuensis
CGGGCTCCGTGCTGAGGTCGAGTACGGGCAGGTCGACGGGGCGGGGCGCGTCGACCTGGACCCGCACCTCGTCCTCGGCCGGCACGTACCGGGACCGCAGCACGTCATGCCGCCGCACGACGGCCGTGAGTGCGTCGGCGAGGGCGGTCACGTCAAGGGGACCGACGATCGTGTAGCTCTGCTGAAGGGTGTGCGCCGCATTGCCGGGCACCAGTCCGTCGAGGAACCAGAACCGCTCCTGCGCGAACGAGGGCATGGTCTCGCGATACTGCGCACCGGCGGCTTCCGGCACAACCAGATCATCAGTCGCCATATGTTGTACTCCATGCTCGAACACCCCTCCGCGTCTTGTCCCATGAAAAAGGGACAGGGCCCGGAATGACACCGACGGTCACGCCCTGGCGCCGGCCAGCGCTTTGTCGAGGGCGGCGACGAGGCGCTCGAGGTGAATGTCGGTCAGCGCGGGGTGGCACGGCAGGTTGAGCTGACTTCCGAACCACAGCCGCTCCGCCGTCGGGCATTCGCCGAAATCATGTCCCCGGCTGCGCCATTCGGGCAGCAGGTGCAGCGGGAAATAACGCAGCCACATTTCGACGCCGAGGTCCTCCAGCGACCGGATCAGCGCGTTGCGGTCTATTCCGCTGCCGGGCTCGACAAAACACGTGTACAGGTGCCGGCCGTGCACGACGTCGGGCGGGACCGCCTGGATCCTGATGTCGTCGCGGTCGCGCAGGTGGTCGTCCAGCACGCCGGCCACGTGGCGGCGGCGGGCGCTCAGCTCGGCCAGCCGGCCCAGCTGCACCAGGCCGACGGCGGCCGCCGGCTCCCCCATCGTGGCGTTGGTGCCCGGGTCGCGGACGGTCACGCACTCGTGGGTGTGCGCCAGCCCCGGGTAGAGCGCCTTGGGCACCTCGTCGAACCGCGCGGTCGCGGCCCGGTACACGCCGTCGCAGTCGTTGCCGCGGATCCGAGCCACCCGCTCGGCCCAGTCGTCCCGGTCGAACGTGATCATCCCGCCCTCGCCGAGGGTGGTGATGGTCTTGGACGAGTGGAAGCTGAAGCAGCCGATGTCGGCCAGCGCGCCCGGCCGCCGGCCGCGGTAGGACGCGCCCAGCGCGTGCGCGCAGTCCTCGACCACCACGATGCCCCGGGGCCGGGTGATCGCCATGATCTCGTCCATGGGCGCGGGCAGCCCGCCGTAGTGCACCAGCATGACGGCCCGGGTGCGCGGGGTGACCAGCTCGGCCATCCGGGCCACGTCGATGTTCAGCGAGTTGGCGTCGATGTCACAGAACCGGACGGTCACCGGCAGGCCGAGCAGGGCGTGCACGGTGGCCTGGAAGGTCTGCGGGGTGGCGATCACCTCGTCGCCCGGCTGCAGGTCCAGCAGCCGGACCGCCATCTCCAGGGCGACCGTGCCGCTGGTCACCGTCAGCGCGTGCCGCGCCCCGACGTGGTCGGCGAACGCCCGCTCGAACCGGTCGCGCCACTGCCCCTGGGAGAGCCGGTCGCCCGACCGCAGCACCTCGCCGAGCACCGCCAGCTCGGGCTCGTCGAGCACGCCGCCGAGCATCGGGAACGGCACCTCGGCGGCGGCCGCCCGGCTCATTCCTGTCGACATTTCACGGCGAGTGGCGAGAGCATTCCGCCGGCGGGCGCCGTGAATTCACCCGGCGAGCCCGTCGGCAATCCGGCGGAACAGGACCCCGCCGCCGACGACCACTGGTCACGGTCGACGGGATGTGACATTTCCAGGCGCACGATCTCCCCCGAAACATCTCGATTGATTTCGCCAGACGCGCGAATCCGCATATTCGCCGAAACCGTTCCTGGCGACGGTGCCGACCGGACGTTCGGCCACGCTACCAGCTGTGTGCCGAAAGGCAAGCAGCGCGGACTCGACACGGATCGCTCCTGGCGGCCCGTTGGTTTCCGTGGCATGCTGCTGGAATCATCGCCGAGGCGCCGATGTGCGGTGGCGACCGACCGCACGGGGGAATCCGACGGGCCCGATAGCCGGGAGGGCGCGATGCTGGACGCTGAATTCTTCGACCTGACCGTGGTCGGCGGCGGCCCGGTGGGCCTGGCCGCCGCCGGGGCGGCCGCCGCGCGCGGGCTGTCGGTTCTGGTCGTGGAGCGGTTCGACTTCCACGGCGGGCACGGCAGCTCGGGCGGGGCCGAACGGCAGTGGCGGCTCCAGTACGCCGAGACCGATCTGTCCGCGCTGACGCTGCATGCCCGCACCGCTTGGCGCGACTTGGCGGCGCGCACCCGGCGCCGGGTGGTGCACGAGACCGGCAGCCTGTGGTTCGGCGACACCACGCAGAGCAGCTCGGAGGGTCAGATCGAGGCGGCCGTGGCCGTGCTGGACGAGCTGGAGATCGCCTACCAGCGGGTGGACAACGACGAGCTGCGCACCCGCTACGGGTTCCATGACCTGCCCGCGGACTACCACGGCATCCACCAGCCGCAGGGCGGCGTGCTGGACGTCGCCGCGGCGCGCTGGGCGCTGCTGGACTCGGCCGCCGGCCTCGGATGTGCCTTGCACAGCGGCGAAACGGTGCTCGACATCGCGCCGGACGGCAACGGCGTCACCGTCCACACCGACCGCGGCCGCTATCGCTGCGGGCACGTGGTGGTCACCGCGGGCGCGTGGACTCCCGCGGTGCTCGACCGGATCGGCGTGTCGGTCGACCTCACGCTGTACGAGCTGACCCAGGCGCACTTCCGGCTGCGCACGGACCGGGACTACCCGACCTGGTTCGCCTTCCAGAACGCCACCGACACCGACAGCAACCTGTTCTACGGCTTCGGCCGCACCCCGTGGGCCGACGACGACCTGGTCCAGGTGTCGCCGCTGTTCGAGGCCGACCCGATCGCCGACCCGGCCGCCGCGCGCCGCGCTCCCCGTGAGCACGATCTGCGCCGCGTGACCGAATGGGTCCGCGACCACATGCCTGATCTGGAGCCACAACCGCTGCACGCGGGCACGTGCGTCGCCGCGCTGCCCACCGACCACGGCCGGCAGTTCTACCTCGGCTCCGCCGCCGGCCTGGTGCCCGACGGCGAGCGCGTGGTGGTCTGCGCCGGCGGCTGGGGCTTCAAGTTCGTGCCCGTGTTCGGCGAGGCGTGCGTGCAGCTGGCGCTGGACGGCCGCACCCGGTACGGGTTGGAGCGCAGCGGGCTCACCGCGACGTCGGTGACCGGCGCGACCGCATAGCAGAAACCACGTCCAGCGAGCGGGAGACAGCGACCGTGCAGATCAAGGTCATCAGCGGCAGCACCGTGCGGCGGTTGGTCACCCTGGCCGACCTGGCCGGGCCGATGCGCGACGCGCTGGTCGGGTTCAGCGCCGGCACGGTGTACCAGCACCCCCGGGTGACCGCCGAGCCGAGCGACGGCGACTACGTGCTGATCATGCCGGCCGGCGGGGGCGGCAAGGTCGGCCTGAAGGTCCTCACCATGTTCGCCGCCAGCACCCAGCACGGCCTGCCCAGCGTCCAGGGCCTGGTGGTGCTGGTGGACGGCACGACCGGGCAGCCGCTGGCCCTCGTGGACGGCACGGTGATCACCGAGCTGCGCACGGCCGCGGTGTCGGCGCTGGCCACCGAACGGCTGGCGCGGGCGGACGCCCGGACGCTGGCCGTGATCGGCGCGGGTGTCCAGGCCACCGCGCATCTGGAGGCCTTGCAAGGCGTTCGCGAGTGGGACGACGTCCGGGTGCACAGCCGGACGCCCGAACGCGGCCAGCAGCTGGTGAAGCAGGCCGAGGCGTGGGGGCTGCCGGTGCGGTGGGCGCCGTCCGCCGCCGAGGCGGCCGACGGCGCGGACGTGATCTGCACCGCGACGTCCTCGTGCTCGCCGGTGATCCCGTCGGACGCGGTCGGGCCGGGCACGCACATCACCGCGGTGGGCGCTTTCGGGGCCACCTGCCGCGAGCTGCCGACCGAGGTCGTCGTGCGGGCGACGCTGTTCGCCGACAGCCACGCCTCGGTGCTGGCCGAGGCGGGCGACGTGCTGATCCCGATCGGTGAGGGCCGGCTGCCGGCCGACCCGCCGCTGACCGAGATCGGCCGGGTGCTCGCCGGCGACCATCCCGGCCGCACGGACGACGACGAGGTCACGGTGTTCAAGTCGCTGGGGCTGCCGGTGGAGGACGTGGCGGCGTGCACGCTCGTGTACGACCGCGCCCTGGCCGCGGGCGCCGGCCAGGACGTGGACTTCGACTGAACGGACGGATCGGCATCCCGATGAGCGCGCCCAGCCAGCCGGCCGCGACCGGCGCGGAACTGTTCGCCCGGCTGATCGACCCGGCCCGCCGGCACGACCCGTACCCGGTGTACGCCGAGATCCGCCGGCGCGGTCCACTGTGGATAGAGCACATGCCGGCGGTCGCGGTGGGCTCGTACCACGACTGCGAAGCCCTGATGCGCGACCCACGGCTGAGCGCGGAGCGGTGGCGGTACGCCGGGGCGACGTCGAACCACGAGCGGCTGCCGATCGACGCGCCGACGTCACTGTGGCAACCGTCCTTCCTCTCGCTGGACCCGCCGGACCACACCCGGCTGCGCCGGCTGGTGACCAAGGCCTTCACCGTGCACACGGTGACCAGGCTCGAACCGGCCATCGCCGACCTGGTGGACCGGTTGGTCGACGAGGCCGCCGACCGCGACACGTTCGACGTCATCGCCGACCTGGCCTACCCGCTGCCGGTCACGGTGATCTGCCGGATGCTGGGCGTGCCCGCCGCCGACGAGCACCTGTTCCACCGGTGGTCCTCGCAGCTCGCCCGGTTCGTCGACGGGCTCGCGCTGGCCGCCGCGGGCAGCGACGACAAGTTCGACTGGATGTCGGGCACCATCGAGATGCACCGGTACATCGAGGACCTGGTGGCACTGCGGCGCGTCGACCCCCGTGACGACCTGGTGTCGGACCTGATCGCCATCGAGGACGCCGGTGACGTGCTGACCGCCGACGAGCTGGTGTCGACGATCGTGCTGCTCCTGGTCACCGGGCACGAGACCACGATGAACCTCATCGGCAACTGCGTGCTCGCGCTGCTGCGGCACCCCGAGCACCTGGCGGCCGTGCGCGCCGACCCGACGCTGGTGCCGGCGGTCATCGAGGAGACCGTGCGCTACGACCCGCCGGTGCACCTGAGCGCCCGGGTCGCCAAGGAGGCCATGGACATCGGCGGGACCGCGGTGCCCGAGGGTGGCCTGGTGTTCCTGCTTCTGGCGGCGGCGCACCGGGACCCCGCGATGTATCCCGACCCGGACCGGTTCGACCCGACCCGAGCGCAGCCCGGACACCTCGGTTTCGGCGTCGGCATCCACTACTGCGTCGGCGCCGCGCTGGCCAAGACCCAGACCAGGCTGGCGCTGACCAGCCTGCTCCGGCGGCTGGTCGACCCGGTGCTGGCCCAGGACCCGCCGCCCTACCGGGAACACGTGAACCTGCACGGACCGAGCGCCCTTCCCTTGGCCCACAAGGGGATCAGGCCTCGGTGACCACCCGGTCCGCGGCGGTGGCGCGGACCGCCACCATCCGCAGCTCGGCCGGGTACCGCCGGCCGGCGGGATCGCGCAGCCAGAGCTGGTCCGGTCCGGGCAGCATCTCGGTGACGGTGACCGGCAGGCCCTCGCGCGCGGCCGCCCGGACCAGGCGGGCCATGTCGTCCAGCAGCGCGGGGGCGGTGAAGTCCACGTACACCGGCTTGACCTCACGCGGGGTGTGCACGAACACGTGCCGCGGCATGCCGTGCCGGCCGGCCCACTCCCGCAGGCACCGGTAGGTGTGGTCCTGCGGACGTGACCGCGGCAGCGGCACGTCGGTCGCCGGGACATGCCAGCTCTCCCGGCACACCACCACCTCGTCGATCAGCACCCGCGGCGCCCACGCGCGGCGCGCTCGCAGCGTGAACATGTTGACGCACAAGGAGGTCAGGAACTCGCCGAAGAACTCCGCGACCGGGGCCCGCCACCCGTCGGTCACGCCGACGAGCACGCCGTCGCGTTCCACCACCCGCACCGCGGTGGCCGGCACGGCGGCGACGCCGTGTTCGTGCCCGTGGTCCGCGCCGAACGACCAGTAGTGGAATCCGCCCGGCGGGTCCAGCGCCGGCGGCGGGTAGGTGCGGGAGTTGTTGGCCACGCCGTCGTGCGGGTACAGCGGCACCACCCGACCGGCCGCGAAGTCCCGCGCCGTCGCGTCCACAAGGGACGGACGGTCGGCGCACTGCGTCGCGAACAGCCGGCTCTCCAAGGTGTTCAGCGCGACGTGCAACTCGCCGAGCACCCAGAGATGGCCGCCGTCGGGCTGCCGGGCCAGCATCAGGTCGGGGGTGTGGTGCCGGGCGGCGGCCCAGCACGGCGTCCGTTCCGGGAACAGGGCGTCGACGAGACCGCGCAGTCCCGCCGTGGTCAGGCGGACCGGCCCGGTCGCGGCGTCCGGCAGGATCTCCGCCCAGCGCAGCTGGAAGTCCTCGTGTACGGCGGCGACGATGTCGTTGCCGGGAACCAGCACGTCGGTGACCGCGGCCTGGAGCTCGGCCAGTGTGACCACTTCGCGGCGCATCGCGTGCAACGCCTTGGCCATGTGCCTCTCGACCACGTCGCCGACCTCCGCGGCGACCCAGTCGGCGGCGCGCAGCAGCAGACCGAGCGGGCCGGCGAGCGCTGCCAGCAGCGGCTCGCCCAGCTCGACGTCCAGGTCCCGCCGGCAGTCCAGGTACACCGAGGTCCGGCCGAGGTCGTGACGGGAGATGGTCCGGGTGGCGGTGCCGCCCGCGGCCCGGACGGCTGTGGCCAGCTCCCCCATCGCCGCGTGCAGCTGCGCGGGGGCCGTGGCCGTCGCGGCCACCCTGGCCCGGGCGGCGTCCAACTCGTCCAACCGGACCAGGAGATCGCCGCGGACCCGGCCGTCCGGGATCTCGGCCACCTGCTCGCGCAGGCGCCGCTCGGGGTGTTCGTCGAACGGGATCAGGAACCCGACCTGGAGCACGCCGGCCGCGCACAGCTCCTCGGCGGCCTCGGTGAGCGTGGACGCGGCGAGACCGCTCGTCGCGGCGGCGTCGGCGACCAGCATCGAGAGTGTCTGCTTCGGCGCGAGCGCGGCGAGCAGCGCGGCCGCCGCCCCGTCGAGGTTCCGGGGCGGCCGGCGCGGCCGCAGCAGCCGCCCATAGTCCACAGTGGACGCCGGATGCAGTCGGACCGGCAGGTGCGGCCGGACTTCCGGCCGCTCACCCCACGACCGGGCCAGTTCGACGATCGCCCACACCTCGAAGGAGACCGTGCTGTCCCGCAGGCCGAGCGTGCCCCGCCAGGACAGCGGGGCCGCCGCGTCGGTGAACGTTCCCCACGCGACCGGCCCGAAGAAGCCGATGGACTCGTTCTTCGTCGCGTAGCGCTGGGCGTACCGGGCGATCACCCGTTCCCGTTCGTTGCGCCGGGAAAGGGGTGGGCGTTCGCCGCTTCGGGCCAGTGCCGCCAGCCGGTGCGCCCAGGTGTCGACCACCGACGGGTTCTGCCAGGTCAGCGCGGCCATGAACGTGTCGTCCGCCAACGCGGACCACACCGCCTCGGTGGTCGCCGCCCGCGCCGCCGGCTCGTCGTCGGGCCGGTCGACGGCGAACGTGTCGACGAACTCCACCGGCAGGCCGGTGCTGCGCACGGCGTACCGCCGCCACAGTGACCACCGGCCGTCCAGCGGCACCAGATGACTGTCCACTTCAGACTGCACGGGCGTCGCGCACCAGGGCGGCCAGCGCGTCGACGGTCGGGTGGTCGAAGACCGCGCCGATGCCGAACTCGATCTTGAACACGTCCCGGATGCGGCCCATCAGCTGCACCGCGCTCATCGAGTCGCCGCCGAGGTCGAAGAAGTCGCCGCCGGCGTCGAACGACGCCACGCCGAGCACCTCGGCCCACAGCTCGCGTAGCCGATTCTCGACCGACTCCCCGTCGGGCGCCGGCACCGCCGCCACGGGCGCGGGCACGACCGGGGCGGCCGACGGCTTCGCGGCCGCCGCCAGCACCTGCGCCGGCGATGCCACCTCGGCCGCGCCGGCGTCGACGCGGGCCAGCGGCACCGGCGTGTCGTTCTCGAACGGCCGGACGAGCACATGTGCCGGCGTCCGGGCAGACAGCAGGTCCAGCAGGAGCCGGACGCCCTGCTCCGGGGCCAGGCCGCGGCCGGTGCCCGGCACGGGGGCGACCCGAGCCGGTGGCGCCTCCGGGGCGGTCGCCGGCGTCCGCGTGGCGAAGGAATGCCGGTCGGCCCGGCGCATGGTGAAGCCCTCGATCTCGCCGATCACCGTGCCGTCCGGTCCGATCAGGTCGATGTCGCCGACGATCGTGCGGTCGGTGCCCTCCCGGCGGTGGATCCGGCTGTGCATGACGCCGGGCAGCGGCGCGTGCACCGTGAACCGGCGGTACATGAACGGCAGGTGCAGCCCGTCCTGGTCGGGGTCGCGCATGATCGAAGTAGCCAGGTCGAGCAGCGCGGGGTGCAGCGGGTGCACGGCCAGATCCGGCCGGAACGGCTCCGGCAGCGACAGGCTGACCAGCTTGGCCGACCCGGCCGCCCAGACCCCGGTCATGCTGTCCCAGCGCGGGCCGAGGTTGAACATGCGGGTGCTGGACATCACCACGTTCGGGATCTCCTGCTGGTCGAGCGCGGCGCGGACCTCGTCCACCGCGACCGTGCGGCCCGACCCGGCCGCCCCGGCCGGCGCCGAGACGAATCCGCTGGTGTGGTCCTGCCACGGCTCGTCCGAGCCAGCCGCGCGGGAGGCGACGGTGAACCGGCGCCGGTCCCCGTCCTCGACGAACCGGACCCGGACCTCCTGCTCACGGCGCACCGCGAGCGGCTGGCCGAGCGTCACGTCCTCGAACACGACCGTGCCGTCCGGCCGGAGGTCGAACACCTCGCGGAAGGCGCGGATGACGAGGTCGAGCTGGCCGGTGCCGGGCAGCACCGGCCGGCCGTCCACGCGGTGCTCGTCCAGCGCCCAGCAGCGGTCCGGAGCCAGCGTGGTGAGGTGATCGCGGGTGCCGGCCGGCGGCTCGTCACCGGACGGGCCCACCAGCGCCTTCGCCATGCCGACGGTGCGCCAGGCCGGCCAGCCGATGCTCAGCACGCGCTCGCCGCCCCGGCCCCACCGGCTGGCGGCGTACGCGTCGAGGAACGCGTTGGCCGCCGCGTAGTCGCCGTTGCCGACCATGCCGGCCAGCGCGGACCGGCTGGAGAAGGAGACGAGGAAGTCCAGCGGGGCCCGGCCGGCGAACGCCTCGGCCAGCGCCAGCACGCCCTGCACCTTCGGCCGGCAGACCCGCTGCACGTCGGCCCGGTCGCGGACGGCCAGCATGCCGCCGCCGGGCACGCCGGCCAGGTGCAGCACGCCGTTGACCGGACCGAAGTGGGCGGTCGTGATGTCGAGCATGCGGGCCAGCGCCCGTGCGTCGGCGATGTCGCACGCGTGCACCCGCACCTGCGCGCCCAGCGCCTCCATCTCCGCGATCGCCGCCGCCGTGCCGTCCTCGTCGGACGGCAGGCCGGACCGCCCGGCCAGCACCAGGCGGGGCCGCAGCCCGGTGCCCGCCAGGCCCTTGGCGACCGCCACGCCCAGCCCGCCCAGGCCACCGGTGATCAGGTACACCCCGCCGCGGCGCAGCGAGGTCCCGTCGGGTCGGGGCTGCCAGGGCAGTTCGCGCGGCACCCAGCGCCGCCCGGCCCGCAGCGCGACGACGACCTCGTCGGGCTCGGCGCCGAGTTCGTCGACCAGGTCCTCCTCGCCGACCGGCGCGATGTCGAGCAGCCGGCAGGCCACGCCGGGCATCTCCGCGGCGAGCGTGCGCAGGTGCGCCGGCAGGACCGCCTTCGCCGGATGTGCGCCCTCACCGCCGGAGACATCCACCGCACCGTTCGTCACGACGAGCACGCCGGGCAGCCGGCCGTCGGTGTCCGGCGCCGCGCCGGCCGCGTTGACCAGTGCCTGCAACGAGTGGAACGCCAAGTCCAGTTGGGCGGTCGCGTTGTCGACGCCGACCGGCTCCCACTCGCCCAGCGCCCAGCCGTGCACCAGCAGTCGGGGCGAGCGGCCGGTCGCGGCCAGCGCGGCAACGACGGCCGCCAGATCCGCCTGCTCGCCCGGGCGGACGTGGAACTCGGTGTCACCGGCCACGAAGCCGCTGCCCGGCCGTACCCGGACGACCTGGTAGCCGCGTCGCTGCAGGGCCAGGACCAGGGGCAACGCCGTCGCCTGGTCCTCGGGCACCAGGGCGAGCGCGCACTGGCCCGTGGCCGGATCGACCGGCCGGCCCGCCCGCGCCCGTTCCGTCCAGGTGACGGTCGCATACGGCGACGCCTCCGCCGGCGTGCCGGTGGCCACCGGGACCGTATCGTCCGATGTGGACGGTTCGGACTCGGTCGGCGGCTGGTACGGGGCGGCCGGTCCGGTCTTGGGGTCGATCCAGTACCGGCTGCGCTGGTACGGGTATCCCGGGACGGGCACCCGCCGCAGCGGCTCGTCCGGCCGCAGCGCCGCCCAATCCGGCTGCTGGCCCAGCTCCCACAACGCCGCGAGGGCGTCGAGGAACGAGCGTTCGTCGTCACGCACCGAGCGGTCGCCGCGCGGCAGCAACGCCCGCACCGTCGAGTCGCCCTGCCGCACCGCATCGTGCTTGCGCACCACACCCGTGAGCACCTGGTTCGGCCCGACCTCCAGCAGGACGTGCATGCCGCTGGCCACCGCCGAGCCGACCGCCTCGTCGAACCGCACCGGCTCGACCAGCTGGCGCGCCCAGAACTCGGGGTCGGTCGCCTCCGGCGCGGTCAGTTCCCGTCCGGTCGCCGCGGAGTACAGCGTGATCGCCGGCTCGTTCAGGGTCACCCCGTCAAAACCGGCGACGAACGGCGCCACGGCGCCGCGCATGGCCTCGCTGTGGAAGGCGTGCGAGGTGGGCACGACGGTGACCGTCAGGCCGGCCGCCCTCAGCGCGTCCACTGCCGGCGTCGGGTCGGCGGGGCCGGCGAGCACCAACTGCTGGGGACCGTTCACCACCGCGACGGTGAATCCCTCGGGCAGCAGCGGGGTGACGGTGGCCTCGTCGGCCCGGACCGCGATCATGGCGCCGGCCGGCTGGTCCTGCATGAGCTTGCCGCGCAACGCGGTCAGCCGGAGCGCGTCCTCCACGCCGATCACGCCCGCGACGGTGGCAGCGACCAGCTCGCCGACGCTGTGGCCGAGCACGGCCCGCGGCCGGATACCCGACTCGATGAGCGTCCGCGCGAGCGAGTACTCCACGGCGAAGAGCAACGGCTGTGCGTACGCGGTGGGGCGCAACGCTTCGTCGTCGCCTTCCAGCCACAACTGCGCGAGCCGGGGGCCGTCGTCCAAAGCGGCCAGGCAGCGGTCCATCTCTGCGGTGAACACGGCGTTCTGCCGGTAGAGCCCGGCGGCCATCCGCGCGTGCTGGGAACCCTGTCCGGGGAACATGAACACTACGTCACGGGGCAGCGGCGCCGTCTCGGGCGACCGCGCCAGCCGCAGTGCCTCGGCCGCCTCGGCCCGGCTGGCCGCCACCACCGCGGCCCGCACCGGATGGGCGGTCCGTCCCTGCTGCAGCGTCGCCACGGCGTCGGCGAACAGGTCGTCCGGCGCGTCGGCGAGGAAGTCCGCGAGCCTGGTCCGGCTCTCCTCGGCGGCCGCGGCGTTGCGCGCCGACCACACGACGATCCTCGGCCGGCCGCGGTCCGGCGTGCGCATCCGCGCCGGTCCCTCGCCGATCACCAGGTGCGCGTTCGCGCCGCCGACGCCGAACGAGCTGATCCCCGCGTACCGGGGCTTGTCCGGGTCGCGCGGCCACGCCCGCAGCTCACTGTTGACGTAGAACGGGGTCTTGTCCAACTCCAGCCGCGGATTGGGCTCGGTGAAGTTGATGCTCGGCGGCAGCTCCTCGGCGTCCAGCGCCATCGCCAGCTTGATCAGCCCGGCCACGCCGGAGGTGGGCACGGTGTGCCCGATGTTGCCCTTGACCGAGCCGATGCCGATCGAGCCGGGGGCCAGCTCACTGTCCGACAGCGACCGGTACGCCCGGTTCAGCGCCGTGACCTCGATCGGGTCGCCGACCGCGGTCGCCGTGCCGTGCGCCTCCACGTACGAGATGTCCGCGGGGGTCAGCCCGGCGACGCTCATCGCCTGGACGATCGCCGCCGACTGGCCGGTGACGCTCGGCGCGCTGAAGCTCATCTTGTCGCGGCCGTCGTCGTTCAGCGCGGTCCCGTGGATCACCGCGCGGATGTGGTCGCCGTCGGCCACCGCGTCCGACAACCGTTTGAGGACCACCATCCCGGCGCCGTTGGTGAAGATGGTGCCGTTGGCCGCCGCGTCGAACGGCCGGCAGTGCCCGTCCCGCGACCGCACGCTGCCCGGTCCCCAGCGGTACCCGTGACCGTAGGGCAGCTCGACGTTCGCGGCACCGGCGAGTGCCATGTCGCACTCCCCCATCACCAGCGACTGGCACGCCAGGTGCACCGCCACCAGCGAGCTGGAGCAGGCGGTCAGCACGGTCAGCGCCGGGCCGTGCAGGTCGAGGTTGTACGAGGTGTAGGTGGTGATGTAGTCGGGGTTGTTGAACACCACGTTCGTCGCGTCGTGCTGCTGCAGGCGCCCGTTGATGTACAGGTCGGTGTACCGGGTCAGGCCGGTCGCCCCGAACACGCCCACGTCCCGGGTCATCGTGGTCGGGTCCAGCCCCGCGTCCTCGAGCGCGGCGTGGCTGACCTCCAGCGTCAGCTTCAGCTGCGGGTCGCTGAACCGCGCCTCGCGGGCCGTCATCCCGAAGAAGTCCGCGTCGAAGTCCCGCACGTGCGGGACCAGGCCCGCGGCCCGCACGTAGTACTCGTCGGCCACTTCCGCCGGCGTCGCGCCCTCGGCGAGCAGCTCCTGCTCGGACAGCTGGGTGATGGACTCGGTGCCCGCTCGGAGGTTGCGCCAGTACTCCCGGGCGTCCCGCGCGCCGGGCAACCGGGCGCCGACGCCGATGATCGCGATCGCCTCGAGGGAATCGTCCACAGCCAAGCCCCATTCCCCATCGTCCTCATGCGACAGCGGGGTGATCCGGCCGTGCGGGCGACGAACCGCGGCCGCCGAGGTCGACGCCGTCCGTTCCCGCGCGACGGCGCCGCACCCGTACGGACCGGACACCACTACCCAGTGCCGCATCCCGTAGGTCTCGAACCCCGACCCTATACAAGCCCCTCGCAGCAAAGGGAAAACGCGCTGTCCCCAAAAAAAATGACAGCGCCGGCTTCGTACCCGCCTCGGCGAGGGGCGCGAGCAGGCGGTCGTAACCCGCTCCGAACTCCTCCACGGGGATCACCTGCCCTTCGGGTCCAGCGTGTGCCAGCCCATGTCGTCGACCCCGACGAGGATCGACACCACGTCCGGGCCCCGGAAACCCCAGGCCCGCCCGGCGACCTCGGCGGCGACGCGGGTCTTGCCGGCCCCCGCCGGTCCCGTGACCAACACGAGCCCACCCCGGCCGGCGCGGGCGCGATCCAGTGCGGCGCCGAGCTCGGTGAGCACGGCACTACGGCCGGTGAACGGAAGCGCCTCCACCGTCGATCCTCTCGCCGCCGTCGAGCGTAGGCGCGATCCGCCGCCGCGGCACCGTGGCCGCGCCGGTTTCGAGTGGGCGGACGAGCGCGTTCAGGTTTTCGGGTTCACGACAACCCCCGCGGTCTCTTTCCGCGCCGGTAAGGCTGACGGATCGTCCGCCACGGCGGTCGGGCGCGTCGATGCCGCAGGTGGGTGGAGGTCCAACTGCCGGTCGAGAGTGATGGCGGCGTCGATGAGGGCGAGGTGGGTGAACGCCTGGGGGAAATTGCCGATCTGTTCGCCGGTGAGGGCGATCTCCTCCGAGTACAGGCCGAGGTGGTTCGCGTAGGTGAGCATCTTCTCGAAAACGACGCGGGCCTTGTCGAGCCGGCCGGCGCGCGCGAGGGAGTCGACGTAGGCGAAGGTGCACAGGGAGAACGTGCCCTCCGAGCCGCGAAGCCCGTCCGGTGAGGCCGCGGGGTCGTACCGGTACACCAGACTGTCGGTGACGAGCTCGCGGTCCATCGCGTCCAACGTGGACAGCCACATCGGGTCGGTCGGGGCGATGAACCCGACCGCGGTCATCCGCAGCAGCGACGCGTCGAGCACATCGGTCTCGTAGTGCTGGCGGAACGCCTGCCGGCTGGCACTCCAGCCTCGATCCATGACCTGGTCGTAGATCGCGTCGCGCTGCTCGCGCCAGCGGTCCACCGGGGCCGGTCGTCCGTGTTCGGTGGCGAGCCGGATGCCACGATCGAGTGCCACCCAGTTCATGAGCCGGCCGTAGGTGAAGTCCTGGCGTCCGCCCCGGGTCTCCCAGATGCCTTCCTCGGCCTGATCCCAGTTCTCGCTGACCCAGTTCAGGATGTCGGACACCACCCGCCATCCGTGGTGGCCGGTGAGGATGCCGTGCCGGTCACCGACCCAGATGCTGTCGAGCGCCTCGCCGTAGATGTCGAGCTGCAACTGGTCGGCCGCGTCATTGCCGATGCGGACCGGCGCCGAGCCACGGTAACCCTCCCAGTCGGCAAGGATTTCCTCGGTGAGATCCGAGGAACCGTCGACGCGGTACATGACCTTCAACGGCCGGCCGGCACCGGCCTGCTCGTCGACACGGTGCGCCAGCCAGCGTCCCAGGGCGGCGGCTTCCTCGGAGAAACCGAGCCCGAGCAGCGAGTAGACCGAGAACGACGCATCCCGGACCCAGGTGTAGCGATAGTCCCAGTTCCGTTCACCGCCGATCTGTTCCGGCAGTCCCGCCGTGGGCGCGGCCACGAACGCGCCGCTCGGCGCATAGGTCATCAGCTTCAGCGTGATCGCGGAGCGGTTCAGCGCCTCGCGCCACCTGCCCCGGTATGTCGACCGGCCGATCCACGACTTCCAGAAGTCCACCGTCTCCTCGAGCAGCCGCCACGCCTCGGCCACCGGGATCTGACGGATCGGGCCGGCGACCCCGGTCTCCAGCACCAGACCCCGCGTCAGCCCGGCTCGCAGGGTGGCCTCCCCGTGCACGTTGCCGTGGTCGTCCACACGCGCCCGTGCGAGGTACTCGTCCTCGGGATCCCTGATCAAGTTCGCCGTCATCGACGTTCCGGTCCTGCCCTCGAAGACCGCGCCGTCCGGCATCAGCCGCGTCTCGTGCGGCTCGCGTCCGTAATCGAACCGCGGCGCGATGTCGAAGGAGAAGGTCATCTCCCCACGGACACAGCGCAGCAACCGAACCAGCTGGTGGCGAGCCGTGGCCACCGTGCCGGTGACCGGCATGAAGTCGATGACCTCGCCCACCCCGGCCTCGGTCATGAAGCGGGTGACCAGAACCGCGGTGTCCGGGTAGTAGAGCTGCTTGCTGGTGAACACCTTGACGGTGGGACGGATCCGGCAGTGCCCGCCGCGACGCTGGTCGAGCAGGGCCCCGAAGGTGCTGGGCGAGTCGAACCGAGGGGCGCAGAACCAGTCGACCGTGCCATCGGTGGCCACCAGCGCGGAGGTCTGCAGGTCGCCGATGAGGCCGTGGTCGGCGATCAGCGGGTAGTCGGACATGGTTCTCGTGTCCTTTCGGTTCGCTGCCGGAAAACCGCGTCGATGGGGAAAGATTGCGGAGAGCGCGCTTCGGGCCAGTGTCGAAGTGGCATCACCACGGCACCTCACCCGGGGGAGATGAGACCGGACAGTGTCCAGCTGGGCGAGATGGACCGCTCCGCGCCCTTCAGTGCAGGTGAACCAGAACGAAGTTCTTCATCAGGATCATGACCACGCCGAGCAGCCCGGCCGCACACGTCGCCCCGATCAGCTTCGGCCCACGAAGCCGGGCGACCCGTGCGGCCGACCACGCGTGGTACACCAGCAGCACGACCGCCGCGGCGAGCCCGGCGTTGGCCGCGGTCACCGGCGAGGCGCCGGCCAGCCGGACCAGCAGCAGCACGGCGAGCGGGACGTAGGAGGCCGTCACCATGGGCCAGGTGGCGCGCAGCTCCGCGACAACCTGCGCCGTCCCGGGGAACTTTCCGTCGTGGACGTGCGCGCCCAGCAGTTCCGCGTATTCCTCGGCCGTCCAGTAGACCAGGAGCGTGACCACGACCGCGACCGCGAGGGGCAGAGTGGGCAGCTGCCCGCCCGCGGCGGTCAGGATGGCCGCGGTGACGATCGCTCCGTAGATTCCCGCCGCCCGGCGCCGCCCCGCGATCCGTTCAGCCGTTTGATCGGCCACGTGTCGCCTCCTCTGTCCGAAGTGGACGAATAGCGATGGAGGCTCGGTCCGGGACACGAATGTCGCCGGCGGGTCCCCACCGCCCGGTGTGACCGTGGGCCCGAGGCTCCTTCACGGGTGCGAGGCTAGGGCGGCGGCACCGCGCCCTGCTCATCCCGGCGGGGTGGCCGGAACGGCGAGTTCCTCATCCGGCCGGGGTGATACGACTTCCGCCCGGTTGAGTTCTCGAGGCCCGTCAAGACTCGTGGGTAGGGTATTTCGAACGCTTCGACGCCGCTCGAATCGAGGTCCGCACAGTGTGGCCGGCCCGAGGCTTGACCACCCACCACACCGGAACTTACTGTCAACGTGCCCTCCATTGTGTTAGCGCTAACACAACGGCATCCCGCGGGCGGTTCGGCGAGAAGAAAGACGACAACGATGAAGTTGTTCTCATTACGCCGTGTCGGCGTCGTACTGGTCGTGATGGCCGCCGTCCTGCCGTTGGGCGGTGTGAGTGCCGGCGCGGCGCCCCGGCCCGCCGTTCGAACCGAGGGGTATTCACCCGCTCGGAGCGCGGCGAACTCGTTGTCCCTGCCGAACATCGATGACGTCCGCGGCAACATGACGCTGCCGACCGCCGGCCCGAACGGCTCGACCGTCACGTGGACGTCGTCCGACCGCAAGGTGATCACGCCGACCGGCGAGGTCACTCGCCCGCCCACCGGTGGCAAACCGGCCAAGGTCGTGCTGACCGCGACGGTGCGCCTCGGGCACGACAGCGCCACCCGGCGGTTCACCGCCACCGTCGTGCCGCTCCCGCCGAAGGAGCCGCTGGCGGGCTACAGCTTCTTCTACTTCACCGGCGAGGGCACCTCGAACGGCGAACAGATCTACTCCGCCGCCAGCAAGGGCAACGACCCGCTGAACTGGACCGAGCTCAACAACGGCCAGCCGGTGCTCAAGTCGAGCCTGGGCGAACTGGGCGTGCGCGACCCGTTCGTGATGCGCTCCCCCGACGGCGACAAGTTCTACCTGCTCGCCACCGACCTGAAGATCTACGGCGGCCGCGGCTGGGACGCCGAGCAGCGCACCGGCAGCCGGTCGATCATGATCTGGGAGTCCGACGATCTCACCCACTGGTCGCGGCAGCGCAGCGTGCAGGTGGCGCCGGCGACCGCCGGCAACACCTGGGCGCCGGAAGCCTTCTGGGACGCCAAGCGCGGTGACTACGTCGTCTTCTGGGCATCCAAGCTGTACGCGGACAACGACCCCGGCCACACCGGCGACAGCTACAACCGCATGATGTACGCCACCACCCGCGACTTCGTCACCTTCAGCGCGCCCAAGGTGTGGATCGACCCGGGCTACTCGGTGATCGACTCGACGGTCATCCAGAACAACGGCACCTACTACCGGTTCACCAAGGACGAGCGGAACAACACGTCGTCGTCGCCGTGCAGCAAGTACATCCTGGAGCAGAAGGCCACCGACCTGCTCGACCCGGACTACGACTTCGTCGCCGAGTGCATCGGCAAGGCCACCGCGACCAGCCCCGGCCTGTCCGCCGGAGAGGGCCCGACCGGGTTCAAGTCCAACACCGAGAACAAGTGGTACCTGTTCATCGACGAGTACGGCGGCCGCGGCTACGTCCCGTTCGAGACCACGGACCTCGACTCGGGCAAGTGGACGATGTCCACCGGCGCGCACCTGCCCGCGTCGCCGCGGCACGGCACGGTCCTCCCCGTCACCCAGGCCGAACTGAACCGGCTGACCGCTCCCCCGGCCCCGGTCGAGGCCGACCGCAACGGCCTGGTCGCGCACTGGCCGCTCGACGCGAAGTCGGGCCAGGTCGCCGCCGACACCACCGGCCACGGCTACGACGCCGCCCTCGCCGGCGACGTGAGCTGGACCGACGGCGCGCTGTCCTTCGGCGGCACGAACGGCCATGTCCAGCTGCCCAACAACCTTCTGACCGGCGCGAGCGCCGCCACGGTGTCCGCTGACGTCCTCGTCGACCCGAAGCAACAGACGCCTTACTTCCTCTACGACTTCGGCAACACCGCACCGTCCGGCGTCGGCAACGGCTACCTGTTCGCCACCGGCGGCACGGCCGACAGCGGCCTGCGAGGCGCGATCGCGACCGGCAACTGGACCACCGAACAACAGGCGGCGTCCAGCGGCGGACTTCCACGCGGGGTCTGGAAGAACGTGGCCCTGACCGTCGGCAACGGCGTGGAGGTGCTGTACCTGGACGGCGTCGAGGTGGGCCGCAACACCAACGCCACGATCAAGCCGTCGGACATCGGCGGTGGCGTCACCGCGGCGAACTACCTGGGCCGCTCGGCGTACGCGGCGGACAACTACTTCACGGGCAAGATGAAGGACGTCCGGCTCTACGACCGGGCGCTGTCCGGGGACGAGGTCGCCGCCCTGCCGTCGAACAGCACCCTGATCCGTTCCGTCGACCTGGCGTCCCTCAAGGTCCCGGCGGTGATCGACGCGAGCGCGGGCACCGTCGTGCTGCCCGTCAAGCCGGGCACCGACCTGCGCAGGCTCGCGCCGACGTTCGGGCTCGCACCGGGCTCGAGGATCACGCCGGCCAACGGCCGCACGGTCGATCTGCGCAGCCCCAAGAAGTTCACCGTCACCGGACCGGAGGGCCGCAGTCGCGTGTGGACGGTCGAGGCGCACGAGATGCGCAGCCCGGTGTTGCCGGGGTTCAACGCCGACCCGAACATCGTGGCGTTCGGCGACACGTACTACATCTACCCGACCACGGACGGCTTTCCCGGCTGGAGCGGCACCACGTTCTCGGCCTGGTCGTCCAAGGACCTCGTCAACTGGACGAACCGAGGCGTCGTGCTCGACCTCGGGCCCGACGTGAGCTGGGCCGACAAGAACGCGTGGGCGCCGACCATCGCCGAGCACAACGGCAAGTACTACTTCTACTACTGCGCCGAGGCCAAGATCGGGGTCGCGGTCGGCGACTCGCCGGTCGGGCCGTTCAAGGACTCCGGCAAGCCCCTGATCGCCTCGAACCCCGACGGTGGCCAGGCCATCGACCCCGCCGTGTTCGTCGACCCCAGCGGGCAGCCCTACCTGTACTGGGGCAACGGAAACGCCTACGTCGTGCCGCTCGACGACGACATGGTCTCCTACGACCCGGCCAAGATCACGCACCTCACCGGCCTGGCCGACTTCCGCGAGGGCCTGTTCATGGTCGAGCGCCGGGGCACCTACTACCTCAGCTGGTCGATCGACGACACCCGCAGCCAGGACTACCGCGTCGGCTACGCCACCTCGTCCAGCCCGACCGGCCCCTTCACCAACCACGGCGTGATCCTGAGCAAGGACACCAGGCTCGGCATCGTGGGCACCGGCCACAGCTCGATGCTGCAGGTGCCCGGCACCGACGACTGGTACATCGCCTACCACCGCTTCGCCATTCCCGGCGGGGACGGCATGCACCGGGAGACCACCATCGACAGGATGACCTTCAACCCGGACGGCACCATCGCCCCGGTCAAGCCCACGCTGGAAAGCGTGGAGCCGCAGCGGATCCCGCCCCGGCACTGCGGCCGGAACCGGTACGTCTGAGCGGGTGGTGCCCGGTCCGCGCCGGGCACCACCCACGGCACGCCGTTGTAGAGTACGGACCATGCTGGCCAGCCCCCACGCCGCGGTGCCGTGCCATGGCCGGCCCTGACGCGCCGACCGTCACCGACCTGCTGCTGGCCAGAGCGGCTGATGATCGCCCGGGCCTGCGGTTCGAGGACGACACCTGGTCCTGGGCCGCCCACATCCGGTGCTCGGCCGCCTACGCGGCGGCCCTCACCGCCCTGCGCCGGCCCGGAATGCCGTTCCACGTCGGCATTCTGGCCGACAACCTGCCGGAGTTCTCCTTCGCGCTCGCCGGCGCGGCACTGGCCGGCGCGGTCCTGGTCGGGCTGAACCCGACCCGGCGCGGCGCCGCCCTGGCCAGGGACGTGCGGCTGGCCGACTGCCAACTGATCCTCACCGAGTCCCGGCACGCGGGCCTGCTGGCCGGACCGGACCTCGCCGTCGGCCCCGACCGGATCATCGACCTGCACTCCGCCGCCTGGCGGGAGCTCGTGGCCGCGCACGCGGACGCGCCGCTGGCCCCGGCGCCGGCCACCCCGGGCGACCTGCTGATGCTGATCTTCACCTCCGGCACCAGCGGTGACCCCAAGGCGGTGCGCTGCACGCACGGCAAGATCGCGTTTCCCGGCCGGATGCTGGCCGACCGGTTCGGCCTGTCCACATCGGACACCGTCTACCTGTCGATGCCGATGTTCCACTCCAACGCCATCATGGCCGGCTGGTCGGTCGGACTCGCGGCCGGCGCCACCCTCGCGTTGCGCCGCCGGTTCTCCGCATCCGGCTTCCTCGCCGACGTGCGCGCCTACGGCGCCACCTACGCCAACTACGTCGGCCGCCCGCTGTCCTACGTCCTCGCCACCCCGGAACGCGAGGACGACGCGGACAACCCCCTGCGCATCGTGTACGGCAACGAGGGCGCCGAGGCGGACATCGCCCGGTTCGCCGAGCGGTTCGGCTGCCGGGTGATCGACGGATTCGGCTCGACCGAGGGCGGCGTGGCAATCGTCAGGAGCCCGGACACCCCACCCGGCGCGCTCGGCCGGCTCACCGACGGCACCGTGGTACTCGATCCGAACACCGGAAAACCCTGCCCGCCGGCCGAGATCGGCCCGGACGGCCGGCTGCGCAACGCCGAGCAGGCCGTCGGCGAGTTGGTGAACACCGCCGGGGCGGGCTGGTTCGCCGGGTACTACGGCGATCCCGAGGCGGACGCGTCCCGGCTGCGCAACGGCTGGTATCACAGCGGGGACCTCGGCTATGTCGACGAGGACGGCTACTGCCACTTCGTCGGTCGCACCGGTGACTGGATGCGGGTCGACGGCGAGAACCTCGGCACCGCGCCGATCGAGCGGATCATTGCCCGGCATCCGGATATCGCCGAGGTCGCCGTCTACGGGGTGCCCGATCCGACCGTCGGCGACCAGGTGATGGCGGCGGTGGTGCTTCGGCCCGGGGCAGTGCTCGATCCGAGCGGCTTCGCCGCGTTCCTCGCCGCGCAGCCCGATCTCGGCCCCAAGCAACTGCCCCGCTACGTGCGGATCACCACCGCCCTGCCGCGCACCGCGACGTACAAGGTCGTGAAGCGCACGCTCACCGCGCAGGGCGTCGACTGTGCCGATCCGGTCTGGCACCGGCCGGGCTCCGACGCGGTGTTCCACCCGTTGACGTAGGCGTCACTCCCCTTGGGGCCGGGCCGTCTCCGGATCAGTGGCGGCCAGCGCGGCCTTCGCGCGGTCACGGCACGCGTTCAGGTCGACCCCGGCCAGGGCCGCGCCCACCGGCGGGAGCGCCACGGGGTTCATCGACAGGCTGGTCAGCCCGAGCCCGGCCAACACCGGGGCGAGCGCGGGATCCGCCGCGGCCTCCCCGCAGACCCCGGCGGGCTTGCCGGCCTTCGCCGCTGCCTCGGCGACCATCGCGACCAGCCGGAGCAACGCCGGCTGCCACGGGTCGTTCAGCGCGGCCACGGCGCCGAGTTGCCGATCCGCGGCGAACACGTACTGGGCGAGGTCGTTGGTGCCGATCGAGACGAAGTCGACCGCCGCGAGGATCTCGGTGGCGGCCAGTGCCGCCGCCGGAACCTCGATCATCACCCCGATCCGGGCGATGCCCGCGTGCCGGGCCCGCTCGGCGAACCAGCGGGCTTCGGCGGCGGTGGCGACCATCGGGGCCATCACGGACACCTCCGCGCCGGTGTCCGCCGCCGCGGCGGCCACGGCGGCCAGCTGGCGGTCGATCAGGTCGGGACGCTGGAACGCCACTCGCAGGCCGCGGACGCCGAGGGCCGGGTTGGGCTCGTCCGTCGCGGGCAGGAACGCCAACGGCTTGTCCGATCCGGCATCCAGCGTCCGGACGACGACGGGCTTTCCGGCGAACGGCGCGAGCACCGCGGCGTAGGCCGCGCGCTGGGCGGCGACCGTCGGTTCGTCGGTGGCGGCGAGGTAGCAGAACTCCGTGCGGAACAAGCCGATTCCCTCGGCTCCCGCCGCCGCGGCCGCGTGGGCGTCGGCCGCGGATCCGACGTTGGCCAGCAGCTTGATCGGGTGGCCGTCGGCCAGCCTGCCGACGCCGTCCCACTGCTGCCGTGACCCGCGCCCGGCGGCCCGCACGGTTCCGTCGGAGATGTCGACCGTGCCGGCGTTTCCGTCGACCGCCAGGCCCGGGGCGTCGAGACCGAGCACGCCGGCGCACGCGACGACGGCCGGGATGCCCAGTGCCCGAGCCAGGATCGCGGTGTGGCTGGTCGGCCCGCCCTCCTCGGTCACCAGGGCGAGGACCAGGGTCGGGTCCAGCCCGGCGGTGTCGGCCGGGGCGAGGTCCCGCGCGACGAGCACGCTGGGCGCGGTCAGCTCGGGCACGCCGGGCGGGGTCACGCCGAGCAGCTCGGCGATGATCCGATCGCGGACGTCCGCGACGTCGCGCACCCGCTCGGCCAGGTAGCCGCCGGCGCCGCGCAGCGCGGCGATGAACTGTCCGGCCGCCTCCCACACCGCCCGGGGAGCGGGCAGGCCGCGTTCGGTCACGAGCCGCTCGGCGGCCTGGACCAGGGCCGGGTCCTCGGCCATCGCCGCGGTGGTCGCCAGCACCGACCGGGCGTCACCGGACACGGAACGGGCACGATCGGACAACCGGGCGGCCACCTTCGCCGCCGCCGGCCCGATCCTGCCCGCTTCGGCCGCGAGGTCGCCGGGCGCCGGCCCGGAGGCGGGTTCCGGCAGGTCAGCGGCCACGACCGCGACCGGCCCCCGGGCTCGACCGGGGCTGACTCCGACTCCACGCAGACCTGTCACGACGACCTCCGACCGGAGTGATCCAGCAACTGGGGATTGACAGTAAGGTAACAACGGGCAGAATCAAATGACAACAGGCAGACACCGGAGAGGAACGGGCATGTACGCGGCCGAACGGCATCAACTGCTGGCGCAGCGGGCACGGCGGGACGGCCGGGTCGACGTGGCCGACCTGGCCGCCGAACTGGGCGTCGCGCCCGAGACGATCCGCCGCGACCTGGGCACGCTCGAACGCCAGGGCCTGGTGCGGCGCGTCTACGGCGGCGCGGTCGCGATCGACCGGCTGGACTTCGAACCCGAGGTGGCCCAGCGCGACCAGACCAACGCCGCCGAGAAGGACGCGATCGCCCGCGCCGCCGTGGACCTGCTGCCCGACCGCGGTTCGGTGCTGCTCGACGCCGGCACGACCACCAGCCGGCTGGCCACGCTCCTGCCCACCGACCGCGAGCTGACCGTGATCACCAACTCGATCCCGATCGCCTCGATCCTGGCCACCCGTCCCGGCGTCACCCTGCACATGCTGGGCGGACGCGTCCGCGGCACCACGCTCGCCGCCGTCGAGTCCTGGACCCTGCACGCGCTCGGCGGTCTGCTCGTCGACGTCGCTTTCCTCGGCACCAACGGTTTTTCGGTCGAGCACGGCTGCACGACCCCCGACATCGCCGAGGCGGCGGTCAAGGCGGCCGCGGTCACCGCCGCCCGCCAGCGCGTCGTGCTCGCCGACCACAGCAAGTACGGCGCCGACCAGCTCAGCCGCTTCGCCACGCTCGCCGAGATCGACGTGCTGGTCACCGACCGCGGCCTGGACGCGGGCGCCGTCTCCGAACTGGAGGACGGCGGCCCGCGGGTGGTGCTCGCATGATCGTCACGCTGACTCCGAACCCCAGCCTCGACCGCACGGCGACGGTGCCCGAGCTGCGTCGCGGCGAGGTCCTGCGCGCCTCCCGTGTGCGGCTCGATCCCGGCGGCAAGGGCGTGAACGTCGCCCGCGCGCTCACCGCGGCCGGCACCCCGACCGTCGCACTGCTGCCCGCGGGCGGCACGGTCGGCGAGCGGCTGGCCGCTCTCCTCGCGCCCGAGGGCGTCGCCGTCGTCGCGGTGCCGATCGCCGGCACGACCCGCAGCAACATCACCGTCGTCGAGGCCGACGGGACCACAACGAAGATCAACGAGCCGGGCCCGGAGATCTCCCCCGCCGAACTCGCCGCGCTGGAACGCCGCGCCGTCGAACTGGCCGGCCGGGACAGCTGGCTGGTCTGCTGCGGCAGCCTGCCCGCCGGCGTGCCGGACGACTTCTACGCCCGCCTGACCCGGCTGGCCCACGACGCCGGGGCCAAGGTCGCCGTCGACTCCTCGGGCGCGCCGCTGGCCGCCGCCTGCGCCGGCGGGCCGGACCTGCTCAAGCCCAACCTCGACGAGCTGACCGAACTCGCCGGCCGGCCGCTGCCGCTGCTCGGCGACGTCGTCGACTTCTGCCGCGAACTCGTCGCCGGCGGCGTCGGCAGCGTGCTGGTCAGCCTCGGCGCCCGCGGCGCGGTGCTGGTCGACGCGGCCGAAACCCACCACGCCGCCGGGCCGTTGGTCGCCGTGCGCAGCACCGTCGGCGCCGGAGACGCCGCTCTCGCCGGATTCCTGCACGCGGGCGGATCCGGCCCGCAGGCCCTGCGCACCGCGGTCGCCTACGGCACCGCCGCGGTCGCCCAGGAGGGCAGCCGCATGCCCACCCCACAGGACGTGCACGCGGACGCGGTCCGCCTGTTCGCCGCCGACCCCACCGTCAACCTCAGCGGAGCCGCCGCATGACCATCACCGACCTGATCAGCGCCGACCTGGTCGACCTCGCGCTCGACGCCCCGGACCGACACGCCGCCGTCCGCTCGCTCGCCGAGCGCCTCGTCCGCGCCGGCCGGGTGACCGACCTGGAGTTGTTCCTCACCGACATCGAGGCGCGCGAGGCGCAGATGGCGACCGGACTCGAAGGGGGCATCGGCATCCCGCACTGCCGCTCGGCCGCGGTCACCGCGCCGACCCTCGCCTTCGGCCGCAGCCCGGCCGGCGTCGACTTCGGCGCGCCGGACGGCCCGGCAAAGCTGATCTTCCTCATCGCCGCGCCCGAGGGCGGCGGCGCCGAGCACCTCACCGTCCTCGCCGCGCTCGCCCGCCGCCTGGTGCGCGCGGAGTTCAAGCAGACCCTGCTCGACGCCACCGACCCGGCGGCGGTCGCCGGCTATGTCAGCCAGGAGGTGTCCTGACATGAAGTTCGTCGCCATCACCGCGTGCCCCACCGGCATCGCCCACACCTACATGGCCGCCGAGTCCCTGGAGCAGACCGCGAAGGCCAACGGGGACACCATCGTCGTCGAGACCCAGGGCTCGGCCGGGTCGACCCCGCTGTCGGCGGAGGACATCGCGACCGCCGACGCGGTCATCTTCGCCGCCGACCTCGCCGTGCAGGGCCGGGACCGGTTCGCCGGCAAGCCGATCGTCGAGGCGCCGGTCAAGCAGGCCATCAACGACGCGGCCGGGCTGTTCGAGCGGGCCAGGGCCGCGGCCGCGGCGGGCTCGCCGTCGCCCGCCGCGCCGGCCGCCGGCCCCGAACTGACCACGAAGGTCGGCGCCAACGACCGGCTCGGCACCCGGATCCGGCAGTGGCTGATGACCGGCGTCAGCTACCTCATCCCGTTCGTCGCCGCGGGCGGGCTGCTGATCGCGCTGAGCTTCGCGCTCGGCGGCTACCAGATCGCGAGCGCGCCGAAGGTCACCGAGCACTTCGACGCCGGTTCGGTGGCCGGCTGGGCCGCGCTGATGTTCCAGATCGGCAGCGCCGCGTTCAGCTTCCTGGTGCCGGTGCTGGCCGGCTTCATCGCCTTCGCGATGGCCGACCGGCCGGCCATCGCGCCCGGGTTCGTCGGCGGGGCGATCGCGGTGACCGTCGGCGCCGGGTTCCTCGGCGGCCTCGTCGCCGGCCTGCTCGCCGGTGGCGTGGTGATGGCGCTCAAGCGCGTCCAGGTGCCCAAGGCCATGCGCGGCATCATGCCGGTGGTGGTCTACCCGCTGCTCGGCTCGATCGTCGTGGGCGTGCTGATGTACGTGGTCGTCGGCAAGCCGATGGCGGCCGCGACCGACGGGCTCACGCACTGGCTGAACAGCCTCAGCGGGGTGAGCGCGGTCCTGCTCGGCGCGCTGCTCGGCCTGATGATGGCCTTCGACATGGGCGGCCCGGTCAACAAGGCGGCCTACACGTTCGCCGTCGGCGGCCTGACCACCGGCACCGGGGCGTCGCTGCAGATCATGGCCGCGGTGATGGGCGCCGGCATGGTGCCGCCGCTGGCGCTGGCGCTCGCGTCGACCGTGCGCAGGAAGCTGTTCACCGAGGCCGAACGCGAGAACGGCCGGGCGGCATGGCTCCTCGGCGCGTCGTTCATCACCGAGGGCGCGATCCCGTTCGCCGCGGCCGACCCGTTCCGCGTCATCCCGTCGATGATGCTCGGCTCGGCCGTCACCGGCTCGCTGTCGATGGCCTTCGGCGCCACGCTGCGGGCACCGCACGGTGGGATCTTCGTGCTGCCCCTGATCGGCCGCCCGCTGCTGTTCACGCTCGCGCTGCTGGTCGGGACCGCGGTCTCCGCCGCGGCCGTCATCCTGCTCAAGCAGCTGCGGCTGCGGACCTCCGACACCGCCGCCGCCGTCACCGCCAGTCCGGTCAACGCCTGAGGAGTCCTCGTGTACCGACGCCGAACCGCCGTCGCCGCCCGGATCGGGCTGCACGCCCGCCCGGCCGGGCTGCTCGCCCAGGAAGCCGCGAAGTCCCCGGCCCGCGTCCGGATCGCCAAAGTCGTCGACGGCACCGCGGGCGAGCCGGTCGACGCGGCCAGCGTGCTCAGCCTCATGACGCTGGCCGCCGGCCACGGCGACGAGGTCGAACTCAGCGCGGACGGTGATCACGCCCGCGAAGCCGTCGACGCGCTCGTCGCGCTGCTCGAGCAGGATCTCGACGCCTGACCGGCAGCCTTCCGACGTTGACCGCGTCGGTCCTGCCGATGCCGGCGCGGTCGTGACGGGCGCGGGCGATCACGTCATCGGGACAGTGTCCAGGTCTGGTTGCTGCCGCCGTTGGTGGTCCACTGGACGACGGGAGCTCCGGCACTGGCGGAGCCGCCGGAGACGTCAGCGACCCAACCGCTGCCGAGGTTGACGAAGAGGTAGCTGGCATCGGCCGACGAGGCGTAGTCGCCAACGGCGTCGAGGGCCCATTGCTGGCCGGCGCCACCGTCGCAGGTCCGCTGGTCGAGCTGGGTGCCCTGGGCGGTGGAGCCGGCCGGGTCGTCGAGACACTTGCCACTGCCGGCGTTGACGACGGTGTACACGTTGCCGGCGCGCTGGGTCAGAGTCCAACGCTGGTTGCCGGCCTGGTGGTCGGTCCACTGGATGATCTTCCCGCCATCGGCGGTCGACGCGTCGCTGACGTCCATGACCAAGCCGCTGTTGGCGTTGGTGAGCGTGCGCGTGCCGGCAGGCGGGTTCGACGAGCCCGCCGACCACGTTCCCGCGGCCGGGTCGAGACTCCAGGAGTTCTGCCACCCGACGGTCACCGTGGTGCCGGCGATCGTCATCGGCAGCCAGACCGCCGGGGACGCGCCGAGATTACCCGTGGTCCACCGATCCCCCGCGTAGACGTAGGTCGTGCCGGCGCTGCCTTGCACGGGGATGATGTTGGCGGTCTGGCTGTTGTACGTGTTGGTGCCGGCCGGGGCGAAGGGCCGGAACGGCGCCCACGGGCCGCCCAGTGAGGTCGCGGTCGAGTACACGTTGTCGTTGGCGCCCCAACCGGTCAGGCGCGAGCCGAGCAGGTAGTACCGGCCGTTGTCCTTCACCATGGCCGGTGCTTCGTAGTCCGGCAGGACGGCGACAGCGGAGTCGACCGAGAGGTAGTCGGCGGACAGCCGATCGATGCGCAGTCCGTTGGCGCGGTCCTCGCTGAGGAGGTAGCCGGTGCCGTCGCTGTCCTGGAACAGCCCGAGATCCCGGCTCAGCTGTCCCAACGGCCGAAAACTGCCGCGGTAGGTGTAGGGGCCGCACGGCGTGCCGCTGGTGGCCACGCCGACCTTGGCATCGCCGTAGGACGGGCTGTCGATGTGCAGGTACATCACGTACGTCCGGGTGGAGGCGTTGTAGAGCACCTTCGGCCGCTCCACGACGCGGTTCGGACCGAGGTCACCGCTCGCCTGCCGGACCAGGGCGCGTCCCCGCGGCGTCCAGTTCGCCAGGTCCGTGCTGGCGTAGCAGGGAATGTCCTGGAACGACGTGTCGGCGGAGCTTTCGCCGGTCTTGTCCTCGCCGAAGCCGTACCAGGTGGCGCCGACCTTCACGATGCCCAGGCCGTGCAACTGGAGTGCGGCGCCGCTGGTGTCCTGCCACGCCTTCCCCGGGGTGAATCCGACGGTCGCGGCCCGCGCCGGCACCGCGATCAGCACGGCGCCCAGCACCGCCGCCAGCACGGCGACCGCGCCGGCCCGGACACGCATCCCGATCCACTGAGACATGACGTTCCTTATCTTCTGAGTCGGGTCGGTTCTGGTCAGTCGTAAGATCAGGAAGGCCCGGGGACCTCGGGTGTGGCTGTCATGACGGAGCCGTTGGTGTGGCTGGGAAGGATTGGCCGCCCGGGGTCCTGCGACGACTCGGCCGCTGATTGGGATGAGCGAAACAATCGCTGCATAAGGACGTGACGGCGAGGTCGTCTGCTGGGTGTCTGGCACGAACGACGACGGGAGGTGGCCGTGCCGCAACTGTGGGCCGGTGTGGACGCGGGCAAAGCCCACCACCACTGCGTGGTGATCAACGCCGAGGGCGACAAGATCCTGTCCCGGCGAGTGCCCAACAACGAGGCCGAACTGCTGGAGCTGATCGCCGATGTCCGAGCGCTGTCGCCCGACGTGCTGTGGGCGATCGATCTCAACGCCGGCGGCGGCGCGCTGCTGATCGCCCTGTTGGTCAACCACGACCAGGCCCTGCTCTACATCCCCGGCCGCACCGTCCACCACGCCTCGGCCGGCTACCGAGGATCGGGCAAAAGTGACGCCAAGGACGCGTTCATCATCGCCGACCAGGCCCGCATGCGCCGCGACCTGCACCCGATGACCGCCGGCGACGAGATCGCCGTGGACCTGCGGATCCTGACCGCCCGCCGCTACGACCTGACCGCCGACCGCACGAGGGCGATCAACCGGCTGCGCGCCCAGATCCTGGAGTACTTCCCCGCCCTGGAACGAGCCTTTGACTACAGCTCCTTCAAAGCCGCGCTGGTGCTGTTGACCGGCTTTCAGACTCCCGCCGCGCTGCGGGAGTGCGGCCAGGCCGAGCTGGCCACCTGGCTGCGGGCCCGCAAGGTCCGCAACGGCGCCGCAATCGCCGCGACCGCGATCGCCGCAGCCCGGGCCCAGCTCACCGCCGTTCCCGGACAGTCCACTGCCGCGGCCATGACGGCGCGGCTGGCCAAGGGGGTGATGGCCCTGGATGAGGAGATCGCGGAGACCGACGCCCTGATCGAGGGCCGGTTTCGCCAGCACCGGCACGCCGCCGTGATCCTGAGCATGCCCGGCATCGGGCCGTTGCTCGGGGCCGAGATCATCGCTCTGACCGGCGGGGATCCGGCCGCGTTCGGCAGCGTTGACCGGCTGGCCGGTGTCGCCGGCCTGGCGCCGGTCCCGCGTGACTCCGGCCGGGTTCAGGGCAACCTGCGCCGTCCGCGCCGCTACAACCGGCGGCTGCTGCGGGCGTTCTACCTGTCCGCGCAGTACGCCATCGTCCGGTGTCCGGAGTCGAAGGCCTTCTACGAACGCAAACGGCACGAGGGCAAGGTCCACAAGCAGGCCGTACTGGCCCTGGCGCGTCGACGCCTCAACGTCGTGTGGGCGCTCGTCCGCGACGAACGAACGTTCCAGCCCCACGTGCCACGACCAGGCAGCGCAGCAGCCTGACAGGCTCACCGCCTATCACCGCTACCGCTTGACAACGTCATTGGGAATCCTTCCACGACTGTGCGCAGCACCGACAGCGGTACCCATCCGTCGCGGCGGGTGTCAAGGCGCCGCGGCGCCGTCCCGGATCGTCCGAGGTGGCAGGCTCCACCGGCGCGTCGTCCGTGTGAAACCTTCACGGAGCCGCCACCAGATCCGCGCGCAGATCCCAGACCGAGGCCGGCACGCCGGCCCACAGCGTGGTGTCCGAAGCGGACGATCATCAGCGATACATCATATGTCTGTTAGCGTGTGACGACGCCGCCGGGGACAGGAGCAGCGATGACCGACACCGTCCGCCTGGCCTACGGCGACACGGGCCTCGACCTCGCCGTCGATCCGGCGATCACGACCGTGGTCGTCCCCGCCCATCACCCGCCGGTCGAGTCCCCGCGCGCGTGCCTGCTCGCGGCCCTACGCGATCCGGTGGCGGGACCGCCACTGAGAGCGCGGGTGCGTCCGGGCCAGACCGTGGCGATCTCCGCATGCGACGGCACGCGCCCGCAGCCGCGCGAGCACATGATTCCGGCCATCCTCGAGGAGCTGGACGGCATCGTCCGGCTTGATGACGTCGTCGTCCTCGTCGCCACCGGCACCCATCGCGGCAACACGGACGCGGAGCTCCGCGCGATGTTCGGTGACGACGTCGTCGACTCGGTCCGCATCGTCAACCACGACGCCCGGGAGCGGGACAGCCTGGCCTGGGTCGGCCGCCTCGGCGACGACGTCCCGGTGTGGCTCAACCGGACCTGGCTCGACGCCGACGTGCGCATCACCACCGGTTTCGTGGAACCGCACTTCTTCGCCGGCTTCTCCGGCGGCCCCAAGCTCGTCGCCCCGGGGCTGGCCGCGCTGGAGACGGTCCTGACCCTGCACGACGCACGCCGGATCGGCCACCCCCGTGCGACCTGGGGCGTGCTCGACGGCAATCCGGTGCACGACGACATCCGGTCGATCGCCGCGGCCACCGGCGTGACGTTCGCCCTGGATGTGATCCTCAACCGGGACAAGGAAATCGTCGCCGCCTTCGGCGGCGACCTCGACCCGATGCACCGGGCCGCAGTCCGCACCGCGCGGGCCGTCGCGATGCGCCCGGTGCCCGACCGCTTCGACGTGGTGGTCACCACCAACTCCGGCTATCCGCTCGACCAGAACCTCTACCAGGCGGTCAAGGGCATGTCCGCGGCCCACAAGGTCGCCAAGCCCGGCGCCACCATCGTCTGCGCCGCCGAGTGCCGCGACGGCTTCCCCGACCACGGGTCGTACCGGGACGTGCTGGCGTCGGCCGGCTCACCGCGACAGCTGCTCGCGGACATATCGGCCCGTGACACGACGGTGCCGGACCAGTGGCAGGTGCAGATCCAGGCCAAGATCCAGTCCGACTGCCGCGTGGTGATGCACACGTCCTACCTCAGCGACGCTGATCTCGCCGCCGCCCACCTGACCCAGACCGACGACATCGCCGGCACGGTCGCCGAGGTGGTCCGCGGCGTCGGCCCACGGGCGCGTGTGTGCGTGCTCCCGGAGGGCCCACTGACCATCCCCTACGTCGACGGTGAGCACTGATGACACGGGGCTCCACCGACGCCGCGAGCGCCGACCTGGGATTCGCGCGGATCGACCTTGACCGCGAGGGCCGCCAGGGACTGCCCGAGGTCGTGTACGGACCGGGCAAGGAACCCGCCGACATCGCCGCGGTCACCCGGAGGTCGTGCAGGGCGGTGACACAGCACATGTCCGACAGCGGCGCGCGAACACGAGGAGGGAAGCCGTGACGGGGTCACTGACGGACCAGGCGATCGACCGCATCCGAGAGTTCGTCCGGTCCGGCCGCTTCCCGGCCGGATCCAAGCTCCCGCCGGAGAACGCGCTCGCGACCGAGCTGGGCATCTCCCGCAGCCCGACCCGGGAGGCGGTGAAGGCGCTCACGCTGGCCCGGGTGTTGGAGATCCGCCGGGGCGACGGCACCTACGTGACCAGTCTCGCGCCGAGCCTGCTGCTCGAGGGTCTTGAGAGCGCTGTGTCCCTGATGAGCGGCAACACGATCACGGAGCTCACCGAGGTGCGTCGCCTGCTGGAGCCGTCGGCCACCGCGCTGGCCGCGTCCCGCATCACCGACGAACAGCTCGCCGTGGTGCGCGGACACCTGGACGCGATGCACGAGGCGGTCGACGACATCGAGCAGCTGACCGTCCTGGACGCGGCCTTTCATCGCGCGGTCGTGGACGCGACCGGCAACGAGACGCTCGCGACGCTGCTGGACGGGATCTCCTCACGCACCCTCCGTGCCCGGATCTGGCGCGGCACGGCCGAACGCGGTGTCACAGCGGTGACCGTGGCGCAGCACACCGCCATCTACGAGGCGCTCGCCAACCGAGATCCCCTGGTGGCCAGCGCCGCGGCGCTGATGCATGTGGACACGTCCGAGCGATGGCTGCGCGACCACATCGGCGACGAGGACGTCCCGACCGATGTCGTGACCGGCGAAAGACCGTGACCGTCAACCGATCCGGAGCCGACCCCGCCGTCCACATCGCCGATGTCCATGATCGCCTACGCCGAGCAGACCTGCCACGGCGATCCCGACCAGGTGTACGTCACCGGCAGTTCCTGAACGGCAGCGCCTGCGCCAGCGGGTAGTCCCCCAGCGTTCTGCCGCCTCGCTCGGCGCGAGGCGGCAGAACCGTCAGGACCTGGAGGGGTGGTTCGCCGGTGGGGGTCAGGGTCAGATCGTGGTGCAGGTCAGCGTGGGCGGCGGATTGGCCCCCGAGTAGCCGGCCTGGAACCCGAAGGACGTGTTGCCGCCGGGCGCTATCGCGCCGTTGTATCCCGCGTTCGTGACGGTCTCGCTTTGGCCGCTGCGGCTTTCCACGCCGTTCCAGACGCTGGCGATCTGCTGGTTGCCGCCCCAGGTCCAGGTCACCTTCCAGCCGGTGGTGGCCGTGGTCCCGGTGTTCGCCACCGTCACGTTGGCGGTGAACCCGGTGCTCCACTGGTTGGTCACCGCGTAGGTCGCCGTGCACCCGCCCCCTCCCCCGCCGCCCGGGGACGTCGTGGCGGTTACTCCCGCGGACTGGGCCGAGACGTTGCCGGCCGCGTCGTAGGCGGCGACCGTGTACGTGTGCCGCGAAGCGGCGGACAACCCGGTGTCGGTGAACGTGGCCCCGGTGGGCGTGCCGACCTGGACGCCGTCCCGGTACACCCGGTACCCGGCCACGCCCACGTTGTCCGTGGCCGGCGACCACGACAGGGAGACCGAGGAACTCGTCACGCCGGTGGCCGCGAGGTTCGCCGGCACGGACGGCGCGGTGGTGTCCCCGCTGCCGCCGGCTGTGGTCGTGACCGAGAAGCTGTTGGTGGCCAGGCCCTGCCCGCCCTGCCAGATCTCGAATCCGGCCTCGACGTCGATCAAGTAGTGCGAGGGGTTGATGGAGCCGCGGGCCACGGCGTCGTTGATCAGCGACTTGAGGTCGAGGTTCGTCACGGACGTGGCGCCCGGGTCCAACACGTACGAGATGATCTTCCACGAGGTCTGCTGGCCCGTCCACACGGCCCAGTTCATGCCGGCGGCGCCGGAGGTACCGGTGCGGGAGCCGAACGGCTGCACCCCGCCGCGGCTGTTGAGCCAGATCATCACCTCGGTGCCGTCGGGCTGGCCGGTCGTGGTGGGCGCGGAGTTGAACCAGATGTCATAGGCCACGTCGTAGGCGCCGGAAGCGGGCTGGACGGTGCTCCACGACGTGGTGGCGCTGCCCAGTTTGCTCACCTGGATCGGCATTCCGCTGTTGGCGGTGCACATACCCCAGTGACATCCCTTGTAGATGGACGGGTAGGTGGCCGGCGCGCCGCCGCTGAGGTTGAAGTTGGCGGTGCTCACCGACCACGCGGTCCCGCCGGTGTAGGTGAGGCACTGCCGGTCGGTCGAGTTCCACTCGTTGGCCTGAATCAGGTAGTCCCCGGCCGGGATCGTGCCCGTTCCGGAGCAGGTGGTCGTGTCGGCGTGCGCCGCCGGGGCGATCGCGAAGGCCGCCCCGACGGCGGCCGCGAGCGCCACCGCGAACACGCGGAGCCGAGGGAATGCTCGGAACATGGAACTGTCGCTCCTTCGGAAGTCCGCCGTGTTCCCACGGCGGAAAGGCTTGCGGCGAACCGCAGGAGGACTGCAGGAGGGTCTGGCAGCCGCCGACACTAGCCACGCCCCTGCGACGGCCCAAGGACGATCGCGACGAAGCCCATGTCGAGCCGGAGTCATGAAAGGAAAGTTTCACGGGGCGCTCGATTCCGACGAACGGCTCGCCCGTGGGCCGCCTACCTGGGCCGGCCCGTCGTCGGCGGCGATACCAATGAAACTTTCACCCTCGGCGCTGCCGCAAGCCGTGCCACCCGCGGCGGCCGATCATCCACCCGCGGCCGGCTCCGGCGACGCCACGGCCCGAGTTCGGCCCGCATAGGACGGGTTCATCACCGCAGGAAGACCCCTACGCAAGATGATCAATCATGTCCACCGCCCACCGCAGCGGCGGATAAGCCCACCTATATCGGACCGACCGGCGACACCGGATACGCGGAGCAGCTGTTTGCCACCAGGCAGATCCGCTGCTATCGATGGTGGTCGACCAGGCCAGGATCACGCCGAAACCGGAACTCATGAGTGCTGCTGATCCCAGCACATAGGTGTTACTTCCCGAGCGGCTTCCACGGAACGGACAGAGCCGCCGGAACCGCCCGGGCGGGCGGCGTCAACCGACATCGGACGGCGGAGGGTGTGGATGTCCGGACACAGAGCCGTTTTCGTTCCCGTTGCGCTACTGGCAGCCCTCATCGCCGTCCTGGGCGGCCTGGCGGTGAGCGGCCTCGGCATGACCGCGGCGGCCTCGGTCGGCGCCCACCTCGCGGGCACCGCCGGTTGTGGCAAGGCCCCCACCCTGGCCAGCGGCACACACACCATCCAAAGCAGCGGCCAAAACCGCAACTACATCCTCCGAATCCCCACCAACTACGACAACAACCACCCCTACCGACTCATCTTCGGCTTCCACTGGGTCGGCGGCACCGCCAACGACGTCGACTCCGGCGGCACCGACGGCTACAACTGGTCCTACTACGGACTCCGACGCCTCGCCGACAACGCCGGCAACACCACCATCTTCGTCGCCCCCCAAGGCAACAACAACGGCTGGGCCAACCCCGGCGGCCAAGACATCACCTTCGTCGACGACATGATCCGCCAACTCGAAGCCGGCCTGTGCATCGACACCACACAACTGTTCTCCACCGGCTTCAGCTACGGCGGCGCCATGACCTACGCCCTAGCCTGCGCCCGAGCAACCGTCTTCCGCGCCGTCGCCGTCTACTCCGGCGCCAACCTCAGCGGCTGCAACGGCGGCACCCAACCCATCGCCTACATGGGACTCCACGGCCTCCGCGACAACGTCCTGCCCATCTCCAACGGACGAGCACTACGCGACACCTTCGTCCGCGCCAACGGCTGCACCCCGCAGAACCCGCCGGAGCCGGCGCAGGGCAGCCTCACCCACATCGTCACCACCTACTCCGGCTGCAAAGCCGGCTATCCCGTGGTCTGGGCCGCGTTCGACGGAGCCGGACACGACCCCGGCCCCATCGACGGCTGCACCTGCGACGGCTGGCACACCTGGACCTCCGGCGAAGTCTGGAAGTTCTTCACCCAGTTCGACTCCAGCACGCCTCCGCCGCCCACGTCGACCACCCCGCCGCCCAGCGGCGCGTGCACCGCCAGCTATCGGACGGTCAACTCGTGGCAGGGCGGCTTCCAGGGCGAAGTCACGGTGACGGCCGGCAGCGCGGCGGTCAACGGCTGGACCGTCCGATGGACGCTCGACGGCCAGACCATCACTCAGGTGTGGAACGGCACCCTGACCGCAACCGGTTCGTCCGTGTCGATCAGCAACGCCTCGTACAACGGTTCACTCCCGGCAGCCGGGTCGACCACCTTCGGCTTCCTCGCCAACGGCACGCCGCCGACCTCCGCGCCGAGCTGCACCAGCCCGTAGCGCGTCCCCGCCAAGCCTGACCGAGAAAGGAGCACCCACGTGCACCCTGTCCATGCCGAACGCCGCAACGGACTCAGACGGCGCGGCAGGCTGCTCGTCGGCGCCGTCCGCACCGTCGCGGTGGCCGCGGCACTCACCCTGGTGGCGATCATCATGCCCGGCACCGCCAACGCCGCCGGGACGATCTGTTCGAGCCAGACCGGCAACAGCAACGGCTACTACTACTCGTTCTGGACCGCGGGCGGCGGATCGGCCTGTATGACCCTCGGCTCCGGCGGGAACTACAGCACGTCGTGGAGCAACGTCAACAACTTCGTCGCCGGCACCGGTTGGGCCAACGGCGCGCGCATGACGGTGAACTACTCCGGTTCCTTCAACCCTTCCGGCAACGCCTACCTGTCGCTGTACGGCTGGACCTCCAACCCGCTGGTCGAGTACTACATCGTCGACAACTGGGGCAGCTACCGGCCGACCGGCACGTACAAGGGCACGGTCACCAGCGACGGCGGCACGTACGACATCTACGAGACCACCCGCTACAACGCCCCGTCGGTCGAGGGGAACCGGACGTTCAACCAGTACTGGGCCGTCCGCCAGGCCCGGCGCACCGGTGGCAGCATCACCACCGGCAACTTCTTCGACGCCTGGGCCAGCCACGGCATGAACCTGGGCAGCTTCAACTACTACATGATCCTGGCCACCGAGGGCTACCAGAGCAGCGGCAACTCCAACATCGTCCTCGGCGGTTCCGGCGGGGGTGGCGGCGGAGGCGGCACCACGGGAGCCGTGCACGCGGTGGGCGCGGGCAAGTGCCTGGACGTGCCGAACGCCTCGACAACGCCGGGAACCCAGCTGCAGATCTACTCCTGCTGGGGCGGCGCCAACCAGACCTGGACCCGCACCTCCAGCGGCCAGCTGACGACCACCCTGAACGGCACCACCCTCTGTCTGGACGCCTACGACAACCAGACCAGCCCCGGCACCAAGGTGGAGACCTGGTCCTGCAACGGCGGCGCGAACCAGCAGTGGAACCTCAACTCCGACGGCACCATCAGAGGAGTCCAATCCGGACTGTGCCTGGACGTGGTCGGCGGCTCCACGGCCGACGGCGCGCTGGTCGACCTGGCGGCCTGCAACGGCCAGAGCAGCCAGCGCTGGTCCCTCGGGTGACCGCCGGCCAGTCCCGCAGCGCCACCGACCAACTGTGACGGAGTTCTTGATGCCCTTGATCCACTCCCGCCGGCGGCGAGCGCGACTCGTCGCCGGCAGCCTGCTCGCCGCGGCCGCGCTCGTCCCGTCCACGTGGGCGGCCGCGTCGGCGCAGCCGACCGCGACCGCGGTGCCGATCTACCGCGACACCCACCACAGCTTCGCGGAACGGGCCGCCGATCTGGTCTCCCGCATGACGCTCGCCGAGAAGGTGCTGCAGCTGCACACCAACAGCGCGCCGGCCATTCCCCGGCTCGGCGTGCAGCAGTACACGTACTGGAGCGAGGGCCAGCACGGGCTCAACACGCTCGGCGCGAACACCGATCACGGCACCGTCGGCGGCGGCGTGCACGCGACGAGCTTCCCGACCAACCTGGCCAGCACCATGTCGTGGGATCCGGACCTGATCTACCAGGAGACCACGGCGATCTCCGACGAGGCCCGCGGCATGCTGGACAAGTCGTTGTGGGGTGTCGCGCAGAACAACATCGGCCCGGACAAGAACGGCTACGGCTCCCTGACCTACTGGGCCCCGACGGTGAACATGGACCGGGATCCCAGGTGGGGCCGCACCGACGAGGGGTTCGGCGAGGACCCGTACCTGGTCGGCCGGATGGCCGGCGCGTTCGTGAACGGCTACCAGGGCCAGACCCCGTCCGGCCGGCCGATGACGCCCTACCTCAAGGTCGCGGCCACGGCCAAGCACTACGCGCTCAACGACGTGGAGAACGACCGGCACGCGGACTCCTCGGACACCACGGACGCCAACCTCCGTGACTACTACACCGCGCAGTTCCGGGACCTGATCCAGAACGCCCACGTGTCCGGCCTGATGACCTCGTACAACGCGATCAACGGCACGCCGGCGCCGGCCGACACGTACACCGCGAACGAACTGGCCCAGCGGACCTACGGCTTCGACGGATACACCACGTCCGACTGCGGCGCGGTCGGCGACGTCTACGCGCCGGGCAGCCACAACTGGGCGCCGCCGGGCTGGACCACGGCCACCGCCAACGGCGCGACACAGTGGACGAACACCGGTACCGGACAACAGGTTTCCGGCGCCGCCGGCGGCCAGGCGTACGCGCTGCGCGCGGGCACCCAGCTCAACTGCACGGGTGCGGAGGACACCCTGGCCAACATCCAGGAAGCCATCAAGGCCGGGGTGCTGTCCGAGGGCGTCATCGACGACGCCCTGGTGCACCTGTTCACCATGCGCATGCAGACCGGCGAGTTCGACCCGCCGGACCAGGTGGCCTACACGAAGATCACCAAGGACCAGATCCAGAGCCCCGCGCACCAGGCGCTGGCCGAGAAGGTCGCGGCGAACTCGTTGGCACTGCTGAAGAACGACCCCGTGCCCGACACCAAGGCGCCGCTGCTGCCGGCCGATCCGGCCAAGCTCGACAACGTGGTGGTCGTCGGCGACCTGGCCGGCACGGTCACCCTCGGCGACTACTCCGGCGAACCGGCCGTCCAGGTGAGCGCGGTGCAGGGCATCACCGCCGGGGTGAAGGCGGCCAACCCGAAGGCGACGATCACGTTCGACGCCTGCGGCACGTCCACCGGCGCGACCACGACGGCGAGTTGCTCGGCGGCCACCCTGGCCGCGATCAAGACCGCCGACCTGGTCGTGGTGTTCGTCGGCACCGACACGAGCGTGGCCACCGAGGGCAAGGACCGCGGCACCATCGCCATGCCGGGCAACTACAACTCGCTGATCGACCAGGTCCACGCGGTCGGCAACCCGCGGACGGCGCTGGCCATCCAGGCCGGCGGCCCGGTCGCCATCGACGACGTCAAGGGCGACTTCCCGGCCATCGTGTTCAGCGCATACAACGGGGAGAGCCAGGGCACCGCGCTGGCCGACGTGCTGTTCGGCAAGCAGAACCCCAGCGCGCGGCTGGACTTCACCTGGTACGCCGACGACTCGCAGCTGCCGGGGGTGAAGAACTACGGCCTCACCCCGTCGCAGACCGGCGGCCTCGGGCGCACCTACCAGTACTTCACCGGCACACCGACGTATCCGTTCGGCTACGGCCTGTCCTACACCAGCTTCGCCTACTCGCACGTGCGCGCCGACCGCAAGTCCGTCAACGCGGACGGGCAGGTGACCGTGCACCTGGACGTGACCAACACGGGCCACACGGCCGGCGCCACCGTCGCCCAGCTGTACGTGTCCACGCCGTTCACCGTGCCCGGCGTGGAACTGCCGCGCGAACGGCTGGCCGGGTTCCGGAAGACGACCGTGTTGGCCCCCGGACAGACCCAGCACCTGTCCATCCCGGTGCGGATCAGCGATCTGGCGTTCTGGGACGAGGGCCAGCACCGCGACGTGGTGTACAACGGCCCCTACCGGTTCGGTGTGGGCACCGACGCCGATCACATCGTCGGCGACAGCACGGTGAAAGTCACCGGCTCCATCACCCCGAAGACGCGGTATGTCACCGTGCAGCCCGATCAGGTGGTGTTCGCGCCGGGCCAGAGCATCGACCTGACCGCCCGGAACCCGTGGATCGCCGACGACACCGCGCAAGCCGCCCAGCACGTCCGGGCCGACCGCGTCGTGGAGGCGGTGAACAACGACGAGACGTTCGTCGACCTGGCCCACACCCGGGTCAGCTACCGCAGCAGCGATCCTCGGGTGGCCGAGGTGAGCCGAACCGGCAAGGTGACCCTCGTGGCGCCTGGCGTCGCGACCATCAGCGTCACGGTCAACGGGGTCACCGGCTCGACGCCGGTCGTGGTCAAGCAGCCGTTCACGCTCAGCGCGCCGGCCCAGGTGCAACCGGGCGCCACGTTCACCGCCACCACCACGCTGCCCAACCCGGCGGGCGCTCGGCCACTGCGCGACGTGGCCCTGACGCTCAACGCGCCCGCAGACTGGACCGTCAAGGCCACCTCGCCGTCCACCTTCGCCACCGTGGCCGCCGGGCAGACGGTCAGCACCACCTGGCAGGTGACCGTGCCGGCCTCGGCGCAACCCAGCAAGTTCGCCGTGTCGGCGCAGGCGACGTTCACCTCCGCCAACGGGCCGGGCAGCTCGGCGGATGCGACCACCGTGCTGCTGCCCCATGCGCCGTACCCGTCGTTGGCGGCGGCGTACAACAACGTCGGCATCAGCGACGACGCCAGTCCGGGCTCGGGCGATTTCGACGGCGGCAACGCCAGCTTCTCGGCCCAGGCCCTGGCCAACGCCACGCCCAGCCTCACCCCGGGGGCGACGTTCACCCATGACGGCTTGACGTTCACCTGGCCGGACGCCCAACCCGGCACCCAGGACAACGTCGTCGCCGGCGGGGTGGCCGGCGGGCAGACCATCGCGATCTCCGGCTCCGGCCACACGCTCGGCCTGATCGGCGCCGGTGACTACGGCAGCCCGACCGGGACCGCGACGGTGACCTACACCGACGGCACCACCGAGTCCCACACCGTCAGCTTCGCGGACTGGTGGGCCAACGCGGCGACCGGTGGCGACATCGTCGTCACGGTGCCGTACCTCAACAACGGCAGCGGGCGGACGAACCAGCAGGTGAGCCTGTACTACGCCCCGATACCGCTGCAGGCCGGCAAGACCGTGCGGTACGTGACCCTGCCGGACATCAGCGACGGCGCGGTCAGCGGCACGGCGGCGATGCACATCTTCAGCATCGCCATCGGCTGACCGGTCCGGGTGTCCCGTCGGCACGACGTCGGCGGGACACCCGGCCGCTCACGCCGGGCTCGGCAGGTCCATCGACCCGAGCCGGACCGGATCGGTCAGGATCGCGATGCCGGCTACGCGGCCGTCCACGACGGTGAACGAGACGACCGAGAGCGGGGAACCGTCCTCCCGCCAGGAGACGATCCCGGGACGACCGTCGACCAGCACCGCTCGCCCTCGCGCGGCAGCGCCGGCAGCCAGTTGCGCCCCGGCGGCCACCTTGGTCGCACCGAGCGTGACGACCACGCCGTCGGCCGTGTCGACGGTCAGCCGCACCTCGGGGTCCAGCACCCGCAGCAGGCCCTCGAAGTCGCCACCGCGAGCCGCCGCGAGGAACGCCTGGACCACCTCGCGCTCCTCGCGTAGGGCCGCCGGTCGCCTGGTCTCCCGGACCTTCCTGCGGGCCCGGCTGGCGAGCATCTTGGTCGCGGCGGTGGACTTGCCGAGGATCTGGCCGATCTCGTCGAAGGGCACCGCGAACAGGTCGTGCAGCACGAACGCCAGCCGCTCGCTCGGCCCGAGCGAGTCGAGGACGACCAGGAGCGCCAGCCCGACCGAGTCGGCGAGCGCCGCCTCGTCCTCCGGCGCCGGGTCGTCGACCGTCACGACGAACTCGGGCAGCCCGTCGCCGACGGAGGCCTCGGGGCGGGTCTGCCGCGACCACAGGACGTCCAGGCTGAGCCGGCCGACCACCGTGGTCAGCCAGCCGGCCAGGTTCTCGATGGTCGCCGTGTCCTGCCGGGACAGCCGCAACCACGCCTCCTGCACCACGTCCTCGGCATCGGCGTGCGATCCGAGCACGCGGTAGGCGACGGCACGCAGCCGGTCGCGGTGGGCCTCGAACGCCTCAGCCACCAGGTCCGACCGGCCGGTGTCGGTCATCGTGTCACCCTCCTCGCACACTGCCCGGTCACCGGCGGCGCTGCTGGCGCAGCGAGATGCGGTTGCCGTCCGGGTCCAGCGCCTCGATGCGCACGCCGAACGGATAGTCCTCCGGTTCGGGCTGGACGAAGGTCACGCCTCGTTCGCGCAGCACCTCGAAGTCCCTCCGCAGGTCGTCCGACTCGAGGATGAGCGGACCGGGCGTGGCCCCCGGGCGCGCCTCGACCGGCTGGCCCGCGCCGGGTGCGTGCGACCACAGGATGATCTCGACGGGACTGCCGCCGGCGCGGACGGTCAGGAAGCGCCCGTCGGGCCCCGAATAGTCGATGCGCTTCTCCAGGCCGAGCCCTTCCGTGTAGAACTTCAGCGCGCGGTCCTGATCGGTGACATACACGGTCACAAACATGATGTTCGTCAGCATGCCCGTATGACGCGAGCCGGCCGGAAAAGGTAACGGGATCGGCCGGTGCTGCTGTCACCGCACCACGTGAACGGCTACCGCCGGCGTGTAGTACAGCCGGCCGTGGCAGGCGACTCGCACCAAAGCCCACCAGTGCGAGCCGACTCGCGCCGTGGCCGCCGCCCGGGCGCTGAAGGAGATCGAGGCCGTGCCACCGGCGGCGATCGTGAACGGCTGGGTGCGCGGGTCGATGCGCACGTCGTCGGACCAGGTCCCGTGCGGGCTGATCAGCGTGGCCTCGCCCCGGATCTCGCTCTGGGCATGGTTGCGCAGCGACACCGGTAGTTCCACGACGTGCCCGGCGACCAGTTCCAGCCCGTCCGCGCCCAGCAGCAGGGACACGAGGCTGTCGTCCGCGGGCGGTTCACCGACGACGACCTCGCTGGTGTCCTCGAGGACTTGGCCGAGATCGTCCCGGATGCGGACGGCGAGCAGGCGACGCCCCGGCAGCGTGCCGCGCACCGTCAACCTGAACGCGGCGAACCCGTCGGGGGTCAGATCGTAGGCCAGGCCGTCCGGCGATTCGGCGACGAGCCCGGGTGGCATCGAGAGTTCGACGGCACCGGATGCGGGGCGTCCGCTACAGCTGACCGTGACCCGTACCTCGGCCGTCGCGCCGACGTCGAGGTGCAGGCGCGCCGGGCTGACGTGCACGCTCACCGGGAGGTTGCCGAGCGGCGCCGGTCCGGCGTTGTGCCGCCAGTAACGGGTGAACACCGGCTGCACCGGCTCCTGGCCGCGAGCCAGCCGGGCACCGGAGTGGGCCGACACGGCGGACGGCTTGAGGCGCACGGTGGCCACGTCCGCCGCGGCCAGCCCGACCCGCGCCTGGCCACTGTGGACGGTGAGTGGCTCGATGTTCTTCTCCTCCAACACATCCGTCCGACAAGCGGTCGTCAACCCGCCGTGCAGGCCGACCGTGGCGGTCACCGGTGTGCCGGTGGTCTCGTAGATCCGCACGGTGATCCCGTCGGCCGGGGACCCCTCGGCCGCGGCCCCGGAGGCGAGCGGATTGCCGGCCGGTTTGACCGCGGTGAGCAGCACCTCGGCCGGCGACACCGTGATGAGGCTGAGCTCCGGCGGCAGGGCGCCGGGTGCGCTGGGCACCTGAAGCGCGCGCACCGGGTGGTTGACGTCCTGTCCGGCTCGGGTGAAGCCGGCCTGCCGCCAGTCGCCGGCGCCGGACACCAGGCTCAGGTCGAAGGTGTGCGACCAGTGCTGCCAGGCGAAGCTGGAACCATCCGGGGCGGTACGGCGTTCGCCGTCGATCCACACCCCGCACGGCCAGCCGCTGCACGACCGCATCAGCGAGACGTGCAGCGTGCCGTCGGGAGCGACGACGAATCCGGGCGTGCCGCGGTTCACCACGGCGACGGAGTGGTCCACGGCCGGCTCGGACGTCCCCGCCAGGCCGCCGGGCACGTCGACCTCCACCCGTGCGTCGGCGAGGTCGGCGATCAGCGCGTCGAGATCGTGACCGGCGACGATCAGCATTGGCAGGTCCCGGGGCCCGCGAAGATCCGCGTCGGGTGTCCACACCTCTTGTCGAGTCCGTAGCGCCGGCACGAAAACCCGACCGTGCCGGTCCAGCGCCCGCCGGTACGGGTCGCCCGCCCCGGCCAGCACCTCGTCGGCGAACACGGTGCCGGCCACGGCGATGCGCACATCGGGCAGATTCGAGTCGACATCCAGCGAGCCGTACCGCGGCCCTTCCGGCAGTGTGCGCGTCGCGGTCACTCCCTTCGCCACCAACGCCACGAGCAACTCGCGCACCAGACGCTCGTCCTCGGCGGCCACCACCTCGGCCACTCCGACGCAGTGGTCCCCGACGCGGCCGTCCTGGTGTCGCAGCCGCAGCCGAACCGGACTCGACAGCCCGGCCCAGGTGTGCGCGGGGCTGTCCAGCGTCCAGAGATGCTCGGCGGCATCCACGTCGGGGAAGCCGAAGGACCGCCCCACCGCCGCGAAACCGACCTCCGCCACCGGCAGCGTGCCGGGCAGGTCCAAGGCGAATCTCGCGCGCAGCAGGTGGTCCTGCCCGACGGAGCCGTCCACGAAGCACCGGATGTCCACTCTGGACAATCCGTGCCAGAGCACGGTGTGCTGGGTGATCCGCAGCCCGTCGAGCGTCGTGCTGCTGACGATCCGCTCGCCCAGCGGGCTCGTCTCCACGCGAACCTCGGCCGGCGCCTCGCCGCTGCCCCGGCCGGGCCCGGCCGGCAGCAGATGCCACGGCCCCTCCTCCCACACCGGGTGCTGCGCATGCTCGGACTGCAACACCAGCTCCGCGGCCAAGCCGCCGTCTCGCACGAGCTCCCGGCCACTCCGCCGGTCGTGCACCCGGGACAGCGCGCCGCCCCGGACGGGATCGGCCTCGACCAGGAAGGAGTCGTTCTCGATCGGCCGTTGTGCCGCTTCGGCGGACCAGGCCTGAGGCACGGTGTCGGCTTCCACCGCTCGGTACACGCGGTATCCGCAGGCGGGCACCTGCCGGGCGAGAAAGGACAGGCTGACTTCGGCCAGGGTGCCGTCCGGTCGCCGTTGGACCCCGTCCGTCGCGGCTGGCACGGATTCCCCGTGCGGATCGACGATTTCGACGCCACGGGCGCGGGGCGGCAGATCGCGCAGGGTCACCGACACCACTGCGTCCCTGGCGAAGGACAGGGTGTTGACCGCGATCACCGCCAGGCCCGGACCCGCGGTGTCCACCCGCGACGCCAGGTGGTCGACGGCGCCGGTGAGCACCTCGCGGCCCAACTCGTCGGCCTCCCGCCAGCCGGCGACCAGGTCCAGGTAGACCTGGTCGGACTCGGTGCCCGTGATCGCGTCGTGGTGCGCGCCGTACACGAGCTGCCGCCAGGCCTTGTCCAGGGCCTCGGCGGGAAAGCGGGCGCCGAGCAGCGAGGCGAGCGTCGCCACCCGCTCACCGTCCAGCACGGACACCTCGGCGGCGCGCTGCGCCTGCTTGGTGTCCACATAGGAGACGTCCTTGCCGGTGTAGACCGGGTTCATGTCCCGGGTCTGCGGCGAGAACACGATCGAGCGCTCGGCGGCGTCGGCGCGCACCGCGGCGAAGAACTCGCGGGGCAGGCCCACCACGAACCTGGGCCACACGTATCTCGCGTTCCACTCGCGGTGGATCTGCGTGCAGAACCGGGACGGGACGTTGTGGTCGTGGCCGACCGGCAGCAGCACGTTGCGGGTCGCCGCCACCTGACGCAGCGAGCTGAACTGCCGGTACGCCTCGGCCATCGCCTCGTCCACAGTGGACTTTCGCTCGATGTCCCAGCCGGCGACGTAGTGGTCGGCGAGGTAGGCGGTGAGCAGGCCGCGCCCGGTGGGTGCGATCCACTCGAACTCGGACGGGAACTGCATCCGGGTGATGTCGCCGGTGTGCCGCTTCGCGCCGACGTGGTGCCACGGCCCGCGCGCCCAGACACTGGAATCGAGCCCCGCGTCGGCCATCAGCCCCGGATACGCCGGATCGTGCCCGAACACGTCCAGCATCCACGCCGACCGGGGGTCGCCGCCGAGCACGTCCCGCTGGTAACCCACGCCGTGGACGGCGTTGCGGATGGTCGACTCGGGGTGGGTGAGGTTGGTGTTGGCCTCGTTGTAGTTGCCGCCGACCAGTTCGACGCGGCCGCCCCGGACGAACTCGCGCAGGTCGCGGCGGTCCTCGGGGAACGCGTCCCAGTGCGGCTTGAGGTAGTCGACCTCGGCCAGCACGAACCGGTAGTCCTCGTCCCGGCGGGCGGCGTCCAGGTGGGCCCGCACCAGGTCGAACGCGGAGAGCTGGAACGGCATCCGCTTCTCCTGCGCGCCGGGCAGGTCCAGCCAGGTGTCGGTGAAGCCGGCCTGGGTGTTCCACCACACCGGGTCGTAGTGGAAGTGCGAGACCATCCACATGGTCCAGCCGGTCTCCGCGGCGGTCACGGCCGTGTCCGAAACGGACACCCGGATTCCGTCGTCGGGCCGCTCGACGAGCACGGTCGCCGGATAGGCCACGCCGGGCGAGGTCGGCGCGCCGAACACGACGCCGACCTCCACCACGACCTCGCCGTCTCCGCTCGGCACGACCGCCGGCTCCGGCGTGCGGACCAGCGGACCGGCCAGCCTGACCAGCAGCGGCGCCGGCCGCGGGCCGGCGAGGGTCACCCGCACGACCTGGCGCGGCGCCGCCGCCGGCCCGACGAACAGATCCGTGTCCCGCACACCGGTGATCCGCATGTCGTCCTCGGCTACTTGGCGCTGGCCAGCGCGGACTTGGCGGTGGTGAAGAACTGGCTGACGCCGTCGGCGATGGACAGCTTGCCGAAGGCGATCTGCTTGGCGGCGGCGTCCAGCGCCGTCTTGACGTCCTGGTAGCCCGGCGGCGCCGTCGGCGCGGCCGGCAGCCCCTCCTTGGCCACCTGCTGGGCCACGTACTGGCCGTAGGTGACGTCCCGCTTGTCGGCGGCGTTCAGGGACGGCATCAGGATGTTCAGCGCCTTGTCCGACGGCGGGAAGCCGCGCTGGATGCCCATGTCCTTGATGGCGTCGGCGTCGCTGACGAACAGGTCGATCAGCTTGGCCGCGCCGTCCGGGTTGCGGCTCTTCGCCGGGATGCACAGCAGCACGCCGCCGCTGAGCGCCTGGCCGGTCTTGCCGTCCTTGCCCCGGGGCACCACCACGATGTCCAGGGTGTGCTGGGTCAGCGGCTGCATCTGGGCCAGTCCCCACCCGGTCGTCATCACGATCTGGCCGGCGATCAGCGGGTGGGTCCCGCTGGCCTCGCCGGCGTTGGCCAGCAGGTCCGGCGGCGTGACGGCGCCGCTGCGGCGCAGCCCGGCCCAGTAGGTGAACCACTCGGCCAGCTCGTCGACGCCGAAGCCGATCTCCCCGGTGGCGGTGTAGAGGTCCTTGCCGCGCTGGCGCAGCCAGGGCTGCAGCGCGCCGGAGTCGTCGAAGGACGAGTCCAGCGCCCCGTACTTGCCCGACCCCAGCGCCTTGGAGATCTCGGCGGTGACGGTCGCGAAGTCGTCCCAGGTCCAGCCGTCGGACGGCGGCGTGATCTTCAGCTGGTCCAGCACGGTCTTGTCGTAGAGGACGGGGGCGTAGCCGGAGCCCGACGGCACGCCGTAGGGCTTGCCGTCGACCGTCCCCGCCGCCCGCACGGCCGGGTAGAGCGTGTCCAGGTGGATGGTGCCGGGGATGTAGGCGGACAGGTCGGTCAGCACGCCCTTGGCCGCGTAGGTGCTCACCAGCGCGGTGTCCATCTGGAAGATGTCGGGCGGGTTGCCGCCGGCGAACTCGGTGTTGAGCTTGTCGAAGTAGCCGTCGTAGCCGGAGTACTGGGTCGTGACCGAAATGCCGGTCTTCTTCGTGAACAGCTGCAGCGCCGCCTGGTACGCCTTGTTCCGGGCGTCACCACCCCACCAGCGGAACGTCAGCGAGTTGTTCGACGACGAGCTGCTGCTGGGAGGCGCGAAGCCGCAGCCGGTCAGCGCGGTCGCCGCGACGCCGCCGGCCGCGAGGCCGAGGAACCCTCTCCTGGACAGGTTGTCGGGCATGGCTGCTCTCCTTCTGTGCTGGGCTGCGCCGAACGCGGCGCGTGATCACTTGATCCCGGTGTTGGCGACGCCGTCGACGAGGCGCCGCTGCGAGATCAGGAAGACCGCGATGGTGGGCACGAGGGTGACGACGGACATCGCGAGCATGCCGCCGTAGCTGGACCCGCTGGCCTTGTCGATGAACGAGTTCAGCCCGAGCGGCACGGTGTAGCGGCTGTTGTCGGACAGGTAGACCAGCTGGCGCAGGAAGTCGTTGAACGTCCAGATGAAGGTCAGCACGCCGGTCGTGATCAGCGCCGGCCGCAGCAGCGGCACGATGATGGTGAAGAACACCCGCACGTGGCCGGCGCCGTCCAGCGCGGCCGCCTCGTCCAGCTCGCGCGGGATGCCGCGGATGAACTGCACCATCAGGAAGATGAAGAACGCGTCGTAGGCCAGGAAGTACGGCACCACCAGCGGCAGGAACGTGTTGATCCAGTTCAGCCGGTAGAAGATCGTGTACTGCGGGATGAGCGTGGCCTGGAACGGCAGCATGAGCGTGCCCAGCATCAGCCCGAACCACATCCTGCGCAGCGCGAAGTCCAGCCGCGCGAACGCGTAGGCGGCCAGCGAGCACGAGATCAGGTTGCCCACCACCACGCACACCGAGACCGTCACCGAGTTGGCCAGGTACACGGTGAACGAGGTGCCGGTGGCGGTCCACCCGCTGACGTAGTTGCCGAAGGTGAACTGGAACGGCAGCGGGTTGACCGTGGTGAAGATCTGGTTCTCCGGCTTGAACGACGCGCCGACCAGCCACACCAGCGGGTAGATCATCACGACCAGGGTCACCAGCAGCACGGTGTGGGCGCGCCAGTGGAACCGGACTCGGCGCCGGCCGGGCCGGGACGGGGCAGGGGCCGTCATCACGGCGTCTCCTCTCACTCGGCGTAGTTGACCCAGCGGCGCGCGGACCAGAAGTAGACGGCGGTGAACGCGCCGATCACCAGGAACAGCACCCATGCCATCGCCGAGGCGTAGCCCATCTGCAGGCTGCCGAAGCCCTTGAGGTACAGGTAGAGCGTGTAGAGCAGCGTCGAGTCGATCGGGCCGCCGGTGCCGCTGGACACCACGAAGGCCGGCGTGAAGGTCTGGAAGGCGTTGATCGTCTCCAGCACCAGGTTGAAGAACACCATCGGGGACAACAGCGGGAGGGTGATCGTGAAGAAGACCCGCACCCGGCCGGCGCCGTCCAGCGCCGCGGCCTCGTAGAGGTCCTGCGGCAGTTGCTTGAGGCCGGCCAGGAAGATCAGCATCGGCGTGCCGAACTGCCAGCCGGACAGCAACACCAGCGTCCACAGCGCGTACCTCGGGTCGCCGATCCAGTCCGCGCCCCGGACCCCGAACCAGCTCAGGAACTCGTTGAGCAGCCCCTGCTGGGAGAAGATCTGCCGCCACATCACCGAGACCGCGACGCTCGCGCCGAGCAGCGACGGCAGGTAGAACACGGACCGGTAGAAGCCCAGCGCCGTCAACCCGCGATTGAGCGCGACCGCGACCAGCAGCGCCAGCGCCAGCTTCAGCGGCACGGACGTCACCACGTAGATCAGGGTGACCTTGACCGCCTGCAGATAACGCTGGTCGTGCAGGAGGTTCAGGTAGTTGTCGATACCTGTCCACTGTGGAGCGGTGAGCAGGTTGAACTTGGTCAACGACAGGTACAGCGAGTACACCATCGGGATCAGCGTGAAGCCGAAGATGCCGACCAGCCAGGGCGCGATGAAGCCGTAGCCGGCGAGATTGTGCTTGTGCCGCTTGCGCCTGTTCACCCGGACCGGTTCGGGCGGCGGTGGCGGCACGGGCACGACGGCCGGGGCGGCGACCGTGTTCTCCGACATGGGTGACACTCCTGGGACGTCGGTGCTGCTTGCCGTTCGGGCGAGGGGTCGCGACGCGACTCCTCCGCCCGGAGTGGACAGTGTGTTCTGTTCCCACGCGGCGCCGTGCCCAGTCCGTCCCAGGGATCTGGAATGCGCTTTCCAAGACGGTAGGGGCGTCCCGGTTCGGCTGTCAACGGTAAGTGACCTAGACGATTAGAGCGCGACAACGGCCCGTCGCACCCCCTGCTCCCGGGCCAGCCGCGCGGCGCCGAGCACCGTGGCCCGGTCCCCCAGCCTGCTGACGACCACCTCGGTGGGCCAGCTCAATCCGGCCAGCGTTTCGACGACTCCCGGCGTGAGCAGCGGGTTGGCTCCCACGCCGCCGCCCAGGACGACCAGGCCGGGATCGAGCACGGCGCTCAGCGACGCGGCCAGCTTGCCCACTTCCAGCGAGTGCTCCCGGACCAGGCCGGCGGCGGTCGAATGCCCCCGCTCGGCCAGCGCGAACAGGGCGGCCGCGTCCCGCGGCAGCGGTCCGTCCGCGGTGGACCAGCGTGCCCGCACCCGGCGCAGCAGGCCCGGGGATCCGAGCCGGGCTTCCAACGCCTCATGGCCGGCCGGCCGGTCGTCCGCCCACGGATACGCCAGCCGCGCGAGTTCGCCCGCGGCCCCGTTCTCGCCGCGCACCAACCGACCGTTGACCACGATCCCGGCCCCGATGCCGACGCCGACCTGGAGGTAGACGAAGGTGTCCCGGCTACCGGCCGCCCCCTCGCGCAGCTCGGCGATGGCCGCACAGTTGACGTTGTTCTCGGTCAGGACGGGCGCGGCCGCCGGCAGCCCGAGCCCGTCGACCGCGGCCCGCACCCGTTCGTCCACGGCCGGGTCGCCGACCCGCCCGGCGGGCGTCACCACATCGGACACCGCGACCACAACCGCGCGCAACGGGCCGCTACGGCGACGTCTGCGCAGTGCCGCCCGGACCATCGCCCGCGCTTCGGACGGGGTTCCGGTGTGCGCCTCGTCGAGCAGGCGCCCGTCGAGGGCGACCGCCCGGAACGAGACCTGAGTGGAGCCGTGGTCCACGGCGAGCACGTACCCGGCGGCCGGACCGAGCCGGTACACCGCGGCCGTACGACCAATTGTTCCGTGCGCCGCACCATTGCGTTCGATTAATTCGATGCCCTCCAATTCGGACACCGCCGCGGAAACCGTAGGCTTGGACAGCCCGCAGTCGACGGCCAATTGTGGACGAGTAGCCTTCGCCCGCGCGGAGAGCGCGATGAAAACCGCCTGAGCACTGGCCGACAGGCTCACCGTGCCGACACCCACCTTCATCCTCGTGCCGACCGCTAACAGTTCGCACCGTACCTCTTGACAGGCGACCCCGTTAGTAAGTTGACTGCTTAACGAACGGAGCGGGTCCCAGCCGCTTTCCGCGTTCCCTCCGAACGCGAGCATCAATCATGAGGCAGTGCGGTTCCCACGCGCCGCGCGAGCCCGACCACTTCCGGAAAGGAACCCGCGTGCCGGACCTGTTCTCCGGCGTTCGGGTCGGAATCGACGTCGGCGGCACCAAGACACACCTGCGCGCCGTCCGCGGCGGCCAGGTGCTGGCCGACCGCGTCGTATCGAGCGAGGGCTGGCGGCCGGCCGACGCCGCGTCGGCGGCCGCGTTCCTCACCGACCTGATCGCCACCACCCTGCCCGACGCCGCCGTGGACGCGGTCGCCGTAGGCGCCCATGGTTGCGACAGCTCGCGGGCGTGTGACGCCCTGGCCACCGAGCTGGTGCGTCGGCTGCCCGCCGCGAAGTGCCTGGTGCGCAACGATGCCGAGCTGCTGGTGCCGGCATGCGGCCTGGCGGCCGGAGTGGGCGTGGTGGCCGGCACCGGCTCGGTGGCCGTCGCCCGCGACCGCCGGGGCGAGCCGGTTTTCATGGGCGGCTGGGGTTGGCTGATCGGCGACGAGGGCAGCGCGCCGGGGCTCCTCCGGGAGGCGGTGCGGGCCAGCATGGCCGCCCGGGACCGGGGTGAGCCGCCGGATCTCCTCGCGACCGCGCTGATGGGCTCCTACGGCGTGGGCGAAGTGGCCGATCTGCCGGAGGCGATGGCCGGCGAGGCCGGGGCCGCCAGCTGGGGCCGCCGCGCCGAGCTGGTGTTCGAAGCCCTGCACGGAGGTTCCGCGCTCGCCCGTGCCGTAGTCGACGACGCGGCCGACGCGCTTGCCTCGCTCGTCACCGGCATGGCCGGCCGGGACGTCGACGTGGACGACGTCGTGGTGGCCGGCGGGGTGATCCTCAACCAGCCCAGCCTGTTCGACGCCTTCGCCCGCAAGCTGGCGGCGGTCGCCCCGGTGAGCACCGTGCACCGGTTGACGGTCGATCCGGTCGTCGGCGCGGTGCGGCTGGCCGAGTGTCTGGTGGCGAGCTGAGGTGGCGGATCTCGTCGTGCCCAGGGTGGCCCTGATCGGCATGCACGGCCACGGGCGGGTGCACCTGGACGGTCTACTCGACCGCGACCGGGCCGGGCGGCTGGTCCTGTGTGGGGTGGCCGACGTGCGCGAGCCCGTCGGCGCGGACGCGGACCTGGTGGCAGGCAGCGTGTTCGACACGAACGCGGTCCGCCTGCTCGAACGGGTGCGTCCCGACATCGTGGTCATCACCTCCCCCGCCCACACGCACCTGCACCTCGCCGAACGGGCCATGCTGCTCGGAGCGCACGTCCTGCTGGAGAAGCCGCCGGTGACCAGCCTCGCCGATCACGACCGCCTGCTGGCCGTCGCCGAGCGGACGCGCCGGCACTGCCAGGTGGGATTTCAGGCATTCGGCTCCGCGGTGGTGCGGGAGTTGTTGCGCCGCAACCAATCCGGCGAGTTCGGCGAGTTGAGTCGGGTGAGCGTCGTCGGCTGCTGGAGTCGGGACACGGACTACTACACCCGTTCGGACTGGGCGGGCCGCCGCACGGTCGCCGGTGTCGTGGTGGCCGACGGCGCGCTCATCAACCCGTTCGCTCACGGCGTCGCACTCGCGCTGCGCCTGGCCGCACCACAATCGAACGGGTCGGTGCGGGTGCGCGCGGAGGCGTACCACGCCTATCCGATCGAAGGTGACGACACGATCAGCGCGCGGATCGAGCCGGACGGCGCAGCGCCGGTCACCGCGGCTGTGACGTTGTGTGCCGAGCGCGAGTTCGAGCCGTACGTGCGGGTGTTCGGCGCTGAGGGCCAGGCGACCGTGTGGTACACCGAGGACCGCGCGCGGATCGAGGTCGGCGGTCGTGTCGAGGAGCTGGCGGGCGATCGGGTCGCGCTGATCGACGATCTGATCGCGAACCTGTCCGAGGACCCGGCCGGCGACGTGTTGTGCAGCCCGCTGCGCGACACCCGATCGTTCACCGCCGTGCTGGCCGCGATCGTCGCCGGCCCCGCTGTCAAGCCCATACCGGCGCGCCATCTCCGGATCACCCCTACGCGGCGCACCATTCCCGGCATCGAAGACGCCGTGGTGGCGGCCGGCGAACGTGGCGTGCCGTTCTCCGAACTGGACCTGCCCTGGGCGACCGAGGAGTGCCCATGACCCCGGTGTACCTGCCGAGCCAGCACGCGAGTCTGCACGACCTGCCCGACGATCCCGACACCCTGCGCACGGTGCTGGCCGACGCCGTCACGAAGGCCATCGTCGGCCAGCGACCGGACGGCAACCTGGAAGACCCGTCGGCCGATGACGACATCGGCGACATGACCCTCGGCGTCGTGTCGCTGTTCTGCCTGGCCTGGCACCGGGACGACCGCCGGGACGCCGAACTGGTGGGCGCCGCCCGTCGCGGTGTCGACTTCTTCCTGGCCCACCGGGTGTTCCGCACCGACAACCCGGGGGAGCCGTTCCTGCGGGTGCGGGACAGCGGCCTGCCCTACGTCCGCTATCTGCCCGCCGCCGGGGAACATCCGTTCGGCGACTGGCCGAGCACCGTGTGGGCCCTGCTGCACGCCGTCAACGTGCTCGATCTCGGGCGGGCACTGCTGACCGACCAGCAGTACGCCGAGCTGACCGAAGTGGCGGTCGGATTCTGGCGGTGGCTGACCGAGGCGAGCCTGTTCAATCCGCAGCAGACCGCCAACCAGGCCATCGGCGCGGTGGTGGGCGGGCTGACGCTCGGCCGACACCTGCGTGCACGGTCCGGCGCCCAGGACGGCGACCGGATCATTGCCGAGGCGATGTCCTGGTACGACACCGAGATCCGGTCGTCGCGGCTGGTCGACCGGGGCCTGCGGCTGCCGGCCGAGCACGGCGCCGGACACGACCAGAACTACCTTCCGATCTCGCTGACGTTCCTGGCCCGGGCGTTCCAGGTCAGCGGCGAGCAGTGCTTCCTCGACGACGGTGACGAGATCGCCCGGTATCTTCAGGGCCGACTGTCCAGCCGAGGCTTCGACTTCGGCGGGCCCCGTTACAGCGAACAGCATTGCGGCTGCGAGGGGATGCTCGGGCTGCGCCTGTTCAGCACCAGGATCGGCGCGGACATCGGCCGCTACCTCGGCGACCGAAGGGTCGCGTACTACTGCGCGACCACCGCCGGTGTCCCGAGTGGACATTTCGCCTTCGCGACGGTGTGGTTCTGGCTGGACGACCACCGGTGGCATCGCGGCGCGACGGACGCCGTCGTGCACACGCGACATTCGCTGCGTCAGGGCCGGACCTCGGTGTCGCTGACCGACCAGTTGACGCCGTACCTGATCGACGCGGGTGACACCGCCGTAATCGAGTCCATTGTGGACCATCAGCACGGCATCGGGCCACTCGTACGGTACCCGGACGGCCAGCGCGTGCTGCTCACCCGCCCGCTCGGACCGATGCGCACCCGTGAGTGCACCGGCGACCGACTGGGGGCCAAGCTGGTGACCAAGGCGGTGGTCACCAGGGACCAAGTCATGCTTGCCGTGCAACAGCTGTTCGTGTCCGACGGCAGCGGTCTGCACGTGGTGACCGTTCTCGACCGCACGGCGCTGCCCGCCGACACCGAGGTGACGTTCCTGGCCGGACTGCCCTATGCGACCGCCGAGGGCGCTCGACAGCGCAAGATCGTCGAGGTGGTCGAACCCGGCGGAGTGCCGTTCGACCTCGGACGCCCCGACCAGGTGCTGACGACCACCGGCGCGCTGGTGGCCGGCGGCATGGCCGTCACCGCGGGTTCCGGGCTGCGGGTGATCAATCCGCCGGCCGGCCGGGCCCACGTCAACAGCCCACAGACCATTGGACTCACCCAGGAACAGGTCGCGTTCGACCTGACCGACGACCCGCGTGGCTACGGCAATCCGGACGCCGGCTGGCGGCGCGTCGCCCTCACCAACCTGGTGCTCGCCGACCGGATCGCGGACGCACCGGCGGACCTCGCGGTCTTCGTCGTGCGCTACGGGCCGGCCGCCGACGTGACCGAGGCTCGACCGCTCCCCTGCTCCGCTCGGCGAACAGCCGACGGAGTGCTGGTGCGGACCCGCGACTTCACCGCACTGATCGGCGACCCGGCCGGCGACGCGCAAGGCGAGCCGGTCCTGCGGGTGACCACGCCATGACCCCCGTCGTCCTGCGTGTCGGGGATTCGGCCGTGGCCGAGTACGTCATCGAGCCCCAGGTCGATCCGACCCTGGCGCCCAGGCCGTACCTGCATCCGATCCGCACCGCCGCCGGCACCGTGGTCACCGACCTGCTGCCCGCCGACCATCGCTGGCACCTGGGCGTCAGCCTGGCCGTGCCCGACGTGGCCGGCGCCAATCTGTGGGGCGGGCGCACCTATGTGCACGGGCGGGGTTACGTGGAACTGCCCGACCACGGACGCATCGAGCACCTCCGCTGGTGGGAACGGACTTCCGGTGCGCTGGGCCACGAACTGGCCTGGAAGGGACCTCATGGCAACACATTGCTGGTCGAGCGGCGCACCGTCCGGGCCGACGCGACCGCCCGCGGCTGGCGGCTCACCATCGGCACGCAGCTGACCAACCCGGGCGAGGCCGCCGTCGCCCTCCGCAGCCCCGCCGTCAACGGACGCGGCGACGGCGCCGGTTACGGCGGCTTCTTCTGGCGCCTGCCGCCGACCACCGATCCGGTGCTCGCGGCGGGCCCACTGCGCGATGAACGTGAGATCAACGGATCGGCCTGGCCCGAGCTCACCGTCAGCGGCACGGCCGCCGGCGGTCGATACGCGTTGACCTTCAGCGGCCTCGCCCGTGACGACCGCTGGTTCGTGCGGATGGCCGAGTACCCGGCCGTCGGGGTGGCTTTCGCATTCGAGCGGCCCCTGGTGATCGCGCCGTCGGGGACGATCGAGCGGACCTACTCCGTCGTGGTCAGCGACGACGAGATCCCGACCTGAGGGTGGATGGCGTCGGCCGCCCGTTCATCCGCCTGCCACCGGTCACCGCGGCGATGCCTGGTCGAACATGCGGCCGGCGAAGGTGAGCAGGTACGGCAGGCTCGCGCGGGCGGTGTGCCAGGTGTGGTTGAACCCACGTTCCATGCGCACGACGACGTTCTGCCCACGGGCCTGCAAGGCCGCCGCGACACGGTTGGCGGTCGCGGCGTCGGTGGGCGCGCCCGTGCCGGCGGTGAGCATGACCGAAACCTTGTGCGGGAACGGCATCGTGGGCAGGTACTCCCGAGGAGTGTTGGCGGTGACCAGGTTCCGGTTCCCGCCGAGCAGACCTTCGTTGCCGTCCAACGTGTCGTACGGCAGGGAGATCAGCAGCGCGCCGAACTCGTCGAGGTGGTGCAGGCCGATGTTCAGCGCGGCGAACCCGCCGCCGGACATGCCGCCCAGCGCCCGGTGGTCCCGGTCGGCGCTGGTGCGGTAGCGGTGGTCTACGGTCGGCACGACCGTGCGCGCCAGGTAGGTCTCCAGCTGGGGGCCGCCCGGGACGTCGAGCCCGTCCCAGGCGCGGCTGGCGTTGCCGGCGGTGAGATCGACGCTGACGACGATCGTCGGCGAGAGGGCATGGTGCTGGTACAGCCCCCGCAACGTGCCCGGGGCATCGCCGGCGGACAGCCAGTCGTCGGGGCTGCCGTAGGGATAGCCGTGCACGAGGTAGACGACCGGGTACCGCCGGTTGGCGTTGGCGGGAGCGTCGTAGCCCGGCGGCAGCAGGACGAACGTCCGCCCGGACGGCACGGCGTGCGCCGGGTCGGCGATGTCGATCCGGTCGACGGTCGGTGCGTTCGGGTCGGCGGGATTGCCGACGTCGGCCGAACCTCTCTCGTCCCCGCTGTCGACGGCCTCCCCGAGGGTGCGCAACGGGCCGCCGCCACGTTCGAGGAGCATGGCCAGATCGTGCCTGGTGCGGACGTAGCCGACGTAGCTGTTCAGGCCGGTGATGCCGGCCAACAGCGACAAGCACACCACGACGGCGGTCCCGATCCGCCGGGCGCGGCGGCGTCGACGGAACCAGACCGTGGCCGCCAGGGCCACCGCGGCCAGCACGCCGAGCGTCAGCCAGATCCACGGCGACTCCAGCGGACCCACCTGCCTGGCGTGATCCGCCACGTCGTCGGGGACCGTGACGTCGGACGCGCTCATCGTCTGATCACCACTGGTCGTCGCCGTCCATCGGACTCCCTTCCGCCCGCCGCCCATGCTCCGCGCGGCCGGCCGCGTCGGACACCGGTTGACCGGCCTGTAACACCCGCCACCTGGCTGGTTGACGCCAGCTGGTCGACCGGTCCGGCCCTGCCGAGCCCCGGATGGAGGCTTTACGCGGTGGCGGCGAGACTGAGTCGGGTCGAGTCCGGGAGGATGCGAGCATGATTCGGGTGGTGGTCGTCGACGACGAGGAGCTGGTGCGGTCGGGGTTCCGGCTCATCCTGGAGGCGGCCGGCGACATCGAGGTGGTGGCGACCGCGACCGGCGCGCAGGCCGTGCGCGAGGTCGGCCTGCACCAGCCCGACGTCGTGCTGCTGGACATCCGGATGCCCGATGTGGACGGGCTGACGATCCTGCGTCAGCTGCGCGGACTGCGCCGGCCGCCGGTGGTGGCCATGCTGACGACGTTCGACTCCGACGAGTACATCGCCACCGCGCTGCGCTCGGGGGCGGCCGGATTCATCCTCAAGGACACCGGTCCGGACCAGCTGGCCCAGGTCGTCCGGACGCTCGCGGCCGGCGGTGTCGTGCTCTCGCCGAAGGTCACCAGGACGGTCGTGGACGGCTACCTCGACTCCGGCGCCGGCTCGGCCGCCGCCGGCCAGGTCAGCCAGCTCACCGAGCGGGAGCGCGCGGTGCTCGTGCTGATCGCGGACGGACTGTCCAACACCGACATCGGGGCCCGCATCCACGTCAGCGTAGGCACGGTCAAGGACCACGTCAGCGCCATCCTGACCAAGCTCGGCGTGGGCAGCCGGGTGCAGGCGGCCCTGGTCGCGCAGCGCGCCGGCCTGCTCGACTGCGACGAGCGCCGGCCGTGACCCGGTCGCGGATGCTCGGGTTGCTCGCCGAGGCGTCGCTGCTCGGCGTCGCCGCCGTCGATGCCGGCCTCAACGCCGCACCGGCGTGGGACGAGACCGCATATGCGGCGCTTGCCGTGCTGGCGCTGCTGGTCCGCCGGCGCTGGCCGGTCCCGGTGTTCCTGGCGACGCTGCCGGCACTGGCCGTGTCGGGATCGGTCATCGCCACGCTCATCGCCCTGTACACCGTCGCCACCCGCAGCTCCAACCGCTGGCTGCTCGCCGGTTGCGGCGTGCTGGCCGCCACCGGCTACCTCTTTCCCGGCCAGGACTTCGACCTGTTCAGCATCGACGTGGTGCTCGGCGTGATCTACGCGACCATGACCGCGGCCGCGCCGATCTTCCTCGGCCAGTTCGTGCGGACCCATCGCGAGCTGACGCTGCGGCTGGCGGACATCGAGCAGGCGCGGGAGCACGAGCGGCGGCTGGACGCCCAGGCCGTGCTGGCCAAGGAGCGCAACCAGCTCGCCCGCGAGATGCACGACGTGGTGTCGCACCAGGTCAGCCTGATCGCGGTGCAGGCGGGCGCGCTCCAGGTCAGCACCATCGATCCGACGGCCAGGACCGTGGCGGAGAACATCCGCCGGCTGTCCGTCGACACGCTCGACGAACTGCGGCACATGGTGAACCTGCTCCGGGCCGCCGGAACTCCCGCGACCGAGCTCACCCCCCAGCCGACCCTGTCCGACCTGGAGCGCCTGGTGAACGGCAGCGGGATCGAGACCCGGCTGGTCGGTGACGCCCCGGAGGGCATGGACGCGCCGGTGCAGCGCACCATCTACCGCACCATCCAGGAAGCCCTGACCAACGTCCGCAAGCATGCGCCCGGCGGTGTCGCCACGGTCGAGTTCACACGCGACGACACCGATCTCACCGTCACCGTCACGAACACGCCGCCCACCAGGCCGACGCTCACGCTGCCCAGCGCGCGGCACGGACTCGTCGGTCTCCGGGAACGCGCGGCGCTGCTCGGTGGCACCGTCCACGCGGCCCCGACGTCGAACGGCGGATTCGAACTCCAGCTGCGCCTGCCGATCGCCGACCGATAGTCGATCTTCCACCGGCCCACCACGAAGCCGCTTCGGGGCGACGCCCCGGCTCCCGGCGGCACACCGATGCCGACGTTTCCGCTGGTCAAGCCCGCGCCGCCCCGTTCCCGTCCCGCCTGTTGACCGGCTTCGCAGCCGGCTGAGGCCGTGGGCGCAGGGCCGGCCGTTCCCCGGAGCGGGCGGCCCTGCCCCGTGTTCGCCACACTGTGTCAGCCGGGACGAACGCAGCGTCCATGGTGGTGGTCTTCGCGTGGCTCACCCGCGGCTCGCCGCTGTTCACCTCTCCCGTCGGCTACGTGCCATCGCCAGCGGGTCGCCGTCGGGCCGTGGAATCTCGAGGTCACCGAACAGCTCCCGCTGCTCCGCCGGGGACAAGGTCGGATCCGACGACGGCTGCTCGGACCCGCGGGTTCGCTCCGGCGAGGCCTGACGCTGCCGTTGTTCCCCACGGGCTGCCTGTTCACGGTCCGGCTCTGGCTGGTCCGGCTGCTGCCTGCGGCCCCACCACCGGCGGCTCGGCTCCCGGTCGACCGGCTCGCGACGGCCGGCCTGCCGCTGGTCCGGCTGCTGCCGTTGAGGTTCCGCCTGGTGGACCGGCTCACGGTTGCCCACCGCCCGCTGGGCCGCTTCGAGCAGGGCAGCCTCACGCTGCGCCGCTTCCCGCTGGGCCATCTCACGCTGGGCCAGCTCGCGCTCGACCGCCTCCCGTTGGGCCATCTCACGCTGCGCCGCTTCCCATTGGGCCGCTTCCCACTGAGCCGCCTCACGCCGGGCCGCCTCACGCTCAGCGGCCTCGCGCTGCGCCGCTTCACGTTGGGCCGCCTCACGTTGGGCCGCCTCGCGTTGGGCCGCCTCCCACCGGGCCACTTCACTTCGGGCTATCGGCTGGGAATGCGGCACCGGCGCGTGCGGGCTCGGCGCCGGGCCCCAGCCCGACTCCCTGGCGACCAGCTCCCGGAACTCCTCGTCCCACTGGTCCGGCTCCCATTCGGCCGACGCCCGCTGAGGCCGCTCGACCCGCGGTCGCTCATACCGGCCCGACCGCTGTTGGGCGGCCTGCCGCAACCGCGCGCCGTCCATCACCTGCGTGGCATCCACCGGGGCGGCCTCGGAGTGGGCCGCTTCCTGGGGTCGCGCATGCTGGCCCGACCGTTGTTGGGCGGCCTGCCGCAACCGTGCGGCGTCCATCACCTGCGTGGCATCCACCGGGACATCCTCGGGTGCGGCCGCCTCCCGCCGGCTGCGAGCCCGACCCGCGGGAGCCGCACCTCGCTGCTGGTGTCGGACCTGCCCGCTGTCGACGGGCCACATCTCGTCGCCGACCGTGCGCCGTGCGTCGGCACGGCTGGCGAACTTCTCGACGTAGTCGATCCACCGGGCGTACGAGTTCGACTGCTCCCACTCCGCCAGGGAGCTCTCGCCGTCGAAACGGTAGAAGATCTGCCAGTCGCGGCCGGTCGACACGGTGCCAAGGATCCCGGCGCCCAGGTAGCCCGGCTGCCGCGCCGCCATGCCGAGCAGCGCTGTGGCCGACATGGAGAACTGGCCCGCACGTCCGCGACGCACCTGGTAGCTCAGAGTGACAGTGATCGGCCCGCTCATGTCCGCGGCGCACCCCCTTCAGGAATCCGGGCGTGAATACGCGATCTCACCGGGACAGGTTCAACCCTTCGGCAAGCCGTTTCCGCGGCCGCGCCGGCCGGGTCACCGGAAGAAGCCGCCGCCGGACTTCTTGCCGAGCCTGCCCTCCCGGACCATGCCGACCAGCAGCTCGCAGGGGGTGAACCGGTCGTCGCCGGTGGTCTCCAGCAGCACGTGCAGGGTGTCGAGGATGGTGTCCAGCCCGATCAGGTCGGCGGTCCGCAGCGGCCCCATCCGATGCCCGAAGCAGTCCTCGAAGACCTTGTCCACGGTGGCCGGGTCGGCGGTGCCCTCCTGCACCACGGTGGCCGCGTCGTTGATCGTGGACATCAGCACCCGGTTGGAGACGAACCCGGGCGCGTCGCGCACCACGATGCCCCGTTTGCCCATGCCGGCCAGCAGCTCGTCGGCCCGGCGCAGGGTGTCCGCCCCGGTCTGCTCGGTGCGGGCCACCTCGACCACCGGTTTGAGCGGGGCAGGGTTCATGAAGTGCATGCCCAGCACCAGTTCCGGCCGGCCGGTGCAGGCGGCGAGCAGCCCGATCGGGATGGCCGAGGTGCACGAGGCGAGAACGGCGTCCGGTGGGCACACCGCGTCCAGCATCCGGAACAGCTCCTGCTTCAGCGGGATGCGCTCCGGCCCGCACTCCACCACGAACTGGACGTCGTCCAGGTCCTTTTCCACGGCCGTCCACCGCACCGAGGACAGCACCTCGGCATGGTCGCCGCTGAACCGCCCGAGCAGCTTCGCCAGCCGCAGGCCGTCCCGCAGCCGATCACTGCCGGTGGCCCGCACCTGGTCCGCCGGATCCAGCACGACGACCGGGTGCCCGGCGGTGGCCAGACTCTGCGCCACACCGAGTCCCATCGTGCCACCGCCGACCACGCCGACCGGCCTGTCCATGCCTTCCCCCTTCACGACAACAGCCTCACGTGTTCCGGCTGGGCCGGCGGCTGGTCCCCGGCGTAGCCGAGCAGCAACCGGTCGCCATCCCGGTCGGTCACCTCGAAGCCGCCGAAGCGCAGGGTCACCAACATGATCCGGTTCACCTCAGTGGACACGAACTCCGCCATCGGACGGCGGCCGGCGGCCAGCGCACGGGTGACGACGTGGTTGAGCAGCAGGGCGCCGACGCCTCGGGACATCACCCGGCACGACATGAGCAGCAGCTTGAGCACACTGCGTCCGTCGCCGATCTCGCTCACGGCCAGGCCGATCGTGCCGTACGGGCCGAACCTGTCGCGCAGGCTCGCCACGAGCACCTCGTGGGCCGGCGACCGGCTCAGCCTGCGCAGCTCGGCCAGATCGGCGGTCCAGCCGGTGGTGTTGAGCTGGTGCGTGCGCAGGGTCAGTTCGTGCGCCCGCACCAGGTCCTCCTCGCCGGCCCGCCGCACGGTCATCTCCAGTTCCAGCGAGGCGAGGAACTCCGCCGACGGCCCGGAATGCCGTTGCTCAGCCTGCTTCCTGGCCGCTTCCACCCGGTACATGTGCCGGCGCTGCCGGGACTCGGCGGTGACGAACTCCGGTTGGAACTCGGCGAGCCGGGGCAGCCTGGCGATCTCGGCGGCCGGGTAGCAGCGCACCATCGGCAGCGCCTGCGCCACCTCGGCCCGTTCCAACGGGTCGTTGTCCACGAACGCGACGGTGTCCAGGCCGATGTTGAGCGCATCGGCCACCATCCGGACCGAGTCCGACTTGGCGCCCCAGTTGACCTGCACCACGCTGAACATGTCCGCCAGCCCGCGTGCGGCCAGATGGGCCGCGGCGATCTCGGGTTCGCCCCGGCTGGCCACCGCGTGCAGGATGCCGCGCTGGTCCAAGGTGTGCAGCGTGGACACGGCGACCGGGAACGGATCGGGATCGTCGCCTTCCAGCACCACACCGTCCCACAGCGTGTCGTCCAGGTCCCACACCAGGCACTTGACCGTGTTCGTCATGTCCTCCTCCGGTGCTCGCGCAGCACGTGGTCGGCGATGTGCAGTTCGGCCACCTGGTCGGCGCCCTCGATGATGCGCATCACCTTGGCGTCGCGGTAGAACCGGCCGGCCCGGCTGTCCGGGGCGACACCGGCCGAGCCGAGGATCTGCACCGCGTCCGCACTGACGGTCGCCGCGGCCCGGGACGCGGTGTACTTGGCCATGATCGTCCGCGCGATGGCGTCGGGAGAACAGTCCATTCTGGACTGCGCGGCCGCCGTACAGGAGAGCCGGGCGTTGTCGGCCGCCACCGCGGCGCGGGCCACCATCGACCGCACCAGTTGGTGATCCGCCAGTGGAACACCGGCCTGCACCCGGATCATCGCGTGCTCGGCGGCGTCCCGGAGACACGCCTCGGCCATGCCGACGCACCCCCAGGCCACCGTGAAGCGCCCGTGGTCCAAGGCCGTCGCGACCACATGGGACAGTCCGAAACCGGCCGGCGCGACCAGGTTCTCCCGAGGTACCCGAACCTGGTCGAACCGGACGTCGGCGATGTGCGCGGCCCGCATGCCCAGCTGGTCGTGCACCGGTTCGAGGCACACGCCGGCGCGGTCGGTTTCCACGAGCACGGTCGCCGGCTTGCCATCCAGCACACCGAGCACCAGCAGGACGGTGGCAATCCGTCCGCAGGTGACCCAGCGCTTCTCGCCGTTGATCGTCAGCCCGCCGGGTCCCGCGTCGATGGTGGTGCCGACCGCGGCCAGGTCGGTGCCGGCGCCGGACTCCGTGGCCGCGAAGCCGGCGATCTCCTCGCCAGCGGCCAGTCGGGGCAGCCAGTGCTCCCGCTGGTCCGCCGTTCCCCACCGGGACAGCGCGGCCGACACCATGCCCTGCACCGTGACCAATCCGCGCAGCGAGCTGCACACCGCGCCGACCTCGGCGCAGAACTCCCCCAGCTCCAGCGGGGATCCGCCGAGCCAGTCCCGATCGGCGAGCTGTTTCACCACGTGCACCGGGAAACCGCCGTCGCGGTCCCACCGCGCCGCCTCGGCCGGATCGAACCCCATCTCAGGCGGCCGTCTTCACGCGGACGAACTCGGTCAGCCGGTCGATGGTGCGGAAGTGGTCCAGGTCGAGGTCCTCCACCTCGACCACCAGGCCGAACCGCCGCTCCACGAACGTGACCAGCTCCAGGGCGAACAGCGAGTTCACCAGGCCCTTGGCGAAGTAGTCCTCGTCGGGTTCGATCCGGTCCCCCGTCGCCTCGCTCAGGAACTCCGTCAGCTCCGCGCGGACGTCCATCCCGCTCTCCCTCACAGGTAGTGCTCCGTTGCCCCGCTGTCCCCGTTCTCCACCAGCAGCAGGCTCCACGCGGCCACCGGGCTGGCCCCCACCAGCACCGCGCGTTGCCCGGCGCCGAGTTCGCCGCCGTCGATCGCGGCGGTCAGGTTCAGCAGCATGTCGTTCGGTCCGAGGTGTCCGTAGCGGCGCAGGTTGTCCGTGCAGGCCTTGGCGATCTGCACGTCCAGCGACTCCGCGGTGAACCGCAGCGACCCCTCGGACAGGTTCTGGCCGAGGTGGCAGTGCACGTCGCCGGACACCATCCCGTTGCGGGCCAACAGGTCCCGGTACAGCTCGCGCAGGCGGTTCCGGGTCTCCACCGCCAGCTTGAACGAGTACTTCGGCGGGTCGGCGCACTCTTCCCGCCAGTCGGCCACCGGCCGGTCCCGGAAGTCCACGGCGAACAGGTCCCAGTACTCGCCGTTGCTGTACTGCACGAGGTCCAGCACCCGCAGCGGCCCGGTTCGGCCGATCACCACGGCCTGACCGCCGTCCCCGTTCACGGTCACCGGATGCCGGTACCGATTCGGAGTCGCCGGCTTGCTGCCGTGCACGACGAGCACGTGCTCGGCGGTCTCCTCGTCGGCGAGGAACGCCCGCGACGCCCGCAGCGCCGGCGCGATCGAGACGCACCCCAGGCCGCCGACGCCGAAGGTGACCGCCCGCCGGGCCCCGAGGATCGCCTGCACCCGGGTGGCCTCGGAACTCAGCAACGTTCGCGGCACCCGCGAGTCGATCACGATCAGCGCGTCGAGATCTCCGGCGTTGAGCCCGGCCTGAGTCAGCGCCTGCTCGCCGGCCCGCACCGCGAGGTCCACCGCGGACAGCCCGTCGTCGGCACGAACCCGTTCGATGCCCAGGTTCCGGCCGGTCTCCCGCTCCTCATCGGCGAACGGCAGGTCGGCGACCAGGAGTTCGTCGTCCGGCAGGAAATGCGCGACGGCACGCAGCGCGAAGGGCCTGGGCATCAGCGCTGCCCGGCCAGTTCGGCGAACGCGACCACCAACTGCTCGACGAAGGCCGACAACTCCCGCGCGTCGAACCGGCCGTGGTGCGCGAGGTACAGCTGGAGTTCGCCGTCGATCACGGCGGTGGCCACGATGATCGGCATGACGGAGAGCAGGGCGCGGTTCTCGGTGGCCATCATCGGGGGGACCATGCCGATCCGGCCCGCGCCGACCCGGAACGGGTTCAGCCCGCTCACCTTGTGCTCCACCAACAACTGCGGCTCCGGCAACGCACGCAACCGCTGCACCGCCTCGGTGGCCGGGCTGAGCTGCCGCAGAATCCCGTACCCGACCCCGTCGTTGGGCACGGCCCGCAGCGTGTCCGCCACAGCCGGCAAGGCGTCCCGCACCCGGGCCTCGGGCTGCACCGGCACCAGCAGCGGGAAGGCGTTGGTGAACCAGCCGACCGACCTCGACCGGTCCATGGGCCGGAACGTGTTCGGGGCACCATGGCCCACAGTGGACAGAAAGGCGTTCGGCGTGCCGCGCCACCTGGACCACGCACGGGCCACGGCGGCCACGGCCGCTTCGCGACTGGGTGCTCCGGGCAAGGTCAGCAGCGAGGCGGAGTCGCCCAGCCGGACGGTCCTGTGCCGCACGACCGGATCCGCCCCGGGAACGGCGGCCAGCGGTGCGGTGCCGACGGACCGGCCGCCGCGCAGCACGCTGGTCCAGTAGGTCAGTTCACCGGCGAGTTCGTCGGACCGGGCCGAGGCGACCAGGTGCCGCGACCACGCCCGCCAGGCCGCCGGCCTCGGTTCCAGCGGGCCGCTCAGCGCGGCGTTCAGGTCCTCCAGCATCGGCACCGCGGAGATCTCGTCGTGCACGAAGTGGTGCACCAACAACAGCAGGACTCCACCGCGCTGCGGGCCGCGCTGGTAGAACCGGGCGCGCAGCAGGGGGCCGCGCTGGATGTCGATCTCCGCGAGCAGCTCGTCCTTGTCCGCTTCCAGGATCTCGTGCTCCTCGGCCCGGCTCAGCGGCGGCAGCACCACGGTGTCGAACACGTGCCCGGACTCGGCGGCGGGTTCGATCCGCCAGCCCAGGCTGTTGCGGTGGAACCGGTAGCGCAGCGGTTCCTGCGCCTCGGTGAGTCGTTGCACGGCGGTACGCAGCGCATCGGCGTCGATGCCGGCCGGAACGTCCATCACTTCGATCACCACGAAGTCCGCCGCGGTACTGCCCGGCGCGTCCAGCAGCTGCCGGATCATCGGGGTGAGCTCGACGGTGCCGTCCACCGGCTCCGTCTCAGCCTGAACGGTCGTCGCCACGGCGGACAGGCCGCGCAGGGTCGGGTGCCGAAGCACGTCCTGCGGGGTGATGGAGACCCCGGCGCGGGCGGCCCGCGCGGCCAGGCCGACGCTGAGCACCGAGTCGCCGCCGATCTGGAAGAAGTCCTCGTCCAGCCCGATCTGCTCGCGGCCCAACAGTTCCGACCAGATTCCCGACAACACCCGCACCGGGCCGGCAGTGGTCATGACGTTCTCCTGGTTCAGGCTCGCGCGGTCGAACTTGCCGTTCGCGGTCTTGGGCAGCGTGTCGTGCACGATCACCCGGCCGGGCACCATGTGGGCCGGCAGCGCCGCGGACACGGCCGCGAGCAGCACGGGTTCGGCCGGGACGGCCTCGCCCGCGACGTGCGCGACCAGCCGCCGGCCGCCCGAGGGCAGTTCTTCGCTCAGTACCAGTGCTTCCCGCACGCCTGGCTGGGCGACCAGGACCCGTTCCACCTCCGCCGGCTCCACCCGGAAGCCGCGCAACGCGATCTGTCTGTCGGCCCGGCCGTGGAAGTCGATCGCCCCGTCCGGCCGGCGGGCGGCCAGATCACCGGTGCGGTACATCCGGGCCCCCGGCCTGGCGGAGAACGGGTCCGCCACGAACCGGGCCGCCGTCAGTCCCGGCTGTCGGTGGTAGCCGCGGCCGACCACCGCGCCACCCAGGTACAGCTCGCCGATCTCCCCTACGCCGAGCGGCTTTCCGTCTCCGTCCAGAATGTACGCTTCGGCGCCGGTGATCGGGTGGCCGATGTCCGGGGCGCCGTCCCCGCGCGGAGAGACCACCGAGCAGGTCGCCGCGATGGTGCACTCGGTGGGCCCGTACATGTTCAGCACCGTGAAGGGCAGCCCGGCGGGCGGGCGGACGCGGAGTCGGTCGCCGCCGGTCCACAGCGAGCGCAGGACCAGTCCCGGCTGCTCGGTGTAGTCGTTCAACAGTAGTTCGGTCATCGGCGTGGACAGGGCCGATACGGTGATCCCGTTGTCCGCGAACCACTTCAGCAGCGTGGCCGGGGTCTGCTTGACGTCCCGCAGCAGGTGCAGGGTGGCGCCGTGGTACAGCGTGGAGAGGATCTCGGCGACGGAACCGTCGAACCCGGCGGAGAAGGTCTGGCCGACGTGGTCCGCTGTGGACAGTCCTAGTCGCTGCCCGTGCCAGCGCAGGAAGTTCAGCAGGCTCTCATGGCCGATCGCACAGCCCTGTGGCCGGCCGGTGGAGCCCGAGGTGAACGCCACGTAGGCCAGGCCGGCGGCCGGTTCGGGTCGTCCGTCGAGCTGGCGCAACTCCGTGCCGACGATCATCATGGGCGCCCCGACATCGGCCAGGATCTGCTCGGTGCGCTCGTCCGGCGCGGCCGGGTCCAGCGGCACGAAGGCCCGGTCGGCGGCCAGCACGGCGAGCCAGCCGACCACCATGTCCACGCCGCGTTCGGCCAGCACCGGCACGACCGGCCCGGCCCCCTCGGCCCGCAGCCTGGCCGCCAGTTCCTCGGCCCGCCGGCAAATCTCGCCGTAGCTGTGCGAGTTCTCGCCATCCACCAGCGCGGGGTGTTCCGGCGCGTGCGCACGGATCGTCGACCACACCGAGTCCGGGTAGTCGGCCAGCCTGCGGTCCGGGTCGGCCATGGCCTTCGCGACGATCTCCGTGTACAACGCGACGACCCGCCGCATGTGCGGCTCGTCGAACAGGTCGGTGGCGTACTCCAGGTAGCCGCGCATCGGTCCACCGTCCTGATCGGACAGTCCGATGGTCAGGTCCAGCTTGGCGGTGCCCGGGGCGATGCCGAATCCGCCCTCGTCGCCGGCGGAGGCGGTCAGCCCGGCCAGTTCCGCCGGGTGGGCCTCGGTGTTCTGGTGGGTGTACGCCACGGTGAAGACGGGGTGCCGACTGGCGTCCCGTCGCGGGTGCAGGTCGGCCACGATGGCGCCGAACGGGATCTCCTCGTGGTCCAGGACGCCGGTGACCGTGGCCGCGCAGCGCCGGACCAGCTGCCGGAACGATTCGGCGCCGTCCACAGTGGTCCGGAAGGGCAGCAGGTTGTTGAAGTAGCCGATCAGCTCGTGGGTGGCGGGATTGGTCCGCCCGCTGGTGGCGGCGCCGACGACGACGTCCCGGTGTCCCGCCCACAGGTGCATCAGGGCGTCCATCACGGCCATCATGGTGACGAAGGTGGTCACGCCCTCCTGCCGGCTGAACTCCCGCAGCGCCACGGCCTGTTCCCGGGGCAACGTGAACTCCAGCAGCGCCCCGGCGTGCGACTCCACCTCCGGACGCGGCCGGTCCAGCGGGAGCTCCCGCGGTCGCAGCCCGGCCAGCTGGGACCGCCAGTACGCCAGTCCGCGCCCCATCCGCTCGGCATCGAGCCAGTTCCGCTGCCATGCGGCGAAATCCACGTACTGGATGGGCAGTTCCGGCAGTTCCGGCGGTTGGCCGGTCAGCCGAGCCCGGTAGAACTCGGACAGGTCACGCAGGAAGATCCGGGGCGTCCAGCCGTCGAAGGCGATGTGGTGCCAGGTGACGACCAGCAGGTGATCCACGTCGCTGAGCGCGTACAACACCGCCCGCACCAGCGGCCCGGCCGCCAGGTCGAAGCCCCTGACGCCCTCGGCCTCCGCGTGTTCGGCCAACCGCTCCGGCTCGGCGCTGAGGTCCACCACGCGCAGCGCCGGCCGGGGCGCGTCCAGCAGCACCTCGGGCCGGCCGTCCGCACCGAGGGCGATGCGGCTGTGCATGATCTCGTGCCGCTCGACCAGGTCCGCGAACGCGGCCTGCAGCGCCGCCCGGTCCAGCGGCCCGCCGTAGCGCACCTCGGTCGGGATGTTGTACAGGGCCGTGCCGGGCGTGAGCTGGTCGATGTACCAGAGCTGCTCCTGGTTGATCGACAGCGGCAGCCGGCCGGCGCGGGACACCAGCGGAACCGTCCAGTCCTCGGCGATCCCGGCCCGCTGCTCGATCAGCGCCGCCAGCTCGCCCACGGTCCGGTTCGCGTACAGGTCGGCGAAGGTCAGCCGCGCGCCGAACCTGGACTCGATCTCCCGCAACAGCCCGATTCCGGCGATCGAGGTGCCGCCGAGCGCGAAGTAGTCCGAATCGGCCCGCACGTCCGGGGCCTTGAGCGCCTTGGCCCACAATCCCGCCACGGACTCCGTGACATCCGAAGACGCCGGCTGGGCAACGGTGTCGACGGGTTCCACCGGAGCGTGCCAGCAGGACACCGGCTCGAACGGATAGGTCGGCGCCTCGATCCGTCGTGCCTTCGTGTTCCACTGCAGGGTGACGCCGAGTTCGTACAGACGGCCCAGTGCGGCGAGCAGTCCGTCCCCGGACAGCAGGCGCACCACCGGCAGTTCCGGTGCGAGTTCAGCGATCCCCCGGGACAGCGCCCCGTCGGCACCCATCTCCAGCACCACGGCGCCTTCGGCGACGAAGCCCCGCGCCGCCCGGCGCAGGCCCTCATGGTTCACCGGGGTCGACGGCTCGGCCGAGCGTTCCAGCGCCTCCGCCTCGGTGATCTTGCCTCGGATCAGCCGGACCGCCAGGTTGCCGTGGCCGGAGCCGACGAGCCGCGCGTCCGGCAGCCCCAGCAGCCCGTACAAAGCCCGCTGCCGCAGCAGGGTTCCGGCCAGCGCCGGGTCCACCGGGAACTGCGCGGCGAGGTCGGCCCACGTGGCGTCGTCGATCTCGGTGTCACCGGAGAACAGCAGCACCGCCGGGGCTTCCCGAACCGGCTCGGGCACCTCGGCTTCGCGCAGCGCCTCGGCCAGTTCCTTGGTGCTGTGCACGGTGAACGCCCACCGATACGCGTGATCATCGCGGCCGGCGTTCAACGCGAACGCCACCTCGGCCAGGCCGTGATCGGTCTCGTCCAGGAACGCCGCCAGCCGCACCGCGTAGCGCTCCAGTGCCGTGGGCGTACGGGCCGATACGGTGACCAGCCGGGGCATTCCATCGTCCACTGTGGCCTGTCGAGCCGGGGCCTGTTCCAGCACGGCGTGCACGTTGGTCCCGGTCAACCCGAAGGAACTCAGCCCGGCCCGAAGTGGCGCCCCACGCCAGGGCTCCGACACCGTCTGCACCGGAATCGGTTGCGGGAACAGCGGATTCGGCGTGTCGTAGTGGACGGTCGGGTACAGCGCCGAATGCCGGAACCCGGCGAGCACCTTGAACAACCCGGCCATCCCGGCGGCGTGGTCCAGATGCCCGAAGTTGCCCTTCACGGCGCCGACCGGCGGCAACTGCCGGTCGAACGCCTGGTGCAGGCCGTCGGCCTCCACGACGTCGCCCAGCGGAGTGCCCGAACCGTGGCACTCGACGTAGCCGATCTCCGCGGCGGAGACTCCGGCGTCCTGCCACGCGGCCCTGATCGCGGCGGCCTGGGCACGGGCACTGGGGGCGCTCATGCTGGTGGCCCCGGCCCCGTTGTGGTTGACCGCGACGCCGCGCAGCACGGCGTGGACGTGGTCACCGTCGGCCAGCGCCTCCGACAGTCGTTTGAGCAGCACGAATCCGCCGCCCTCGCCGCCGGTCGTGCCGTCCGCGGCGGCGTCGAACGGCCGGCACACCCCCACCTGGGACATCACGCCGAGCAGCGGATCGTCGTCCTCGTCGAGGTGCAGCACCGTTTCCAGGGCCACCCCACCGGCCACGGCCAGATCGGCCCGGCCGGCACGGAGTTTCTCCACCGCCAGCGCCACGGCGGCCAGGCTGCCGCTGCACGCCGTGTCCACCACCAACGCCGGCCCGGCGAAGTCGAACAGGTACGCGATCCGCGCGGCCATCGCCGCCGGCAGCGAACCCAGGATCTGGTTCGGGTCGTCGCCCTGGTACCCGCTGGCGTAGGCCCGGTTGGGCGCCGCGACGATCACCGCCGTGGCCGAGCCGCGCAGCCGGCCCGGGGCGTAACCGGCGTTCTCGACCGCCTCGTGCACCAGGTGCAGGCCCAGCCGCTGGTGCGGATCCATCGCCTGGGCCTCGGCCAGGGACAGGCCGAAGAACTGGTGGTCGAACAGGTCCACCCGGTCCAGGTAGCCCAGCGGCACGTAAGCCGCGCCCGGCACGCCGCCGGCGTGGCGCACCCGGTCCTCGGCCGGGGCGCGCACGCTGTCCCGGCCGGCGGTCAGGTTCTCGTGCAGCTCGTCCAGGGTGTGCGCGTCCGGCAACCGGAGCGCGACACCGATGATCGCTATCGCTTCCTGCGCCATGCTCCCCCGCCTCACAGTTCCTGGTCGGCCGGGGTGGCCCCGGCGTCCAGTCGCGCGGCCATCGCCTCGATGGTCGAGTCGTCCAGCAGCGCGCCGACCGGCACGGCCAGCCGGCCGGCCAACTGGAGCAGCGTCAGCGAGGAACCGCCGGCCTCGAAGAACTTCTCCCGCACGCCGATGCGCTCGCGCCCGATCAGTTCCCGCCAGATCGCGGCCACCTCCCGTTCGGCGTCGGTGCGCGGCGGTTGATCGAGTTCGGCCCGCACGGCCCCGGGGTCCGGCAGCGCCCGCCGGTCGACCTTTCCGTTCGCGGTGAGCGGCAACTGGTCGAGCAGCACGAACTGGTGCGGCACAAGGTGATCCGGCAGCCGCTCGACCAGGTACCCGCGCAGTTCCCGCTCGTCGACGGTCGACTCCACGTACGCCACGAGCCGTCGTGCCGGCCCGTCGCCCACTGCCAGCACCGCCACCCGCTCGACCGCCGGGTGCCGGCCGAGCACCGCCTCGACCTCGCCCAACTCCACCCGGAACCCGCGCACCTTCACCTGGTCGTCGGCCCGCCCGACGAAGAACAGGTTCCCGTCCGGTCCCCACCGGACCAGGTCCCCGGTCCGGTACCGGCGCTGCCCGTCCGGCCCGGCGACGAACCTGCTGGCCGTCAGCCCCGGCAGCCCGAGGTACCCGCGCGCCAGGCTCGGCCCGGCCAGGTACAACTCGCCGACCACGCCGACCGGCACGGGCCGCAACCACCGGTCCAGCACGGACACCGTGGTGCCGATGGTGGGCCGTCCGATCGGCACCGGGCCGGGGCGCAGCGGCCCGGCCAGTGTCGTGCACACGGTGGCCTCACTGGGGCCGTAGCCGTTGAAGATCCGCCCGTTGCGGGACCAGCGCCGAACGAGTTCCTCGGTGCACACCTCCCCGCCGCTGATCACGGTCAGTCCCACCGGCATGCGCTCGGCGGGCAAGGTGGCCAACACGGCGGGCGGGGCCACCAGGTGCGTCACGCCCTCGGCGGTGATCGTCTCGACCAGTTCGGCGGTGTCGCCCCGGTGCGGCACAGCGGTCGCCCCGGTCAGCAGGGCGATGCAGAACTCGAAGAAGGAGGCGTCGAAACCGATCGGGAGCCAGTGCGCCACCTTGGCTCCCGGCCCGACGCCTGCCCGGCGCACCACGGTCTCCACCATGTCGACCACGCCGCGGTGGGTCACCACCACCGCCTTGGGGCGGCCGGTGGAACCCGAGGTGTAGATCACGTACGCCGGATTGTCCACATGCGACACCACCGTCGGCGGGGTGGCCGGGTAGCCGCTCACGTCCTCCTTGCCGGTCACGAAAGCCGTTGCGCCGCAGTCGCGGAGCATCCAGCGCCGCCGCTCGGCCGGGAGTTTCGGGTCCACCGGCACGTAGGCGGCGCCGGTCTTCAGGATCGCCAGCATGCCAACGAGGTCGTCGGTGGCGAGGAAGGTCTCCGGACTGGCCCCGTGCTCGATCAGCTTGTGCGCCAACCTGTTCGTGCGCTCATCCAGTTCCGCGTAGGTGACGCCGGGCAGCGCGAGGGCCTGCGGCGTCCGGCGTGCCCACTCGGCGAAGAGATCCGGCACGCCGCGCGGCTCGGCCGGTTGGACCGGCTCCCGTTGCCAGCGGTCCACATCGGACAGTTCGGCCCCGGAGAGCATCGGGAGGTCGACCACCCGGCCACCTCGGGTCAGCCCGGCCAGCACGGTCACCAGGTGGCCGGCGAGCCGCTCGGCGGTCGCCGCGTCGAACAGTTCCGTGTCATAGCTCAGGTGCAGTTCGGCGTCCGGATACACCATCAGCCCGAGCCGGAAGTGGGTGGCATCCTCCCCGGTCAGGTCGAGGATCCGAATGCCGTTTCCGGAGACGGGCAGCGGGTCGCCCGGATAGTTCTCCACGGCGATCCCGCTGTGGTACAGCGGCGCTCCCGGGGGCATCTCGCTGACGGCTTGCTGCCGGGTGAGCGGCAGGTGGTCGAACTCGCGGGCGCGCACCTGCTCCTGCTGCAACCGGGACAGCAGGTCAAGCACCGGCTCGTCCGGCCGGATGCGGACCCGGGCGGGCAGCGTGTTGATCAGCGGCCCGGTGATCGTCTCGGCGCCGGGCAGTTCCGGCGGCCGGGTGGACACGGTGACCCCGTACACCACGTCGGTCACATCGGCGTGCCTGGCCAGCACCACGGCCCAGCCGGCCTGGATGATCGTGTTCACGGTGACGCGGTTGTGCCGGGCGAACTCGCGCAGCTCCGGCAGCGGAACCACCACGGTCCGCGACCGGGTGGTCCGGTGGTCGGCCGCCGGCGTCCGGTCGTACGGCAACGGGGTCGGCGCCCGAAACCCGGCCAGTTCGGCCCGCCAGTAGCGCACGGCGGCCTGCTCGTCCCGACCACGCAGCCATTCCACGTAGTCCCGGTACGGCCGGTCGGCCACCGAACCTGGCTGTTCGCCGGCGCAGGCCGCGAGCACTCCCGCGAGCATTCGGGACACGCTCCAGCCGTCCACGAACAGGTGGTGGGTGGTCAGCAGTACCTGCACGCGGGTCTCGGTCAGCCGGATCAGCGTCAGCCGCAGCGGGATCGGCTCGCCCAGGTCCAGCCCGGCGGCCTGGTCCGCCGCCATCAGCCGGGAGACCCCGGCCCGTTGCTCGACGGCCGACCGGGACCGCCAGTCGTGCTGCTCGATCCTTGGTCGCGCGTCCCGGTGCACCACCTGGACCGGCTCGCCGACCCCGACCCAGTGCACGGTGCTGCGCAGTACCGGGGCGGCCGCGACCACACCCCGCCACGCCGCCGCCAGCACCTCCAGGTCCGTGACGCCCTCGATCTGGAAGGTGATCCGCCGGGAGTACACGTCCTCGGTCACCGAGTGGTACAGCAGGCCGGCCTGGAGCGGGCTGAGCGGGTACACGTCCTCCACCGCCCGCCCGTCGCCGACCAGCGCGTCCACCTCGGCCTGGGTCAGATTGGCCAGCGGGAAATCCGAGGGGGTGCGGCCGCCGTGTCCGGCACGGCAGTGGGCGGTGATCTCCCGCAACGCGGTGAGCATCGCCGTCGCCATCCCGTCGATCTCCGCCCGCTGGCGCTGATCACGGGAGTAGTCCCAGGTCAGCACCAGTTCGCCGGCGGCGACCCGGCCGGTCACCTCCAGCGGGAAAGGCCGGGACTCGGCCGGATGGATGCCGTCGACCATCGGGAACTCGCGGCCCGTGTAGAACTGCCCGGCCCGATCCGGCTCGGCGAACCGGCCCAGGTAGTTGAAGCTGACCCGGGGCTCCCCCTCGCCCGGCAGCGCATCGGTCAGCTGGCGCAGCGCGTCGAAGCCGATCCCGCGCCCCGGCACGGCCCGCAGCTGCTCCTTGGCCGCCTTGAGGCGGGCACCCCAGTCCGAAGTGGACGGAAGGTCCAGCAGAACCGGGAACTGGCTGGTGAACCAGCCCACCGTGCGGCTCAGGTCCACCTCCGGGAACAACTGCTCCCGCCCGTGCCCCTCCAGGTTGACCACGACCCGGCCGCCCAGGGTGGCCGCCAGCGCGCTGAGCAGCACGTCGTTGGGCTGCGTCCGGTAAGCGGCCGGCACCTCCCGCAGCAGCGCCGTGGTCTCCGCCCGGTCCAGCCGCACCGTCACCCGCTCCGTACTGGCAACGGTCGCCGTGGCGGGCCGTTCCGCCGGCATTCGGGACGCCCAGTAGTCGATCTCGTGGTCCAGCGCCCCGGACTGCACGTGCGCCACCAGGCGCCGTGCCCAGTGCCGCATCGAGGTCGTCCTGGCCCCCAGATCCACCGGCTCCCCGGCCTTCACCTGCGTGTACGCCGTACGCAGGTCGTCCAACAGGATGCGCCAGGAGACACCGTCAACCACCAAGTGATGCACCATGAGCAACAGTCGAGCTCCGTGGTCGAAGAAGATCGCCTTGACCAACGGACCGTCCCGAAGGCTCAACTCGCCGTGCGCCGCGGCGACGCGGGCATCGATCTCCGTCCCGGTGTGCCGCTCCCAGAACTCCCCGAGTTCCGTGCCGATCCGCAATCGCCACTCCCCGGCCACCTGCTCGGCGCGGGTCCGCAACACCTCGTGCTGTTCCAGCACCGCCTGGACAGCGGCTCGGACGGCATTCGGGTCGACGCCCGGGACCAGTTCGACGAACCGGGGCATGGTGAAGTGGTCGGGACGTTCGGTGAACCGATCGAAGAACCACCGCTGGATGGGTGTCAGCGGCATCGGACCGGTGCCCGGTTCCTCGGGCGCCTCGGCCCGCCGCTCGGAAACGGTGGGTGCGAGCTGCTCGATGCTCTGGTGCCGGAAGATGTCCTGGGTCGTCGTGTGCCACCCGGCCTTGGCCAGCTCGGCGACCACCCGCACGCTCAGGATCGAGTCCCCGCCCAGCTCGAAGAAGTTGTCCAGCACGCCGACGTCGGGGACGCCGAGCACCGAGGTCCAGGCGGCGGCCAGTGCCCGTTCCACCGGTGTTCGGGCGGCGACGTGCCTGGTGACGGCCCGTTCCGGGGTCGGGAGCCCGGTCCGGTCCACCTTCCCGGCGGCGGTCCGCGGCAGCGCGTCCACCACGACGAAGTCCGCCGGAACCATGTGCCGCGGCAGGGACTCCGCGAGGAACCGGCGCACCTGGGGCACGGCCAGCCCGGTGACCACGTAGCCGACCAACCGGTTGTCCCGCAACACCACGGCGGCCTCGGCGACCTCGGGGTGCCGGGTCAGCGCCGCCTCGATCTCGGCGGGCTCGATCCGGTGCCCACGCACCTTCACCTGCGAGTCCACGCGGCCCAGGAACTCCAGCTCCCCGTCCTGGCGCACCCGCACCAGGTCCCCGGACCGGTACATTCGCGCACCGGGCTCGCCGAACGGGTCGGCCAAGAACCGCTCCGCCGTCTCACCGGGCCGGCCCACGTAGCCTCGGGCCAGTCCCGCACCGCCGATGTACAGCTCGCCCACCATCCCGGCCGGCACCGGCCGCAAATGCGGGTCGAGCACGTGGCAGGTGGCCCCGGCCACCGGCAAGCCGATCGGCACTACCGCGCCCGGCTCGCGGACCTCGCTCATGGTGGCCGCGACCGTGGTCTCGGTGGGACCGTAGATGTTGCCGAACACCCGGCCCGGCAGCCATTTCGCGACCAGCTCGGGTGGGCACACCTCGCCCCCGGTGTACACCGATCTGATCCCCGGCACCCGCTCCGGGTCGACAGTGGACAGCAAGCTGGGCAGCAGTTGCAGCGTGGTCACGCCGTCCTGGTTGAGCTGCTCCTCCAGCGGGATGCCATCGGACCGGCTCAGACACAGTGTCGCCCCGCACAGCAGCGGCATCAGCGCCTGCCACAGCCCCGCGTCGAAGCTGACCGAGATCTGCCCAAGGATCCGCTCCCCCGGCCCGATCCGCATCCGCCGCCCGCTGTCGAGCACGTAGTTCACCAGGGACCGGTGCGTCACGGCCACACCCTTTGGCCGCCCGGTCGAGCCCGAGGTGTAGATCACGTAGGCCAGGTTCGCCGGCCGCACGGTGCTGACCGCCGCGGGCGCGTCCGCAGCGTCCACGGAGCTGAGGACCATGGCCGCCCCGCTGTGCTCGGCCATGTACGCCAACCGTTCGCTCGGGTAGGTCGGGTCGAGCGGCACCAGTACGCCGCCGGCCTTGAGCACGGCGAGCATGGCGGTGATCAGGTCGATGGAGCGCGGGAACCGGACGCCGACCGCAACCTCCGGGCCGACCCCTTGCGCGGCGAGGTGATTGGCCAGCCGGGTCACGCGCCGGTCCAGCTCGCGATAGGTCAACCGGGACGAACCGTGCACCAGGGCCACCTGGTCGGGCACCTGCCGCGCCCAGCGCTCGAACAGGTCGTACGCGCAGTCGCCCTCCGGTTCGGCGGGTGGTCCCATCAGGCTGCCGGCCCCCGGCAGCGGCAGGGAACGCAACGGCCGGTCGGGGCACTCGGCGACCGCGGCGAGCAAGCCCGTGAGCTGCTCGGTCAGACCGTCGATCGTGCCGGCCTCGTAGAGGGCGGTGCTGTAGTTGACCAGCACCCGCAGCTCCCCGCCGACCTCGCGGAACTCCACGGCGAGATCGACATTCGTCGCCACCAGCGGCACCTCGACCTCGGTGGCGGTCAGACCGGCGAAGCGCCGGCCGCGGCTCGGCGCATTCTGCATCACCACCATGACCTGCACCAGCGGCGGGCGGGCGGGATCGCGGTGCGGCGCCAGTTCCCGCACCACCTGCTCGAAGGGGACCTCCGCGTTGGCCATGGCGTCCAGAACGCTTTCCCGCACCCGCGCCAGCAGCTCCGTGAAGCTCCACTTCTCGTCCACAGTGGACCGGACGACCGCGGTGTTCACGAAGAACCCGACCAGGTTCGCCCACTCGGCCCGGTCCCGGCCGCCGTGCGCGGTACCGATCGCCACCTCGGACTGCCGGCTGTACCTGGCGAAGAGCACCTGGCAGGCGGCGATCAACACGGTGAACAGGCTCACCTGGCGATCCCGCGCGAACCTCCTGAGCCGGTCGGTCGCCGCGCCGGGCAGGAATCGCTGCCGGGTGGCACCCGCGCTGTCGCGGACCACCGGCCGCGGCCGGTCCGGCGGCACCTCGGTGGGGACCAACCCGGCGAGTTCCTTCCGCCAGTGGTCCAGTTGCCGCCGCACTCGGTCGCTGGCGAGCTGTTCCCGTTGCCACAGCGTGTAATCCGCGTAGTCGGCCGGCAGTTCGGGCAGTTCCTCGCCGGAGTACAGGGCGGCGAGGTCGGACAGTAGCACCTCGTTGGCCCAGTCGTCGGTGACGATGTGGTGCATCATCAGCACCAGCACGTGCTCCTCGGCGCCGACGCGCACCAGCGTGCACCGCAGCAACGGCCCCGTCCGCAGGTCGAACTGCACACCGGCCTCGGCCCGCAACACCTGCTCCAGCGGCTGCTCGGTGAGCACGACCCGGACCGGGGCCGGCGGGTGCACGACCTGGGCGCCGTCCTCGAAGGTGGTCCGCAACATGCTGTGCCGCGCCACCAACGAGGTGAGTGCGCGGTTCACCCTGTCCAGGTCCAGCGGCCCGGTGAGGCGCAACGCCTTGCCCAGGTTGTAGTCGCTGCCGGGCTGGTGGCCGTGCAGGAACCAGAGCGGCTGTTGGTTGGCGGACAGCGGAAGCCGAAGGCCGGCGCCCCGTCCGCCGACCGGCACGGCCGCCGGGGTCAGCACGGCGGCCAGCTCGGCCACGGTGGGTCGGTCGAACAGCGCGCGATACGGCCACACGGCACCGAGTTCGGCACGGGCCGCCGCGGCGATCTGGATGCCGAGGATCGAGTCCCCGCCCAGGTCGAAGAAGTTGTCGTGCACGCCGACCCGGTCCACGCCCAGCACCTCGGACCAGATCCGGGCCAGTCCCGCCTCGGTCTCGGTGCGCGGACGCTCGTACGAGCCGGGCCCCGGCGCGGCCGGCAGGCTCCGGCGATCGAGCTTTCCGTTCGGCAGCAGCGGTAACCGGTCCAGCACGAGCACCGCACTCGGCACCATGTGCGGGGGCAGCCGGTCCGCCAGGAAGTCACGCAGCTCGGCCGGTGTGGCCGCGCTCTCGACGTAGCCGACCAGCCTCGGCTGCCCGACCACCGCCGCGCGGCGCACCCCGGGGTGTGCCAGCAGCGCGTTCTCGATCTCGCCCAGCTCGATCCGGAACCCCCGGATCTTGACCTGCTCGTCGGCCCGGCCGAGATAGTCCAGGGCGCCGTCGGGCCTGCGCCGCACCACGTCCCCGGACCGGTACATCCGGCTGCCGTCCGCGACGAACGGGTCGGCGACGAACCGAGTGGCGGTCAGCCCGGGACGGCGGTGGTAGCCGCGCGCCACACCGGCCCCGCCGAGGTACAGCTCGCCCTCCTCGGCCGGCCGCAACGCGTCGTCGAGCACGTACGCCGTGGTGCCGGGGATCGGCGGCCCGATCGGGACGAACGCGGCTCCGCCCAACTGGTCCACGGTGGGCCGCGAAACGCACGAGTCCACCGTGGTCTCGGTGGTCCCGAACGCGTTGACCACGACGGTCTCCGGGACCAGCTTGCCGGCCAGTTCCCGGAAGTCCCGCGCCGGCCAGGCCTCCGAGCCCACCGAGAGCAGTCGCAGGGCCGGCAGCCCGCCCACCCGGCCCATCGCCTTGACCAGGCCGGGAAGCGCCTCGATGGCGTCACCCCGGTGTTCGGCGAACAGGTCGAGCAGCAGCGCCGGGTCGGCGATCGCCCGCTCCGGCGCGATGATCAGCGTGCCGCCGCAGAACACCGAACGGAGCAGGTCGGCGAGGAACAGGTCCACCGCGAGGCCCGTGACCGACACGAACCGCAGCGGACGCTCCCGCAACCGGTACATCTCCTGCCACGCGGCCAGCACCGACGCCAGGTTCCGGTGCGTGACCGTGACTCCTTTGGGCGGCCCGGTGGAGCCCGAGGTGTAGATCAGGTAGGCGGCGTCCTCCCAGTGCCGGACCACTTCCGGTGCCCGCGCCGGGTACCCGGCGAGATCGTCGTCGAGCAGCACCAGGTCGGCCGGCCCGAACCCGGACGCCAGCGCGGATTCGGTGACCACGACCCGGACCCCGGAGTCCGCCCGCATCCAGTCCAGTCGCGCGACCGGGTACTCGGGATCGAAGGGCACGTAACCGGCCCCGGAACGCAGGATTCCGAGTATGCCGACCACCATCCACGGCCCACGGCGTACCGACAGTCCGACCATTTCCCCGGTCCGCTCCCCCAGGGCGTTGGCCAGTCGGGCGGACTGCTCGTCCAACTCGGCGAAGGACAGCCGCCGGTCGCCGAAGACCACCGCGGTCGCCCCGGGCCTGTCCCGGACCCGCGCGAAGAATTCGCCAAGCGGCTGCTGCACGATCCCCCCATGGCCCGCTGCCGTCACGCCGCCAGCCGGGGCGACCGCCAACAAGATCCTTCTGCTGTCAACGAATTCATCAGCTCGCCGCGCCTGTGTCAAGACTCCTTTGCCGATAGGGCAAATTGGTCACGCCCTGGTCCGGGGCTCCTCAGCCGCCCGCTCGTCGGACACCACGGGCGGGCGGCGGACTCCTCGGTGAAGTGGCACCGGCATCGGCACGAGTCCACTTCGGACACGGTGTCGTCCCTGGTGTCCGGTAGCAGCGCGATACCGCTGGCGGCGCGACCGCCGGGCACGCGAGTCGCGATCCTCGTCGGCGAGAGATAGTCATGGGGCGGACGGCATCCTCCGGTCACGGGCACTGCGCCGTTTGCGTCGGTCGATCGCCGGCGGCTACCGGCTGCACGACCTGATCCGAACGTGCGCCCATGGACGCCGCCCGGATCCCGGTGACGGGCCGACGGGCCGTGGTCGACTGCCTGCTCACGGCCCGGCTTGACGTCGCCGAGCACGCCTCGGACCAACTGCCGGTCGACCTGTTGCGGACGACGCCGAGGCGGCGCCGGGCGGCGTGGGCCGTGCCGGTCCTGTCTGTCCCGGATGAAAGTTTCACGGCACGGAGCGGCACGTACGCCGGAACTCGGCATCGTCACCTGACCCTGTTTTGCCTGCCACAGCGACGCTTCCGCTCATCCCGGCCGGCAGCCGGATCACGAAGGTCTGGACAGACCGCCGACGAGCAGCCATAAGTAGTACTTATCCGGGCGCCGGTCACGGCCAGGCATGGCGTTCGGTCAGGCACCTGCTGGACGGCAATGCCAACGGTCAGCGGATCAAGAGGAGAGTCATGCCCAGCTTGTCGGTGGCCGGCGCGACGGTGGCTCACCGCCCATATGAGTGAGGCACATCCGGGCACGACGTGCATCACACCCACCATTCGACCGTGAACAAGGGAGTTCACCTGTGGTCTCACGAACATGGATGTCTCGTGCGGGGCGGATCCTGGCGGTGAGCGCGGCGGCGGTGCTCGCGGTCGGGGCCGCGGTCGGCGCCGCACCGGCGACACCGGCCGCATCCGAGGGACCGTGTGACATCTACGCGGCCGGCGGCACACCGTGCGTGGCCGCGCACAGCACCACCCGGGCGCTCTACGGCACGTACAACGGCTCGCTGTACCAGGTGAGGCGCTCGTCGGACAACGCAACCCGGGACATCGGGGTCACCAGCGCCGGCGGTTCCGCCGACTCCGCCGCGCAGGATTCCTTCTGTGCCGGCACGACGTGTCTCATCACGATCATCTACGACCAGTCCGGCAAGGGCAACAACCTCACCCAGGCGCCCGGCGGCGGCGCGGCCGGCGGGCCGGACAACCTCGCCAACGCCACCGCGGCGCCGACGAGTCTCAACGGGCACAAGGCCTACGGCGTCTACGTGGCCCAGGGCACCGGCTACCGCAACAACCACACCACGGGTATCGCCACCGGCGACAAGCCCGAGGGCATGTACGCCATTTTCGACGGCACCCACTACAACGGCGGCTGCTGCTTCGACTACGGCAACGCCGAGACGGACAGCAACGACGACGGCAACGGCACCATGGAGGCCATCTACTTCGGCAACATCCGAGTGTGGGGCTACGGCGCCGGCAACGGCCCGTGGATCATGGCCGATCTGGAGAACGGCCTGTTCTCCGGCGTGAACCAGCACTACAACGCCAACGATCCCACCATCAACTACCGCTACACCACGGCGATCATCAAGGGCGGCCCGAACCAGTGGGCCATCCGCGGCGGCAACGCGCAGTCCGGCGGCCTGTCCACGTTCTACAGTGGTCCCCGCCCCAACGTGCCGGGCTACAACCCCATGCGCAAGCAGGGCGCGATCATCCTCGGCACCGGCGGCGACAACAGCAAGGGAGCCGTCGGCACCTTCTACGAGGGCGTGATGACCTCCGGCTACCCGTCCGACGCCACCGAGAACGCGGTGCAGGCCAACATCACCGCGGCCGGATACAACAACAGCGGTGGTGGCGGCGGAGCAACCACCGGCCCGCTGCACGCGGTCGGCGCGGGCAAGTGCCTCGACGTGCCGAACTCCACCACCACGCCCGGCACCCAGCTGCAGATCCACAGCTGCAACGGCCAGCCGAACCAGTCGTGGACGCGAACGTCGTCGAACCAGCTGACGGTCACGCTCGGCGGTACCACGCTGTGCATGGACGCCTACGGCAACCAGACGAGTCCGGGGACGAAGGTGGAGACCTGGTCCTGCAACGGCCAGGCCAACCAGCAGTGGACCGTCAACTCCGACGGCACGATCACCGGCGCGCAGTCGGGGCTCTGCCTGGACGTGACCGGCGCGTCCACCGCCGACGGGGCGCTCGCCGAGCTGTGGACCTGCAACGGCGGCAGCAACCAGCAGTGGACGCTCGGATAACCCGAGGTCCACAGTAGCCGGTCGCCGGGGCGGCATCGCCCGCCCCGGCACGACCTGGCGTTGCGCGCCACGAGACGTGCGGCCGTGTTGTCGTGCCGTAGGAATGGACTGCGGCTCGCACCGGATTCCCTGCACCACACGACATTCTCGAAAGGAAGACAATGCTCCGCCTCCTCAACTGCTGGCCACGACGACTGCTCGGTCCGGCGGCCGCCGCGCTCGCCGTGGCAGGCACCGTGGCACTCATCCCTGCCCCGGCGGGAGCCGCCGGCGCCACCACCCTCGGCGCGGCCGCGGCCGCGTCGGGACGGTACTTCGGCACCGCCGTGCCCACGAGCAAGCTGGGCGACGCCCAGTACAGCGGCATCCTCGACCGGGAGTTCTCGATGATCACTCCCGAGAACGAGATGAAGTGGGACACCATCGAGCCGTCCCGCAACAACTTCAACTTCGGCCCGGCCGACCAGATCGTCAGCCACGCGAACGCCCACAACCAGCGCATGCGGGGACACACCCTGGTCTGGCACTCGCAGCTGCCCGGCTGGGTGAGCGGCATCAACGACGCGAACACGCTGCGCAGCGTGATGAACAACCACATCACCACCGAGGTGACCCACTACCGCGGCAAGATCTACGCGTGGGACGTGGTCAACGAGGCGTTCGCCGACGACGGCAGCGGCCAGTTGCGCGGCTCGGTGTTCCGCAACGTGCTCGGCACCGGATTCGTCGAGGAGGCGTTCCGCACCGCCCGCGCCGCCGATTCCGCCGCGAAGCTCTGCTACAACGACTACAGCATCGAGGACTGGAACTCGCCCAAGACCCAGGGCGTCTACCGGATGGTCCGCGACTTCAAGTCGCGGGGTGTGCCGATCGACTGCGTCGGCTTCCAGTCGCACTTCGGCAATGGCGGTCCGCCGAGCAACTTCCAGACGACGCTGTCCAACTTCGCGGCGCTCGGCGTGGACGTGCAGCTCACGGAGCTCGACATCGCGTCCGCGCCGTCCACCGCGTACGCCAACACCGTCAAGGCCTGCCTGAACGTGCCGCGCTGCGCCGGCATCACGGTCTGGGGGATCCGGGACAGCGACTCCTGGCGCTCGGGTGAATCCCCGCTGCTGTTCGACAGGAACGGCAACAAGAAGCCCGCCTACAACGCCGTGCTCACCGCATTGGGCGGTGGCACCGGCGGTGGTGGCACCGGCGGCGGCCCGCAGGCCGGTGTCGAGTACCGCCTGGTGGCCGCGCACAGCGGCAAGGTGGCCGACATCTCCGGCGCCTCCACGGCGGCGGGCGCGGCGCTGATCCAGTGGTCGGCCGACGGCGGGCTCAACCAGCAGTTCGACTTCGTGTCCACCGGTGACGGCTACTACCGGATCCGGGGTCGACAGAGCGGTTTGGTGCTGCAGGTGGCCGGTGCGAGCAGCGGCGCCGACATCACGCAGCAGCCGGACACCAACGCGACCAGCCAGCAGTGGCAGGTGAAGGACCAGGGCGACGGCTCGGTCAGTCTCATCAACCGGTTGAGCGGGCTGGCGATGGACGTGTGGGGAGCCGCCACGGCGGACGGCACGCGGATCTCCCAGTGGACCTACAACGGCGACGCCAACCAGCGATTCCAGCTCCAGAGCGCCTGAGCCCGGGAGCTGGCAACGATGTTCCACCATCACAGGGAGGTGTTGGGTGTCAAGGTGTAGATCCTTACTCGGGGCTGTCGCGTCCGCGGCGGCACTGGTCCTGGCTGTGGGAGGCGCCGCGCAGGCCAGTGACTTCGGCGCGGCCGCGCCACACACGAACGTCGCCGTCGCCGGTGCGACCGCCGGTTGTGGCAAGGCCCCCACCCTGGCCAGCGGCACACACACCATCCAAAGCAGCGGCCAAAACCGCAACTACATCCTCCGAGTCCCCACCAACTACGACAACAACCACCCCTACCGACTCATCTTCGGCTTCCACTGGGTCGGCGGCACCGCCAACGACGTCGACTCCGGCGGCACCGACGGCTACAACTGGTCCTACTACGGACTCCGACGCCTCGCCGACAACGCCGGCAACACCACCATCTTCGTCGCCCCCCAAGGCAACAACAACGGCTGGGCCAACCCCGGCGGCCAAGACATCACCTTCGTCGACGACATGATCCGCCAACTCGAAGCCGGCCTGTGCATCGACACCACACAACTGTTCTCCACCGGCTTCAGCTACGGCGGCGCCATGACCTACGCCCTAGCCTGCGCCCGAGCAACCGTCTTCCGCGCCGTCGCCGTCTACTCCGGCGCCAACCTCAGCGGCTGCAACGGCGGCACCCAACCCATCGCCTACATGGGACTCCACGGCCTCCGCGACAACGTCCTGCCCATCTCCAACGGACGAGCACTACGCGACACCTTCGTCCGCGCCAACGGCTGCACCCCGCAGAACCCGCCGGAGCCGGCGCAGGGCAGCCTCACCCACATCGTCACCACCTACTCCGGCTGCAAAGCCGGCTATCCCGTGGTCTGGGCCGCGTTCGACGGAGCCGGACACGACCCCGGCCCCATCGACGGCTGCACCTGCGACGGCTGGCACACCTGGACCTCCGGCGAAGTCTGGAAGTTCTTCACCCAGTTCGACTCCAGCACGCCTCCGCCGCCCCCGCCGCCGCCCGGCGGCAAGCAGATCGTGGGCACGCAGTCGGGCCGGTGCCTGGACGACTCGAGCACCAACGGCACGCAAGCGCAGCTGGCTGACTGCGCCAACCAGGCGAGTCAACTGTGGACGGTCACGTCCAGCGGGCAGTTGACGGCCTATGGCAACAAGTGTCTGGACGCGTCCGGCCGGGGCACGACCAACGGCACACAGGTCATCGTGTGGGACTGCAACGGCCAGGCCAACCAGCAGTGGACCGTCAACTCCAACGGCACGATCACCGGAGTGCAGTCCGGTCTCTGCCTCGACGCGACGGGCCAGGGCACGACCAGCGGCACGAAGATCGAGCTGTGGTCGTGCAACGGGCAGGCCAACCAGCAATGGACCCTGCGTTGATCCCGACCGCCGTCCGCTGACCGGGCGGACAGCGGTCGACCGGAACCGGGTACGGCGCCTGCCGCGCGCCGTGCCCGGTTCCGCGTGCGTCCGGAGCATCGGATCCACCGCATCACCTCGTGACCACCGAAGGGAGATTCAATGCGAACAGGGCTCAGATGGCTCGTCGCGGTTGTGGCGGCCCTGGCTGCCAGCGCGTTGCTCAGCGCCGGTCCCGCCGTTGCCGAATCCAACGGCGGAGTCCGGATCATGCCGTTGGGTGACTCCATCACCGACGGCGTGCAGACTCCCGGCGGCTACCGGATCGGACTGTGGCAGCGGTTCGTGGCCGGCAACTACCGGGAGGACTTCGTCGGTTCGCTGTTCAACGGCCCGCCGGCCCTCGGTGACCACGACCACGAGGGCCATTCGGGGTGGCGCATCGACCAGATCGACGCGAACATCGTCACCTGGCTGCGCAACACCACCCCGCACACGGTGCTGCTGCACATCGGCACCAACGACGTCCTGCAGAACTACGACGTCGCCAACGCCCCCAACCGCCTATCCGGCCTGATCGACCACATCACCGCGACCGTGCCCACCGCCGAGGTGTTCGTCGCGACGATCATCCCGATCGCCAACGCCGGGCAGGAGCAGGCCGGCCAGAGGTACAACGCCGCGATCCCCGGCATCGTGCAGAGCAAGGCGGCCGCGGGCAAGCACGTGCACCTGGTGGACATGCACGCGGCGTTGACCGCTGCCGACCTCGTCGACGGCGTCCACCCCACCGCCGCCGGCTACGACAAGATGGCCGCGACCTGGTTCACCGCGCTGCGTTCCGTGCCCGGAAGCATCGGCGACCCCGTCGTGCCACAGGGCAAGCATGTCGTGGGCACTCAGTCCGGCCGGTGCCTCGACGTGGCGGACACCAACGGGGCACAAGGACAACTGGCCGACTGCGTCAACCAAGCCAGCCAGACCTGGACGACCACCGCCAACGGCCAGCTGACCGTCTACGGAAACAAGTGCCTGGACGCGTCCGGGCAGGGCACGGCCAACGGCACACAGGTCATCGTGTGGGACTGCAACGGACAAACCAACCAGCAGTGGACCGTCAACTCCAACGGCACCATCACCGGAGTGCAGTCCGGCCTCTGCCTCGACGCATCCGGCCAGGGAACAACCGCCGGCACGAAGATCGTCCTGTGGACGTGCAACGGACAGGCCAACCAGCAATGGACCCTGCGTTGATCCACTTCTGATGGCTGAAAGGCCGCCGGAGTCGTGTGCTCGCGATTCCGGCGGCCACCGTCCGTTCCAGCTCGCGAACGCCCTAGAGGTCGAGCACGAGGCGCGGTGAGCAGGACCGGGACACACAGATCATCATCGTGTCGTTCGCGGCCCGCTCCTCATCGGTCAGCACGGAGTCGCGGTGGTCGGGCGTGCCGGACAGCACTGCCGTCTCACACGTGCCGCACGTTCCTTCCTGGCACGACGACAGCACCGATACCCCCGATTGTTCGACGACCTCGAGGATCGACCGGCCGGCCGGCACTCGCAGGACAGTGCCGGTCTGGGCCAATTCGACGTCGAACTCCTGGTGCGGCCCGTCGGTCGCGGTGATCCTCGGCGCGAACCGTTCGAGGTGCAGCGAGCCGGCGGTACGGAACTGTTCGACAGCGGCCAGCAGGGGTTCGGGCCCGCAGCAGTACACGGCGGTGTCGTCGTCGGCCTCGGCGAGAACCGCCGGGAGGTCGAGCAGGCCGTGCTCGTTCTGCGGCCGGATCTCGACGTTGCCGGGGTGACAGCGCTCCAGCTCCGCGCGGAACGCCATGGACGACCGGGTTCTGCCGCCGTAGACCAGCCGCCAGTCTCGGCCGGTGGCCGCGACCTCGGCGATCATCGGCCGGATCGGTGTGATGCCGATGCCACCGGCGATGAACAGGTAGCGCTTCGCGGCGACGAGCGGGAAGTGGTTACGCGGGCCGCACACCTCGATCCGTTGCCCGGCGTGGAGGACATCGTGCACGTGCCGCGAGCCGCCGCGGCCCGACGGCTCGCGCAGGACGGCGACCTGCATGGTCGAGGTGTCGCCCGGGTCGCCGCACAGCGAGTACTGGCGGACCAAGCCGTCCAGGACCAGGTCGATGTGGGCGCCCGGCGTCCAGGCCGGCAGCGGGTGACCGTCCGGATGCCGTAGCGTCAGGAGCACCACGCCGTCGGCGATCAGTTCCTTGCTCTCGACTACCAGCTTCATGTCGCGTGTCCCACGGGATGACTGAGCAGCCACTCCCACATCTCGACCGGATCGTCGAACTCGCGCTCGGCCGAGCAGTGGCACACCGCGCGGAGCCGGTCGGAGCCCTGCACCCAGTGGACGCGGATCACGCAGCCGCCCGAGGGCGCGGTCATGACGCCGCGCACAGGCGCTGGAGCAGCCGTCGCGCCGCGAGCCCGCCCGTGTCGATGTTGATCGACAGTTCCTGGTAGCCCGCCGGCTCGGTCGCGATGACCTGCTCGAGCACGTTCAGCGCCTCGACGTCCTGCAGCACCACCGTGCGGTTGCTCTCGGCCAGGAACGCCGACACCTCCTCGTCGTCGAGTGCGAAGTCCCTGGCCACGCACCAGAAGTCGTGGGTCGAGTGGTCGGTCTCGGGCGTGATGGCGTACACCACCTCGACGTGGAACGCGTCCGGGTCGGCGCCGTCCGGGTGGGGCACGGACCCGACCGGCGCGATGCGACTGTGCAACTTGTAGAGGCACGGCGGCGTGTACTCGATGTCCTGCCAGCGTGCGATCCGGCCTCGCAGACCGGTCGACTTGGCATAGAACGGCGGGCATTCCGCGTCGTCGATGTGCCGCGAGACGTAGACGATGCCGGCGTCCTCGTCGACCGCGGTCGTGATCGGGGTGGCGGCGACCTCCGGCGTGCCGATGTAGCCCCCGTGCAGGTACGTCTCGTGCGAGAGGTCCAGCAGGTTGTCGACCAGCAGGGAGTACCTGGCGCGCAACGGCTCCATGCCGGCGACCGTCGTGTAGTCCGGCGAGACGAGCCACGGCGCGCGGGGAATCCGCGACGTGTCGGCCTTCGCCCGGTCGCCGATGAAGACCCACACGAACGAGTCCTGCTCCACGACCGGATAGGGCAGCAGCCGTGCCGTGCGAGGGATGCGGCTCTGCCCCGGCACGGCGACGCACTTGCCGCCCGCGTCGTAGGTGAAGCCGTGGTAGCCGCAGACCACCTGATCGTCGACGAGCCGGGACGGCGGCTGCGACAGCGGGAAACGCCGGTGCACGCATCGGTCCGGCACGGCCGTCACCGCTCCGTCGCGGGTACGCCAGAACAGGATCGGCTCGCCGCAGATGGTGCGGGTGAACAGGTCGTGCCCGATCTCGGCGCCGTAGGCGGCGACGTACCACTGGTCGCGCGGGATGCTCGTCATCGCAGGCTCCTCTCCGACTGAGGGAGTACAGACTGACCGAGACCACCGCCCGTTCCGTAGTGGGCTTTCCGGAAAATGGAAGCCTTCAGCCGGCCAGGGCGCGGGAGATGGCCTGGGCGCTGGTGCGCACGAGCCACGCCAGCGGGCGCGGCGTGGCACTGCCGTGGCGTACGACCAGAGACACCGCGGCGACTACCTCGCCGCGCCCGTCGCGGATCGGCGCACCGACCGACAGGGCATCCATCGTGACCTGGCGGTCGCTGACCGAGAACCCGTTCGACCGGACGGCGGCGAGCATCCGGCGCAGCTGCACCGGATCGGTGACGGTCTTGCTCGTGTAGCGCTCGAACGGGCCGCTCAGCACCTCTTCCTGCACCTCGACGGCGGCGTGCGCGAGCAGGACCAGGCCGACGCCGGTGGCGGTGAGCGCGAACCGGCCGCCGACGCGGGTGAGCACCGGCACCGCCCTCGATCCGGCGATCCGCTCCACGAAGACGAGCTCCATGCCTTCCCTGACGGCGAGCTGCGCGTTCTCCCCGGTGCTCCGGGAGAGGTCCTCGAGGAACGGCAGCGCGACCTCGCGCAGGCCCGCGCCACGCGGCGCGAGTGAGCCGATCTCCCACAACCGCAACCCGATCCGGTACAACCCGTCGCCGCCGCGCTCCACGGCGCCCCACGCGCAGAGCTCGTGCACCAGCCGGTGCGCGGTCGACAACGGCATGCTCGCCCGCCGGGCGAGCTCGCTCAGCGACAGCTCGCGGTGGTCCGGGCTGAACGCGTCGAGGAGCTGCAGCGCACGGCCGACCACCGGCCCGGTGGGGCCGATGGGGCCACCTCTCCTCGACGCGCTCACCCCGTCATTGTGCTGGAACCGGCCGGTCGACTACACCGAGGAGCACACGGTGCCGTTGAGGGAGAACACGGTCGGCGCCGGGGCCGCTCCGGTGTTCGTCCCGTTGAACCCGAGCGACACCGAGCCGCCGGCGGCGATGGTGCGGTTCCAGTCGGCGTTGGTCACGGACACCTGTTGGCCGGTCTGGCTCCAGGTTCCGTTCCAGCCGGCCTGCACCGCCTCACCCGCGTCCGGCCAGGCGAAGGTGAGGTTCCACCCGTTCACCGCCGTGGTTGCCCGGTTGGTGACGGTGATGCTGGCGCCGAACCCGCCGTTCCAGCTGCTGGTGACCTCGTAGTGCACGGCGCAGGTGCTGTTCGCCGGCGGTGGCACGGTGAAGGTCACCGGCGGTGACGGCAGCGACGCGTTGCCGTGGTTGTCGACGGCGACGACGTTGTAGGTGTAGCTCGTGCCGATCGTCAGGCCGGTCAAGCCGACCGAGGTGCCAGTGGTCGTCGCGGCCACCGAAGTACCCGAGTACACGTCGTACCGCGCGATCGGGTAGCTGCCGGCGGTTGCCGCCGGCCAACTCAGGGTGGCGCTGCTGGAGGTCAGGTTCGACACCGTCGGTTGGCCGGGAGCGCCGGGCGCTGTGGTGCCGGTGCCGCCGCTGCCCGGCACCTGCACGACCGTCAGCGTGTACGGCGCCACGGTGACCGAGCTGGCCGACGACTGGGTGGTGCTAGTGATCGAGGTGCCGTTGTTGGCCAGCGTGAACACGGTCGGCGACCCCGAGGGGGTGAAGTTGTTGTAGCTCAGGCTGACCGTGTAGGTGGTGCTCGGGTCCTCGTTGTCGATCAGGACGTCCAGGCTGCCGTTGGCACGGCGCACCGCGTGGGTGCGCACCAGCGCGTTACCCGACGAGGAGGTGACCATCTGGTCGCCCGGGGAGCCGAGCTTGGACAGCATCTGGATCGCGTAGTACGGCGAGAACGGGGTGTTCACCGCGGGCTCGGTCACGCCGCTTCCGTTGGTGCCGTTGGAGAAGATGCCCTGGTCGCCGTAGTCCTGCGCGCCGTTGACCATGCTCGGCGTGCCGACGCCGTTGTGCTCGTTCCACCAGTCCACGTTGGTGACGCCGTGCTCCAGCCACGTCATGTACATGTCCGCGCCGAACAGGGCGGCCGGCTGGGTGTCGAGGTCGATCGTGGAGTTGGTCTCGGTGACGACGATCTTCACCCCGGCCGGGTCCACGCCGGCGTACCGGCTGATCTGGGAGCGCAGGGTGGACGTGATGCCGGCGATGCCGTCGGGAGTGGACAGCATCGCGGCCGCGGTGGACCCACCGGGGTAGTAGTGCACGATCACGCAGTCGGTCTTGGCGCCCAGGGTGGACAACACCGTCTGGTTCCAGGGCTGCGGACTGGTGGTCGGGTTGGTCACGCCGTCCGGCCAGTACCCGGGCGTGGTCAGCACCGCGCACACGTGGATGTTCGGGCTGGCCGCCTTCATCGCGGTGATGTACTTCAGCACGTTCGCCGCGTACGTGGCCGGCCCGCAGTTGTAGGTCTGGGACGGCGCGCTGCCGACGGTCACCGGCTTCCCCGACGCGTCGGTGCAGTGGCTGTCGGCCTCCCAGTTGGCGCCGTAGGTCCCGTTCCCGTAGATCTCGTTGCCCACCTCCCAGTACGTGATCCCGTAGTTGTTGGTGACGTCGGCGTTGCGCACCCACGCCTGCGCCAGGTCCTCGGTGCCGGTGCCGTAGTTGACCGTGATGATCGGGTTCGCCCCGGTGGCCTGCGCCGTCTTCATGAAGTCGGCGAAGCTGGTGTTGGGCGCGTCGTATCCGCCCTGGGCCACGTTGGTCTGCCAGTTGTAGATGTCGGCGTAGGAGCCGCCGGGATAGCGCAGCGCGGTGATGCCGGCGGCCTTGACCAGGCCGGGGATCGCCGGGTCGTTCATGTGGCCGTCGTAGACGGCGGTGTTGAGGCCGATCGCGTTGGACGGGATCTGCCCGAGCCCGCCCGTCGCGTTGACGGAGACCGCCGTGCTCGCCGTCGTCGCGGCGGCGGAGTAGCCCGTGAGGCCGGCGGCGCCGAGCAGCACCGCCGCCATCCAGGCAACGCCGCGGACCCATCGTGTTCTCGTTGCGCTCCTGAGCATTCGGCACTCCCCTTTCGGTCGCTCGCCTGGGACTACAAGCACCGCGGGGAGCTGTCCAGCGCACCGACCGGCCCGAACCGTCGAATCGCGTCGAAGGCGCACGTCAGTCCGGAAACGCCTGGCACAGGAGGTTTTGTGGAACTTACACGCCGCGATATGCCTGTCAGGCGGAGGTGAGTGCCGGCGCCGGTTCACCGGCCTGACGCAGGACCGCGTCGAGAACGTCGTCGAGCGGTGTCGCCGTCAGCCCGAACGTCGTCTCGATCCGCGTGGAGTCCACGACGAACGGGCGGTGGGACATGTAGTGCGTCTCCCACAGCTCGTCCCAGACCGGGGCGGTGGCGCCGAGCAGGGTCAACTCCCGGTCGGTCATCTCGGCCAGGCGTGGGGCCGGGGCGCCGGCCAGTTCGGCGAGCCGGGTCGCCAGTTGGCGAACGGACCGGACGATGACGGGGGCGTGCCAAGCCTGTCCGAGGCTTCGCTGGTCGCGTGCCACAGCCACCAGGGCTCGGGCCGCGTCGTCGACGGAGGTGTAGGAGTGCGGGGCGTCCAGGGCGGCCGGCACGACGGCGAGCCGCCCGGCGAGCACCCGGGGCTGCACCATCGCGGTGAAGGTGGAGAAAGCGCCGGGACCGATGAACTGCCCGGCCCGGACCTCGGTGACCCGCACCCGGCCCGCGTCGTGGGCGGCCTTGGCCTCGCGCCACATGCGGGCGCGCACCTCGCCCTTCGGACCGGTCGCGGCCAGCGGGTGGTCCTCGGTGACCGGCCCGTCGACCGGCCCGTAGCCGTAGAGGTTGCCCAGCATCACGTAGCCGGCTCCGGTGCGCTCGGCGACCGACAGGACCGCCCTGAACAACGGCGGCACGGTCTGCGGCCACGTGTGGTAGGCGGGCATGGCGCAGTTGACCAGGGTGGCGGCGCCCGTGGTGAGTTCGGTCAGCCGGTCGGCGTCGTTGGCGTCGAGCGCGATCCGTTCGACCAGCGGGTGCGCGGGCCCGCCGCCGCTGCGGCTGACCACGCGCACCTGGTCACCGGCCTCGGCCAGCAGACGAGCGGTGGCCTGGGCGGTGGCGCCACGCCCGAGGATCACATGGACAGGCATGATTCTCCTTCACGAAAGGTTGTCAGGAACGCGAGCAAGCCCAACTGTGCCCTCGACGTCGGCGCGACAGCAGCGGCGCGGCGGCCAATCATCCGGAGGTTCTGGCCATGCATCGGGTCGCGTTTGTCGTCGTGCCTCCGGTGTACTCGTTCGACCTCGCGATCGCCCAGATGGTGCTGGACGCGGCCCGCCCCGACGGCCGCGCCGGCTATGAAGTGATCACGTGCGCGGCCCGGCCGGGGCGGGTCGAGGCGCTCGGCGGACCCGACGTGGTCGTCGAGCACGATCTGGCCGCCGCCGGGAACGCCGACAGCGTGATCGTGATCGGCGGCGGAGGCCGCGCGGACGTCGACCCGGGCGTACTGACGGTCGTGCGCGAGGCCGAGGCTTCCGGCGCCCGCGTCGCGGGGATCTGCACGGGCGCCTTCGTGCTGGCTCAGGCCGGGGTCCTGGACGGCCGCCGCGCGACCACGCACTGGGGCCTGACCGACGAACTGGCCCGCCGGCACCCGGCCGTCACGGTGGTCCCCGACGTGCTGTACGTCGCCGACGGCCCCGTGCTGACCTGCGCCGGGGCCGGTGCCTGCGTCGAGTTGTGCCTGCACCTCGTCCGCGCCGACTACGGCGCCGCCGTGGCCGGCGCGTGCGCCCGGCTGGCCGTGGCCGCACCGCCGCGCCCCGGCGGCCAGGCCCAGGTCGTCCAGACGCCGCTCCCCTCGGCCACGGACACCTCGCTCGCCGTCACCCGGGAATGGGCGCTGCGCCGACTCGACCGGCCGATCAGCCTGAACGACCTGGCCGCGCACGCCGGCGTCAGCGTGCGCACACTCACCCGCCGCTTCCACGCGGAGACCGGCCTCAGCCCGCTGCAGTGGCTGTTGCACCGCCGCCTGGACCGGGCCCGTCAACTGCTCGAAACCACGACGCTCCCCATGGACAAGGTCGCCTGGCACAGCGGCATGGGGACCGCCGACTCGCTTCGGCAGCACATGGTCCGCCGGGTGGGCGTCACTCCGACCGCCTACCGCACCTCGTTCAGTCGCGGGCAGATCGCCCGGTGAACGAAGCTGTGCCGGCGGATGTCACTGACACGCACGACGCCTGCGTGCGGTCCCGCATACGGGTCCCACACGCAGGCGTCGTGCGTCGCCTACTTGGCCGCTAGTTCCGGATCCATTGCTGGTTGCTCCCGCCGTTGCACGTCCACAGCTCGATCAGCGTGCCGTTGCCGGTTCCCGCCCCGGTGGCGTCCAGGCAGAGCCCCGACTGGGGGTTGGTGATCGTTCCGTCGGCGTTGGTGGACCACTTCTGGTTGGCGCCGCCGGTGCAGGTCGCGATGTCGACCTTGGCGCCGGCGCTCTGGCCGGCGGCGTCCAGGCAGTCGCTGCCGTAGACCTGGAGCTCGCTTGCGGCGGTCGCGGTCCACTGCTGGTTGGCGCCGCCGTTGCAGTCCCACAACTCCACCTGCGTGCCGGGGGTCTGGCTGGCGTTGGGCACGTCGACGCAGCGCCCGGAGCCGGTCCCGACGATCGTGCCGGTCGCGCCACCGCCGCCGCCCCCGCTGCCCGGGGTGATGGACAGGTTGTCGAACTGCGCCGTCTCACCCTGACTGGTCGCGTAGCCGGCCTGCCCCGCACCCCAGGTCCGGTCGTTGGCCGACCCGACCGTGACACCGTCGATGCTGGCGGTGATGGCGCTACCGGCGAAGGTGAGGGCCAGGCTGTGCCAGCGGTTGGTGCCCAGCGCCGCGACGGTGCCGTGGGCCAGGGTGGAGACGTTGGCGTTGGTGTTGGAGCTCAGGATGGACCAGGCCCCGGTCTCGCTGACGCGCAGGTGGTAGGCGTTGAGCCCGCCGGCTCCACCGTACGACTGCGTGTTGGCGCGACCCATCAGCTCGGCGTACCCGGACTTCTCGAGCAGCACGTCGGAGGAGACGGTGTAGTTGCTCCAGCTCACCTCGCCGAGCATGGCATGCGGATCCGACAGCGTGTCCCAGGTGATCGGGGCCTGCGCGCTCATCTGCCGCACGCACTGACCCGCGCGCCCGCCGCCGCAGCCGGCCACCTCGAAGGCGCCCTGCCAGTCCATCAGGTACTTCGCCTCGGCGCCGGTGGCGTAGTTGTCGAAGTTGTCGGTGTACGGCAGGCTCAGGCCGCCCGATGCGGGACCGGCCGCGGTGCCCTTGCCCTGCCCGGTCGTGGTGGTGACGGTGTACACCCGCCCGGGCTGCACGGTCAGGCTGTAGCTGCCGCCGGACGGGGTGATGTCGGCCTCGTGCACGAAGTAGTCGGCCTGGTTGTTGGAGTTCAGGTTGGTGGACCACACGTGCACCGCACCGGTGGACAGGCCGCCGGTCACGTTGAAGTTCAGCGTCTGCGCGCTGCCGGCGTCGACAGTTTCGATGACCGTGCTGTAGTCGCTGTTGTTCGTGGACTTCAGCGTGACGTAGCTGCCGTTGTTCCGGTTGCCGCCGAGGTAGCCGCTGGAAGCGTCCAGGTAGTGCCAGCCCGGCGCGGTGAACTGGGTCGTCTGCGCCTGCACCCAGGCGTTCTTGCCCACCGAGTAGTGCCCGGACCAGGGCTGCGAGGCCAGCACCAGGCCCATGGTGGGATAGGGCAGGTTCGGCGTGATCGCGGCGACGATCGGCCAGTTGAGGTACGCGGTCATCTTGCCGTCGATGTACCCGCGGTTGATGCCGCGGGCCATCGCCTGCGAGCCGGTGTTGTAGTCGTCCGAGCCGTTCTCACTGGCCCACAACGTCTTCCCGGACGAGGTGGCCGCCGCCGGCACGCCGCAGTTGGCCTGGGAGGAGCGGTAGCCGCACGGGTAGTGCGTGCCGATGACGCTGATCGCCGACGCGAAGGCCGGGTTGGAGTTGATGTCGTTGGCGATCGTCCAGTCCGAGTCGGCGCCGACGATCTTCACGCCGGAGTAGCCGCTGGAGTTCAGCGTGGACCGCAGGTTCTCGTACCAGCCGACGTTGTAGCCGCGCTCGTTCCAGCCGCCGAGGTAGTCGATGGGCAGGTTGTGCTGCTTGGCGCAGCCCAGCCACGACACCAGGTAGTTGACCATGTCGGTGGACCAGAAGTTGCCGTTGCCGATCCAGCCGGGCGCACCCCAGGCCAGCCCGTACAGCTTGATGTTGGGGTTGCGGGCCTTGGCCTGCTGGGCCAGCCAGAACTCGTAGCCGACATCGCAGTTCACCGCGCCGCGCGTGTGTTCGATGCTCGGCTCCGCGCCGGAGGTGGAGTTGGTGTCGCCACCGATCTCGATCTTGAGCATCTGCACCGCGGCGCCGTAGCCCGGCTTGAACAGGTAGTCCAGGATCTGGCCGCGCTCCGGCTCCGGGTAGTCGATCAACAGTCGGGAGTTGCCGCCCCCGCCGCTGATCGCCCCCACGCCGTCGAACGTCCGCCCGCCGGAGGCGCCGTTGACCGTGATCGACGTCGCGGCCTGGGCCGGCGCGGCGGTCAGGCCCACCACGCCGCCAACGACCAGGGCGACAACGCCGAGTGCGACGAGCACGCGACGCAGAAGTCTGCTACGACTGTCCACAGTGTCCTTCCCGAACGTGGTCATCCGAAGGTCCAGTGCTGGTTGCTGTTGCCGTTGCACGTCCACAGCTGCACCAGCGCGCCGTCGGCGGTGCTGGCGCCGGTCACGTCCAGGCACAGTCCGGACTGGACGCCGGTGACGGTGCCGTCGGCGTTGATGTTCCACTGCTGGTTGGCCTGCCCGTTGCAGGACCAGATGATCACCTTGGTGCCGGCGGTGGTGCCCTTGCCGTTGGCGTCCAGGCAGTCCGCGCCGTTGTAGACGGTCAGCTGGCCCGAGGCGGTCCGGGTGAAGGTCTGGTTGGCGCCGCCGGAGCAGGAGCGGATGTCCAGCTGCGTGCCGGCCGTGGTGGACGAGTTCGGCACGTCCAGGCACTTGCCCGCACCGACCGCGTGCAGCGGGCCGGTGCCGGTTCCGCCGCCACCACCACCCGAGCCGCCGAGGGCCGTGGCGGTGGAATTGTAAGCCGGCTTGGGCTGATAGTTGCTGTCATACATGGTCGCCGCGCCCTGACCCGGGAACGTACCCGGAATCCACGAGTCCGCGTCACCGACACCCCACTGCGACACCCCCGGACACCGCGTCACCGCCAAACAGTCATTGATCACCGTGGCGTAGTCGGTGGCCTGCTGCTGCAAACTGCCACTGCTGGCCGGCAACTGCACACGGTCATCCAACTCGGTCACCGCCACATCCAGACCCAACGCCGCGAACCGCTGCATGTTGGCCAACATCGACGACGGCACCTGCCCGACGATGAAATGCCCCTCCAAGCCGATACCACCCAACGGAACACCCTGAGCCAGCATCGACTGCGCCAGACTGTACAACGCGTTGCTCTTCGCGTTCTCACCCTCGATGTTGTAATCATTGATGTACAACACCGCGCTCGGATCCGCAGCATGCGCCGTGCGGATCGCGTCAGCCAGATAACCAGAGCCCATCGCGTTGTAGAACGCGTCCTGCCGCAAACTGCCGTCCTCGTTGAACGGCTCGTTGATCACATCCCAGGCATAGATCTTGCCCTTGTAATGACTCACCTCGGCCGTGATGTGCGACTCCATCACGCCCTGCACCTGGTTACGCGGCACACCGTTGACCCACCCCGGCAACTGACTGTGCCACACCAGATTGTGCCCACGCACCCGCATGTTGTGCGACTGCGCAAAGGAGACGATCGTGTCACCCGGACCGAAGTTGTAACTACCGTTGGACGGCTCGGTCGTGTCCCACTTCATCTCGTTGCCCGGAGTCACCATGTCGAACTGACCCGCGGCCAACGACGTGACCGTCGAGTTGTAGACCATGTTGCCGGTCAACTCGGTGCCGATGTACTTGCCCTTGGCCTCGGCCAGCGACCGCAGCGGCGAGGCGGCGTGCGCGAACGGCGCCGTGACCAGGGTGAGGACCGACGCGGCGACGAGGGCCGTCACGGCGCCGAGGACGCCGGATCGGGGACGTCGTGGTCGGGCGGAGCGAATGCAGGGAAACATACGAGACCTCCGGGATCGTCTCGACGTGAAGGAGCGAAGAAGCGACGGCATCGCATCGGCAGGGAGCCACGCCACGCCGCGGCCGGGCCGGCACCCGATCCCCAGGGAAGCAACTGCGCCGTAGGTAACTCCCGGCCGCCAGGGGTGTCAAGGCGCATCGGTGGCCGCTCGGTGTTCCCACAGCTGCGGACATGTCCGGCCCGCTGAAACTTACACACGTCGTCGGGGCGATCTGCGCAGGGCCACGCATGAGTACGAAACATGTCGTTGACCGCCCTCGCCCCGCTCCGTAACATCCGCCGCGTCAAGGGAATCGGTTCGACAGCCCGTTTGTCGGTCGTCAGCACAGGAATCGACCAGGGTCCGGCAGCCCGACGTCGCGTCCGCGCGTGCCCGCCGCACCGTCAACTTCGCGCCATGAGTTCTACACATCGCGTCGTCACGGCATCGTGGCGCGGTACCCCAGGAGGAGCCGATGAGAACGAGAACCGGACCCGGTCGGCTGCTGCTGGCCCTCGGCGCAGCCCTGGCCTTGGCCGTCCCCCTGCTCGCCCCCGGATCCAGCCACGCCACCCCGGCCGCCTCACTGACCGTGGACCTCGCCTCACCCCGCGGACCCTCAACCGGGGTAGGCGAAGGCTTCCTCTACGGCATCAGCTCCGACGGCACCCAACCCGTCGACCAGTACCTCAAACCCCTGGGCATCAACGCCTTCCGCGGCGGCGGCTGGTTCTCCGGCGGCTGGATCAAGGACGGCTACCGCTTCGGCCCGGCCACCCAGGCCGACCTCGACTCGATGATCTCCCAGGCCAAACGACTGACCCAACCGCCCTACCACGCCCAGTACCAGGCGCTGCTCACCGACATCTACGGCCTCAACGGCGGCCAACCCGCCAACACCACCTACCCCTGCGACAACGGCAACTGCTCCAACTGGGTCAGCTTCATCGACGCCACCGTCGGCGCGCTACAAGCCTCAGGCCTGAAGTTCGCCTACGACATCGACAACGAACCCGACATCTCCGTGTTCTGGACCCGCGGCGTGAACAGCGCCCAGTACTTCCAGATGTGGGACACCGCCTTCCGCGAGATCCGCCGCCTCGCCCCCGGCGCGCAGATCGTCGGCCCGTCCTTCGCCTTCACCCCCCAGGCCAGGTCGTCGCAGTGGCAGACCTGGCTGACCCACGTGAAGGCGGCCGGCACCGTCCCGGACATGATCACCAACCACGACGAGGGCGACGTCGACGACCCGGTCACCGTCTCCCAGTCGCTGAACAACGCCCTGACCACCGCCGGCCTCGGCCCGGTCCCGCTGTCGGCCAACGAGTACCAGCCCGCCGACCGGCAGACCGCCGGCGTGACCGCCTGGTACCTGGCCCGCTTCGCCCAGTCCGGCTACACCAACGCCATGCGCGGCAACTGGGTCTGCTGCATCACCCCCAACCTCACCGGGGTCCTGACCCAAAGCGGCGGGACCTGGCAGCCCACCGGCAACTGGTGGGCACTGCGCGACTACGCCGACCTGACCGGAACCCTCGTGGCCACCTCGGGCCAGGTCGGCTCGACCGCGATCTCGGCCTCGGAGGACGCCACCGCCACACGCGCGGTCGCGATCATCGGCGACGCCAACGGGACCACCGGCACCTCGTCGGTCACCTTCACCGGCCTGGCATCGGTCCCCTGGCTCGCGAACAACGGCAGCGTGAACGTCACCGTCCACCGCATCCCCGACCAGGCCCCGCTGTCCGCGCCGCAGGTGGTGTACAACCAGAACGTCAACGCCACGGGGGGATCGATCACCTTGCCGATCACCTTCCAGGCCTCCCACGACGCGTTCGCCGTCTACCTCACACCGGCCTCGACCGGCGGCGGCGGGTTCCCCAGCGGCAACCACCAGCTCGTGATCGCCAGCAACAACCTCTGCCTGGACGTGTACGGCGCCAGCTCCAGCGCCGGCGCGGTGATCGACCAGTGGACCTGCAACGGCCAGGCCAACCAGCAGTTCCAGTTCGTGCCCGCCTCCGGTGGCTACGGCGAGCTGCGGGCCCAGGGCTCCGGCCAGGACGTGACGGTCGCCAACGGCTCCACCGCCCAAGGCACCCCCGACATCGTCCAGGGTTCGCCGGGCACCACGGCCGCCAACCTGTGGCAACCGGTGCAGCAGTCCGACGGCTCGTACGAGTTCCGCAACCAGAACAGTGGCCTGTGCCTGGACGTGTACGGGGCCGGCAGCAACCTCGGCCAGCAGCTGGACCAGTGGCCGTGCAAGGACGCGCCCGGCACCAACCAGGACTTCATGCTCCGCTGACCCGCCCGTTCCCCTGCACCGGAAGGCAACGAAGCCATGTCCACCCGCACCAGATCGGTGCTCGCCGCGCTGGCCGCGGCGAGCACCGCCTTCGCCGGGGCCGCGTTGGCCGCGGCTCCCGCGCACGCCGCCGCCACCGTCACCATCGCCGTCTCCCCCACCGGAAACGACAGCAACCCCGGCACCCCCGACCAACCCGTCGCCACCCCGGCCAAGGCGCAGCAGCTGGCCCGTGCCCAGTCGGCGAGCAACGACGTGACCGTGCAGCTCGCCGGCGGCACCTACCGGCTCACCGCTCCGTTGACGTTCACCGGCGCGGACTCCCCCGGCTCCGGCCACCAGGTCACCTGGCAGGCGGCGGACGGCCAGACCCCGATCCTGTCCGGTGGGCAGCAGGTCACGGGCTGGACGGTGCGCGACGCGGCGGCCAACATCTACGTCGCCAGCGTGCCCAAGGGCATCGACTCCCGACAGCTCTTCGTGGACGGCTCGCTGGCCCCGCGCGCGGCCATCTCGTTGTCCCGCAACGACGTGCAGATCACCACGACCGGCATGACGATCGTGAACTCCGCGCTCAACTACCTGGCCACGCTGCCCGAGCAGAACCGGATCGAGGTGGAGAGCCAGAACTCGTTCACCGACCGGTTCGCGCCGGTCGACCACATCAGCGGCAACACGATCACCATGCAGCAGCCCGCGTGGAACAACAACAACTGGGGATACGACACGCTGGCCAAGCCGTTCGGCGGCGGGCAGATGTTCCTGGAGAACTCGTACTCGTTCCTCACCAGCGCCGGGCAGTGGTTCCTGGACCCGCAGGCCGGGCAGCTGTTCTACAAGGCCCCCGCGGGCAGGAACCCGGCGCAGAGCGACATCGAGCTCCCCCGCCTGACCTCGCTGGTCGACGTCGGCGGCAGCTACACCGCCCCGGCGCACGACATCGCGTTCAAGGGCATCCACTTCGAACACACGACGTGGCTCACCCCCAGCACCTCGGTCGGCTACGCGGACCAGCAGAGCGGCACGTTCTTTCCCCGAGCCGAGCAGCAGCCGTCCGACTTCCTGAGCTCCTGCCAGTCGGGCTGCCAGCTGTTCGAGGGCGCACGCAACGACTGGGCGCAGGCGCCCGCCGCCGTGCAGGTCTCGGCGGCCAGCCGGATCACCTTCGCCAACGACACCTTCACCAACCTCGGTGAGGTCGCGCTGGGCATCGGCAACGACGCCGACGCGCACGCGTCCGGGGTCGGCCTCGGCGCCTCGTCGATCACCGTCGACCACAACACGTTCACCGAGGACTCCGGCGCGGGCATCGTCGTCGGCGGCGTGCGGCCCGACGCGCACCACCCGTCCAACCCGGCGATGGTGAACAAGGACATCACCATCACGAACAACCTCGTCACCGGGGTGGCCAAGGACTACAAGGACATGGCCGGCATCCTGTCCACCTACGTCACGCACGCCGTCATCACCCACAACGAGGTGTCCAACCTCGCCTACGACGGCATCGACATCGGCTGGGGCTGGGGCGCCAACGACGCCGGCGGCAGCCAGGACTACCGCAACCGCGGCCTGTACAACTACCAGCCGGTCTACACCACCGCGACGACGCTGCGGGACACGATCGTCAGCTACAACCGCGTGCACGGCACCAAGCGGATCTTCCACGACGGCGGCAGCCTCTACAACCTCTCCGCCAACCCGGGCAGCTCCTTCGACCACAACTACGTCTACGACAACCAGCACACCGTCGGCCTCTACCTGGACGAGGGCTCGCGGTACGTGAACCTGTCGAACAACGTGGTCCAGGACTCCGGGGTGTGGGCGTTCACCAACGCCAACGGCAGCAACAACACCAACGACAACACGTTCTCCACCAACTGGTACAACGGCGGCGCGACCAACGTCGCCACCGGGGCGCCGCACAACAACGTCCTCAGTGGAAACGTCCAGGTGAGCGGCACCAACTGGCCGTCGGGCGCACAACAGGTGATCTCCGCCGCCGGGGTCGGCGGCAGCGGTGGCGGTGGCGGATCGACCACGGGCGCACTGCGCAACAGCGCCGCGAACCGCTGCCTCGACGTCAACAACAACAGCACCACGGCCGGCACCCAGCTCCAGATCTGGGACTGCAACGGCGGAGCCAACCAGACCTGGACCCACACGGCCGCCGGGGAGTTGTCCGTCTACAGCGGTGACAGCATGCGCTGCGTCGACGCCAACGGGCAGGGCACCACCCCCGGCACCAAGGTGATCATCTGGAACTGCAACGGCCAGACCAACCAGCAGTGGACCGTCAACTCCGACGGCACCGTCAAGGGAGTCCAGTCCGGCCTCTGCCTCGACCTGACGAACTCGGGCACCGGCAACGGAACCCTGGTGCAGCTGTCGACCTGCTCCGGCCAGTCCAGCCAGAAGTGGACCCTCGGCTGACGTCGATCGAAACGTGACCGGCGCCGGCGGCGGCTGAGGCCGCCGCCGGCGCGGACAGGAGCGGACAATGTGGTCTCGAATCGCGATGGTGCTCGCGGTGCTACTGGCCGCGGTGACGTGGTCGGCGCCGGCATCGGCGGCCGCCACCGGCCCCTGTGACATCTACGCCGCCGGCGGCACGCCGTGCGTCGCCGCCCACAGCACGGTGCGCGCGCTCTACGGCTCGTACTCCGGCAGCCTCTACCAGGTCCGGCGCTCGTCGGACAACACGACGAAGGACATCGGCGTGCTGTCACCGGGCGGCACTGCCGACGCCGCCGCCCAGGATGCCTTCTGCGCCGGCACCTCCTGCGTCATCACCGTGCTCTACGACCAGTCCGGGCACGGCAACGACATGTGGTACCAGGGTTCGAGCGCGGTTCCCGGGTCGAGCCAGAGCCGACCGGCCAGCGCCACGACGGAGTCGCTGACGGTCGGCGGCAGCAAGGCGTACTCGCTCTACATCAATCCCGGCAACAGTTACTGGCGTGACGGGCACCTCACCGGCATTCCCACCGGAACCGCGCCCGAGGGCATGTACATGGTCACCAGCGGCACGCATGTCAACGGCGGGTGCTGTTTCGACTACGGCAACAGCGAAACCACCAGGAAAGCCGACGCGGCGGGCGCGATGGACGCCATCAACTTCAGCACCTCGTGCTGGTTCGGCGGATGCAGCGGAACCGGCCCCTGGGTCCAGGCCGACCTGGAATGGGGGCTCTACCCGGGCGGCAGCCAGCAGTGGAACCCCAACCAGCGGGCCTTCACCAACAAGTACGTCACGGCGATGCTGAAGAACAACGGGACGTCCCGCTTCGCCCTCAAGGGCAGCAACGCGCAGGCCGGCAGCCTGACGACGCTCTGGGACGGCTCACTGCCGCCCGGCTACAGCCCCATGAAGAAGCAGGGGGCCATCGTGCTGGGCAGCGGCGGGGACTGCTGCAAGCCCGGTGGCGGCGCGAACCTCAGTGCGGGCACCTTCTACGAAGGCGCGATGGTGTCGGGCTACCCGTCCGACGCGACCGAGAACGCGGTGCAGGCCAACATCGTCGCCGCCGGTTTCGGCAGCGGGGGTGGCAGCACCGGCTCCACGGGCCCGGTGCACGCGGTCGGCGCCGGCAAGTGCCTCGACGTCAACGGGCGCAGCACCACGCCGGGCACCCAGCTGCAGATCTGGGACTGCAACGGCGGGACCAACCAGACCTGGACCCGCACCGCGTCCGGACAGCTGACCGTCTACAGCGGCAGCGACACGAGGTGCATGGCCGCGTCCAACGACCAGACCACGTCCGGCACAGCCGTCGTGATCTCGACGTGTGGCAGCGGAACGGGCCAGCAGTGGCACTTCAACGACGACGGCACCATCACCGGCGTCCAATCCGGACTGTGCCTCGACGTCAACGGCGCCTCCACCGCCAACGGCGCCAAGGTCCAGCTCTGGACCTGCAACCACGGCAGCAACCAGCAATGGACGCTCGGCTGACGAAAGGTTCGCCATGTCCTCCTCGCCCCGCCAGTTCACCCGCCGCAGGCTGCTGACGGTCGCCGGGTTCACCGGCATCGCGGCCGCCAGCGGGCTGGTGCGCCCCGGCATCGTCTGGGCCACCGCCGGCCCGAGCAGCTACAGCCCCACCTGGGCCTCGGTCGACCAGCACCCACCCGCGCCGGAGTGGTACCAGGACGCCAAGTTCGGCATCTACTACCACTGGGGCGTCTTCAGCGTCCCGGCGTTCGGCAACGAGTGGTACCCGCGCAACATGTACAACAACGGCTCCGCCGAGAACAACCACCACAAGGCCGTCTACGGCGACCCGTCGGTGTGGCCGTACCAGAACTTCATCAACGGCGCCCGGGACAAGGCCGGCAACTGGGTTCAGTTCGCGCCGAAGCTGAAGTCCGCCGGGGGCAACTTCGACCCCGACGCGTGGGCGCAGCTGTTCGCCGACGCCGGCGCGAAGTTCGCCGGCCCGGTCGCCGAACACCACGACGGCTACTCGATGTGGAACAGCACCTCCAACGAATGGAACTCGGTCAAGACCGGCCCCAAGCTCGACCTGTTGCAGCTGCACGCCAACGCCATCCGCGGCAAGGGCCTCAAGCTGGTCGCGGCCCTGCACCACGCGTACCACTTCAACGGCTACTACCAGTACGTCCCCTACCAGTCCACGGACTCGCTGCGCCGGCTGTTCGGCCAGAACGGATCGGCCGCCGAGAACCTGTTGTGGTACAACAAGCTCCTGGAGGTCATCGACGGTTACCAGCCCGACCTGATCTACCAGGACTTCGACCTGGGCCTGGTCGACGAGTCGAGGCGGCTCAACTTCCTCGCCCACTACTACAACCAGGCCGTGGCCTGGAACAAGGACGTGGTCGCCACCTACAAGGACGGCCTCGACAACAAGGGCGAGGTCTACGACTTCGAGCGCGGCGGCCCGACCAGCCTCCAGTTCCCGTACTGGCAGACCGACGACAGCATCTCCCCCACCAGTTGGTGCTACACCGTCGGGCTCAGCTACTACTCGACGAAGTCGCTGCTGCACTCGCTGGTCGACCGGGTCTGCAAGAACGGCAACCTGCAGCTGAACATCGCCCCGATGGCCGACGGAACCATCCCCGACCAGCAGCGCACGATCCTGCTCGGCATCGGGGACCACCTCAAGCGCTTCGGCGAGTCGATCTACGCCACCCGCGCCTGGACCGTCTACGGCGAGGGCCCGACCCAGATGGGCGGCAGCGGCCCGAAGGAGGGCACGAACCGGGACATCCGGTTCACCCGCAGCAAGGACAACACGGTGCTGTACGCCACGGTCATGGGCTGGCAGGGCAGCACCCTGACCATCACCACGTTGGGCTCCAACCAGGTCAGCCTGGCCTCGCTGCAGTCCGTGCAGCTGCTGGGCCCCACCGCCGGGACGTACGTCGACCTGCCCACCCGCACCCAGGACGGGTCCGGGCTGCACATCACCATGCCGTCGACCAACCCGCCGTTCGACGCGCTGGCGTACGTGGTCAAGCTGACCTTCGCCGGCCAGATCCCCACGCCCGGCTCGGGCCCGCTGCCCACCGGCTGGGCGCGCATCGCCAACGGCACCACCGGCCTGGTGCTGGACGGCGGCGGCAGCGTCGCCGCCGGCTCCCGGGTCAAGCAGTGGAACTGGGACGGCAGCAACAACCTCCAGTGGCAGCTGGTTGACGCCGGCGGCGGCTACTACCGCATCGTCAACCGCACCAACGGTCTGGTCATCGACAGCGGCGGCAACACCGCCAACGGCGCCACCGCCGTGCAGAACGCTTGGAACGGCGGCAACAACCAGCAGTGGCGGCTGAACAGCATGGGCAACGGCCTCTACCAGATCATCAACCGCGGCACCGGCACGGCCCTGGACGGCGCGGGCGACCGCACCGTCGGCGACTCCGCGGTCCTGTGGGCTCCGAACAACAGCACCAACAACCAGTGGACCATCGCGGCCGTGTGACCACGGCAGGACTGGGAGAACACATGAGAAACAGTTCACCGGCGGGCCGGTTGCGGCCCGCGCTCCGCGTGCTCCTGCGGGCCGGGCTGGCCGCCGTGCTCGTGCTCAGCGCACTCGTCGCGGCCAACACGACATCCGCGCCGGCCCGCGCCGCCACCAGCCTGGCGTGCGACATCTACGCCGCGGGCGGAACACCGTGCATCGCGGCCCACAGCACCACCCGGGCGCTGTACGCGGCGTACAACGGGCCGCTGTACCAGATCCAGCGCAACTCCGACAAGAAGTACCTCGACATCGGCCTCCTCGCGGCCGGTGGCGTCGCCGACTCGGCGCCGCAGGTCACCTTCTGCGCCAACACCTCCTGCACCATCACCAAGATCTACGACCAGAGCGTCAACCACAACGACCTGCCGATCTCGTGGGGCGGCTTCTGGAAGGGGCCGGGCCCCAACGGCTCCGACGTCGGGGCCAACGCGATGGCCCTGCCGGTGACCGTCGGCGGCCACCCGGCCTACGGCATCAGGAACACGCCGGGCACCGGGTACCGGATCGACGTGGCCAAGAACGCGCCGACCGGGTCCCACCCCGAGGGCGTCTACATGGTCACCTCGTCGAACTACGTGAACCAGTGGTGCTGCTTCGACTACGGCAGCGGCGAGACCTCGCACACCGACACCGGCAACGCCACCATGAACGCCATCGAGTGGGGCACCGCGTGCTGGTTCGGCAACTGCGTCGGCACCGGCCCGTGGGTCGAGGCCGACCTGGAGAACGGCATGTACCACACCGGCACCGGCTCCAACAAGGACCCGAACAACCCCGGCGTGCACTTCCCGTTCGTCAGCGCGTGGGAGAAGAACAACGGCACCAGCAACTTCACCCTCAAGTACGGCAACGCCACCAGCGGCGGCCTCACCACGCCGTACTCGGGTCCGCTGCCCAACGGCTACTCGCCGATGAAGACCGAGGCGTCGATCCTGTTGGGCACCGGCGGCGACAACAGCAACAGCGGCGCCGGCGAGTTCTTCGAGGGCGCGGTGATCTCCGGTTTCCCGTCCGACGCCACCGAAAGCGCCGTGCAGGCCGACATCGTCGCGGCCGGCTACTCCGCCGGCAGCGGTAACGGGACGACCGGCGCGGTGCGCAACACCGCCTCGAGCCGGTGCCTGGACGTCAACAACAACACCACGACGCCGGGCACCCAGCTCCAGATCTGGGACTGCAACGGCGGGAACAACCAGTCCTGGACCCGGAACGCCTCCGGTGAGCTGACCGTCTACAGCGGCGACACCATGCGCTGCCTCGACGCCAACGCGCAGGGAACCACCCCCGGCACCAAGGTGATCATCTGGAACTGCAACGGCCAGACCAACCAGCAGTGGACCGTCAACTCCGACGGCACCATCAAGGGAGTCCAGTCCGGGCTCTGCCTGGACGTCACCAACTCCGGCACCAACAACGGCGCCCTCGTCCAACTGTCCAGCTGTTCCGGTCAGGCCAGCCAGAAATGGTCCCTCGGCTGACCACTGACCGGTCGCCCGGGTGAATGGCGGGTCTCCGGGCGACCAGACCGGGCACGGCGCGCTTCGCGTGCCGTGCCCGGTTCCTCGGCTCAGGGGGAAGCGGCCGGGCCGAAACGGAGGCGGTAGGCGGTAGGCGTCAACCCGGTCCGCCGGCGCATCCAGGTTCGCAGGTTGGACGGTCTTCCCAGGCCGCTGGCGGCGGCGACGCGGTCGAGGCTCTGCTCGCCGCGTTCGAGCAGCCGGCAGGCCACCGAGACGCGTTCGGTGGCCAGCCACGCCAGCGGCGTGGTGCCCAGCTCCGTCTGGAAGCGGCGGTGCAGGGTGGCCGGGCTCACCGCCGCGCGGGCGGCCAGGTCGGCGACCGTCAACGGCCGGTCCAGGTGCTCCTGGGCCCAGGCCAGCACCGGGGCCAGCGAGTCGTCGGCCACGGCCGCGACGGGCCGTTCGACGAACTGGCGCTGCCCGCCGTCGCGGTGGGCGGCGAAGACCAGACGCCGGCTGACCGCGTTGGCGATCTCGGCGCCGTGGTCGCGGCGGATCAGGTGCAGGCCGAGGTCCAGCGCTGCGGCGCTGCCCGCGGCGGTCAGCACGTCGCCGTCGTCGACGTACAGCACGTCCGGCTCGAGCAGCACCTTCGGGTAGCGGGCGGCGAACCGCTCGGCCCAGTGCCAGTGCGTGGTGGCCCGGCGCCCGTCGAGCACCCCGGCCGCGGCCAGGGTGAACGCCCCGGTGCAGAAGCTGACCAGCCGGGCGCCCCGCTCCGCCGCCCGCTGGACGGCGCGCACCACGGCCGGCGAGCACCCGGCCTCCGGTTCCGGCCGGTTCGGCACGATCACGGTGTCGGCCGCCTCCGCCGCCTCCAGCGTGGCCACGTCGGTCAGCGTGAAGAATCCGGCGTGCATCCGCGCCGCCCGCCCGTCGGCGCACACCGTGAAGTCGTACCACCGACGGCCCAGCTCCGGCCGTCGCAGCCCGAACAACTCCGCCGCGACGCCCAACTCGAACGGGTTCGAGCCCTCGTCGACGATCACAGCCACCCGATGAGAGGATCCACGCGACATGTGCAATTCCTAGCACTCCACGGGGCGCGTGGAGTGGCGCAGGATGCGATCGTGACCAACCAACCCATCGACCTGCACGCCGCGCTGGCCGGTTTCGACGACCTGTGGGCGCCGCGGATCGCCGCCCGCGTCAACGACTACGACGTCCGCATCGCCAAGGTGGCCGGCGAGTTCGCGTGGCACCGCCACGACGACACCGACGAGTTCTTCCTCGTCCTCGACGGCGAGTTGCGCCTCGAGCTGCGCGACGAGGACGGCGAGCGCGCGGTCACCCTCCCGCGCGGCTCCGTGTTCGTCGTCGCCCGCGGCGTGGAGCACAAGCCCTCGTCCGCCGGCGGGGCGTCCATCCTCATGTTCGAGCCCACCGGCACTCCCAACACCGGGGACCAGCACGAGCGGCTGCCCGACCACATCGTCACCACAACGGGACACGCGCTCGCCTGAGCCCCGACCACCGGCGACAACCTCGCCAGCAGGCAGTTCCCCCCGTCGACGAGGACGGGGGGAACTGTTCCTGCTCCTGCGCTCCTTGTCAGCAGGTGGAGTTGGGCTGGTTCAGCGGACAGGGACTGATGGTCAGGGTTTGAGCGCCCACTGCTGGTTGGAACCACCGCTGCACGTCCACAGCTGGACGAGCGCTCCGCTGGCCGTGGAGGCGCCGGTCACGTCCAGGCACAGCCCGGACTGGACGCCGGTGACGGTGCCGTTGGCGTTGATCAGCCACTGCTGGTTGGCGCCGCCGTTGCACGGCCAGACCACGGCCTTGGTACCCGGCGATGTTCCCTTGCCGTACGCGTCCAAACACATCGTCGAGCCGCCGGAGGTGACGGTGAGCTGGTTGGCGGCGGTGTGCGTCCACGCCTGGCTCGCCCCGCCGGTGCAGTCCTGGATCTGCACCTGGGTGCCCGCCGTGGTCGACGAGTCCAGGCACTTGCCCGCGCCGACCGCGTGCAGTCCCCCACTGGTCGGTTGGCCGCCGCCACCGCCGCCGTCCAGGCCGAAGAAGTGGATCGCCAGGGCAGCCATCCCGTTCTGCGGCAGGGCATGCCCGACGCCGGCGATGCTGTACGCCTCCACGTCGACGTTTCCGCCGCTGTCGGCGTAGCGGGTCCGCGTCCACCCGGACTGCGGGGTGTCGGTGGAGGTCGGCGTCTGGCTCAGGCCGAAGACGTTGGTCCACTGCTTGATCTCTTCGCCGAAGTTCGCGTAGTAGAGCGTGGTGTCCGCGGTGCCGTGCCACAGCTGCATCCGAGGCCGCGGCCCGGTGTAGCCCGGGTACGCCCCGCGCACGAGGTCGCCCCACTGCTGCGGGGTCTTGGAAATCCGCCCCTGCGCGCACTGGGAGTTCCACTGTGAGCCGTCGGTCGTGGCGAAGCAGCCGAACGGCACGCCCATGAACGCGGCGCCGGCCTTGAACACGTCCGGGTAGTCGCCCAGCATGACGTTGGTCATCATCGCGCCGGAGGACTCGCCGGTCACGTACACCCGGTTGGCGTCGGCGCCGTTGTGCTGCTCGACGTACCGGACCATGGACACCAGGCCCACCGGGTCGTTGTTCCCGTTGTGGGTCAGTGAGCTCGGCGAGGACACGTCCCAGCAGTCGTAGCTGCGGGTCACCGACGGGTAGATGACGATGAAGCCGTACTGGTCAGCCAGGGAGGCGAACTGGGTGCTCGAGTAGAGGTACGGTCCGGACCCCTGACAGCCGTGCAACGCGAGCAGGATCGGCGGGTGGGCCTGGACGTTGTTGGGCACGTACTCGTACATCTGCAGGTTGCTCGGGTTGTTCCCGAAGTTGGTGACCTGCGTCAGCGTCGCCGCCGACGCCGCCGGGGCGACGGCGAGCTGCGCGGCCACGGACATCGCGGCGCAGGCGGCCATCGCCACCAGCGCCGTGAGGGCCCTTCCTAGTCTCATGCGAGGTCGCTCCTTCGGGGCAAGCTCAGCCGAGTCGCCACTGCTGGTTGGGTTGGCCGTTGCAGGTCCAGAGCTGGACGAGTGCGCCGCTGGCTGTGGAGGCGCCGCTGACGTCCAGGCACAGTCCGGACTGGACCCCCTTGACGGTCCCGTCGGAGTTGACGGTCCACTGCTGGTTGGGTTGGCCGTTGCAGGCCCAGGTGATCACCTTGGTTCCCGGGCTCGTGCCCTGCCCGGAGGCGTCCAGGCACAGCTGCGAGCCGTTGGTCACGCTGAGCTGGTTGGCGTCGGTGTGGGTCCAGACCTGGCTCGCCCCGCCGGTGCAGTCCTGGATCTGCGCCTGGCTGCCCGAGGCCCCGGCGTTGAGGCACTTGCCCGCGCCGACGGCGTGCAGGGGTCCCGTGTTGCCGGTCGGAGGCGGCGTCGTCCCTCCGCCCGGCACGTACGGGCACTTGGGCCGGTAGGCGGAGACGGTGCTCGGGTCGGGCAGCGTCGGGCACAGGAACTGGGTGTAGCGGGTGTCGTTGTCGACGAAGGTCTTGAGCCACGGGATCAGGAGCTTCATCTCGACGTTGTTCGGGTGCGTGTAGTAGACGTGGTCGGCCCCGGCGATCTGCGCGAAGTCGCTCGGGGTGGTGGCCGGCAGGGTGGCGTACAGACCGTCGACGTAGGACGGCGTGACCACCGTGTCGTTCTGCCCGCCGATCACCATGGTCGGCACGGTGTCGGTCGACATGTTCTGCGACGGGGAGAACGGCGCGAGCGCGACCGCGGCCTTGAGCGAGGGGCGGTGCTCGGTCGCGTACACGACCCCGCCGCCGCCCATGGAGTGGCCGAGCACCGACAACCGGTTCGGGTCGACACGGTCGTGCACGGGGCTCTTGGTCGTCAGGTAGTCCAGCGCAGCCAGCAGCTGCGTGCCCCGTGCGGTGTCGAAGTCGGTTCGGCTGTTGGTCTCCACGCCGATCACCACGAAGCCGAAGGACGAGAGCCAGGGCCCCATCCAGGCTTCCTCGTTGGCGAACAGGGCGGTGTAGCCGGGCACGATCGCGAGCGCGCCCCAGGTTCCCTGGCTCGTGTCGGTCGGGTAGTAGATCATCCCGCCGTTGAAGCCGTTGCCGGGCGGCACGCTCACCGAGGCGGTCGCGAACGGGCCACGGGTGGACTCGATCATGGCGATGGTCGGATCCGGGCCTCGCTGGTACGGATTGTCGGCGGCGGCATGCGGGAGCGGGGCGGCGGTCGCCCCGGTCGCCGGCTGCGTCGTGCCGACCAGCGTGGCCACCGCCGCCAGCACCGCCAGCGCGAGCCCGGCCGCTCTCGTCCACCCGGAGAACAGTCCCGGGTCCCGTGCCGATGTGCGGCATCGTCGCATGCCCAGCCTCCTCGTCGCGAAGGGAAACCGTCCGCTGATCAGTAGGACGCGGAATGTGTCGGGCACATCGTCCGTTCCGCGGTCCGACACATGCACAGCGTTGTATCCCATCGGTTTCACCCCGGTCCAGAACGGACGGCATCCGTGGCGTTCGGGCGTGAAACATTCATCGGACCCTGCCGTGACGGCCGGTCAGGGCGCCTGCTCGTCGAAAGGCGTTCGATAGCTGGCGTGGTTGGCGCGCAAGGTCAGCACGAGCGTGAGACGAACCCGCGTGGACGCCGGCAGCTCGACGGCGAGCCAGGGACCGTCGACCCGCAGCGACTCCTCGGTGATCTCGGGTTCCCGGTGTCCGTAGTCGTACAGATCGCCGATCCACGACCCGTCCCGGCACACCGTGTGCCGCACCGTGTGGATGGTGTGCTCCGCGAACGCGCCGGCTTGCACGATCACCGTGCGCCGCCGCTGCGGGTCGAGATTGACCAGCTCGACGACGGTCGCCTCCGGGTCGATGCTGGAGACCAGTGCCGCGACCGCGGGCGGCAGTCCGGGGCGACGGGCATCGGCGTCGTAGTACCGCACGCGCGCCTGCTGCAGGCCGCCGTTGTAGATCACCTGCGGCGCCCCCCACGTCAGCTGCACCAGCGCCTCGGTGACGACCGGATTCGACTGCTGCCACAGGTGAATGTCCGCCTCCGGCACATCCCGGTCCTGGTAGCGCGCCATCCGCGCCAGCCGATGGCGCACCTGCGCCTGCGCGGCGGCGAGGATCCGTTCGGGATAGTCGGGGTTGTCACCGCCGAGGTAGGCGACCCACGGTTCCTCGTGCCCGGCCTCCTCCTTGCTGCGGAACGAACGCACCGTGCACCAGTCGTGCGCGCTGGCGGCGCGCAGCCGCAGCAGGCGCCACAGGTCGACGTCGGCCGCGCTGTGGTGCCACAACGCCGTGGGAACGGCCATCAGCATCGGGTTGTAGTCGAACCAACCCCTGTCGTCGTGGCGGAAGGGCACATGCAGGGTGGGAGTGCTCACGTCCTCGGCCAGCTGAACCGTCCACTTGGAACAGAGGCTGGAGTCGGACTCGGTGTACGCGATGGTCTTGCCGTTGGCGATGATCTCGTCCAGCGCCGGGCGCACGAGATCGAGGTGGCTCTCGTCACCGGTGGCCTCGACGGCGGCGATGGCGCCGATCATGGCGGCGTGTCCCACGCTGTACCAGCCATGCGGCCACGACCACCCGTAGTGGCCGCCGTACCAGCGGCCGCCCACCAGCCCGCCGACCGTGCCGTCCGGCGCGACGTTGTCGGGGATGGTCCCGCCGTTCGCCGCCGCGCGTTCGCGCCAGGCGTCGACGTACTCCGCTATCCAGTCCCGGTACTTTCCTTCCCCGGACAGGATGAGGGCGTTGAGCACGAGGCCGGTGGCGGCCAGGTTGACCGCGGTGTCGCCGACGCCCAACCGCTCGCTCATCTGCCGGCCGAGCCGCGGGTCCCGATCGCGCGGCGGTTCGTCGACGTCCGGCGGCAGCAGCCAGTCGAGCGGAAAGCCGTACATCTCGGCTTCCTGCGGCAGCCACGGATACGACGCGCCGTCGAACAGGCCGGTGCGCGCCGAGTCGGAACCGTTGTGCGCACGGGTGATGATGCGGTGTTCCGGGTCGTAGTTGCCGTGCTTCGGGTCGACGTACAGATCGGCGAAGCGCAGCGCGCGCTCGCGCCAGCGGTCGGGCGCGGCCATGCACAGGAAGTAGAACAGCAGCAGGCTCTCGCCCTGGTGGAACCAGTCGTATCCGCGTTCGTACTCGTCCTGGAGCATGCCGAGTTCGGTCAGCTGCCGGGTGACTCCCCGCCAGTGGCGCTCGGATTCGGCCAGCAGGTCGTCCGCGCCGCCGAGCAGATAGAGCTGGGGCCAGTTGAAGAACACCTCGTAGAAGTCGTCCACCCCGTCGCGGGAGGTGAGCCGGCCGCGGTAGTTGAGGCGACCGTCCGGGCCGGTGTAGTCGCGGGCGAACTGCCGCCACGCCTGGTCGAGCAGGTCGAACAACGCGCGCTGGGCGATCGCCCAGCCCGGCGGCTCGAGCAGCGGCACAGAAGCCGTGATCACGGGATGCATGGGGTCAGTCCTTCGTCGCGCCGGCGAGCAGGCCGGCAACCAGGAAGCGCTGGGAGAACAGGAACACCAGCAACACCGGGGTGATCGCGACCAGGGTGGCCAGCGCCACCTCGGGTCGCTGCACCGCGAGCGCGCCGGCCGTCGGGTTGAACTGGGGGACGTTGTCCAGCAGCGTCCCCAGGCCCACCTGGACCGGGAACTGGTCACTGCCGGGCAGCAACACGTAGGGCAGGAAGTAGTTCGTCCAGTTCGCGACGAAGCTGAAGAAGCCCACCAGCGCCACGACCGGCGCGGCCAGCGGCAGGGCGACGTGCCGGAAGGCCGCGAACTCCGAGCAGCCGTCGAGTTTCGCCGCGTCCAGCAGTTCCCGTGGCAGCGCCGTGCTGAAGTAGATGTAGGCCAGGTACACGCCGAACGGATAGAACGAGTACGGCAGGATGACCGACCACATCGAGCCGATCAGGTGGACCGCGTTGACTTCGAGGAACAGCGGCACGACCAGGGTCGCGTTCGGCATCAGCATGACCACGAGGGTCGCGACCAGCAGGGTGCGCCGGCCGCGGAACTCGGTCACGGCCAGGGCGTAGCCGGCCGGGATCGCCACGCACAGCGTGATCACCAGCGCCACGAAGGAGTAGACGGCGGAGTTGCGCAGCCACAGCAGGATCGCGCCGCCCTGGTATCCGGTCAGCGCGTCCCAGTTGGCGCGCAGCGCCTCCCAGGATCCGAACGACAGCGGGCTGTCGTGCACGAGCTGGTCGTCGGTCTTGGTGGCCGCCAGCATCAGCCAGATCACCGGCAGCACGAAGAAGACCGCGAACAGCACCAGGACGGCGCCGGCCAGCGGGTTGGGGATCGGGCGCCGGGCGCGACGGGCCGATCGGGAGGTCGCGACCGTGGCCGGCCGCGTGTCCGTCCCGACGGGGGCGGTGTCAGTCGGCATCGAAGAACCCCGAGCGCACGACGAAGACGGCGGCGACCACGAGCCCGACCACCAGCAGCTCGACGGAGATCGCCGCGGCGGTGTTCACGTTGTCGTTCTGGAAGGCGAAGTCGTAGGACAGCTGGTTGGGTGAGTAGTCCCGGCCGGCCACCCCCACGCTGGCCTGCGACAGCAGCTGCGGCTCGACGAACAGCTGCGTGCCGCCGGCGAACGCGAGGATCACCATGTACACGATCCACTTGCGCAGCAACGGAATCTGGATGCGCCGCGCGGTCTGCCAGGCGCCGGCGCCGTCGATCCGGGCCGCCTCCAGGATGTCCGGGGAGATGGTGTTCAGCGCCCCGTGCATCACCACGATCCAGCCGCCCGCGCCGGTCCAGAACGCGATCATGGCGAACAGCACCGGCAGGTTGCCCGGCGCGATGACCTGGCCGAAGGTCTCGAAACCGGCGGCCCGCAGCAGGAAGCCGACGGGGCTGACGACCGGGTCGAGCACGAACAGCCACACCATCACACTGGCGGCGCCGGCCAACGCACCGGGCAGGTAGTAGAGGAAGCGCAGCGTCCGGCCGACGCCGCGCATGCCCGGTCGGTGCAGCAGGAGCGCGAGCCCGACCACGAACACGACCAGGCCGGCCAGCCAGAACACCAGGTACAGCGCGACGTGTCCGATCGCCGGCAGGAAGCGGAAGTCGGCCGCGGCGACGCCGAAGTTGGACAGTCCCGCGAAGGCGCCGCCGGCGTCGGTGAAGGCGAAGTAGATCGCGTAGACGGTCGGCACGATGCCGAACGCGACGAGCAGGACCAGGTAGCCGGCGACGAAGGCGTGTCCGGCCCGGCCCGACCGGCGCCGACGAGTCGCGCCGGCGGCGGTCGTCACTGGGTGACCTCGTAGCCGTCGGACCGGGCGTAGTTCGCGATCGCTTTCTGCCACGCGGGCAGCAGGGAGACGATGGTCTTGCCGGCGGTCAGCCCGGGAGTGACGGTGGCGGCCCAGATCGCCTCCTGGCTGAACTGCCCGTAGCCCCAGTCCGGCCACACCTGCCCCGCGGCGGACTGCAGCGGCGCGGTGATGTCGTTGGCGTAGTAGCCGGAGGCCGCCTGGTTGGCCAGCCAGGTCTTGGCCGCCGGCGCGTACGCCGGGTAGCCGACGGCCACCTTGCCCTGGTAGTCGTCCGAGGTGGTCACCCAGGTCAGGAAGTCGGTGGCGGCCTTGAGATGGGTCGAGTGCGCCGACAGCAGCCACGTGCCGCCGCCGACGTTGCCGACGGCCGGCGTGGCGTCGTCGGACCAGTGCGGCATCGGCGCGACCGCGACCTGTCCCTTCGGCGCCTTGAACGTGCCCTGGAACAGCGAGCCGCCGTACCAGGAGGGGCCGGGCATCATCAGGATCTTGTCGGCCTCGTTCTTGTCGAAGTCCGAGGAGAACACGCTGCTGGTCGACATGCTCTTGGCCGCGATCAGGTCGTCCAGCAGCGACGCCATCCGGGTGCACGCGGCGCTCGTGGTGTTGACGGTGACCGCCTTCGGCCCGGTGATGTGGTTGGCGCCGCACTTGCCGGCCCAGAGGTAGATCTCCGGGGCGAAGGTGTCCCCGGCCACGCCGACCAGGTAGCCCGGGTGTTCCCTGGCGACCTTCTCGCCGAGGGCCTTGTACTGCTCCCAGGTGGTGGGCACCTGGTAGCCCCACTGGGTCATCAGCGCCGCGTTGTACCACAGCACCGTCTGCGCCAGGTCGTTGCGCAGGCAGTAGATCGTGCCGTCCACCATGCACGGCTGGTTCGCGTTGAGCGCCCAGCCGGCCAGCAGGGACGGCGGCAGCAGGCCCTTGTTCAGCGGGGCGGCGAACCGGGCCGTGACCGCCCACGTCGCCTCGTTGTTCTGCGAGCTGAACACCACGTCGGGCCAGCCGTTGCCGGTGCGGTTGAACAGGCTGACCTTGGTCTGCAGGTAGTTCGACCCGTTCGCGTCCCCGTCGTAGGTGACGATGTCCATCTTCACCGCGGGGTTCTGCTTCTGGTACAGCTGGGCGGCGGCCAGCCGGGTCGAGTCCACCCACACGGTCAGCGGACCGGCGGACTGCGGGGCCTGCGTGAAGCCGTCCTTGGCGCCACTCGCGGTCGAGTCGCCCGCGCCGCCGCAGGCGGTGGCGGCCAGCGTGAGGGCGGCGCCGATGGCCAGCGCGGTGACCGTCCGCCGGGAGGGGGATCTTCCCGCGCGGACGGCGCGGATCCTACGCATCATTGGCTTGCTCCACGACGGTGTGGCGCCCGACCGGGTGGGCGAGGCGGCGGGTGAGCAGTGCTGAAGACGTCCAAAATTAGGCTCCCCATCGCGGCGCTAGTCAAGGCCAAGAGCCCACCTATCCCGCCACCGGCGCAACACTCCCTGGGATGTTTTGCCCGCGCTGCCCCATATGCGATGATCAGCACAGCGGTCAGCGCGGAAAATAAGTCGTACACATCTGGGACGGGCCTGGGGTGGAGTACGCTCAACTCGGCGGTCAAGAGCGGCCATACTGTGTCCTGTTGCCCACGACCACGGAGGTACGCGGTGGACGGCTCGTCCGCACTGTCAGGAGAGTCGGTCGAGCCGGCGAAGGCCGGGTCCGGCGACGCGGCCACCGCCTACCGTCCCGGCTACGAACTCGTCGCCGAGCAGATCCTGCAGTTGATCGCCGACCTCCGGCTGCGGCCCGGTGACCGGATGCCGACCGAGAACGAGCTGGCCGCCCGGCTGGGCACGAGCCGCACCGTGGTCCGGGAGGCCGTCAAGATCCTGTCCGCGATCGGCCGGGTGCGGGCGCAGAAGGGCCGCGGCCTCTACGTCGCCGACGACGAGGGAATGCTCGGCACCGCCCGCTGGGGCGGCTTCTTCATGCCGACCGACCTCGACCACGTCTACATGCTCTTCGAGTTCCGCCGCATCCAGGAGATGGAGGCCAGCCGCCTGGCCGCCACCCGGGCCACCCCCGCCGAGCTGCGGGCCATCGAAGCCGCGGTCGAGACCTGCCGCCACGGCCACCTCAGCGGGCAGGTGACGGTCTTCGAGCAGGGCGACGACGAGTTCCACGTCGGGATCGCCACCGCGTCACACAACCCGCTGCTGGTCATCGCGGTGCGGGAGGCGCGCCGGCTGCAGCGCCAGTCCAGCGTGATCGGACTGAACGGAACCATCGGCGGGCACGCCGAAGGCGCCGTCGAGGAGCACGCCGCCATCTACCGGGCGATCAGGGACGGCGAGCCGGAGGCCGCCGCCCAGGCCGCCGCGCTGCACATCGACAACACCCTTCAGGACTACCGCCGCGAGATCCAACGCCGCGTGTTCGGTTAGGACGCAGCCGCCGGTGGTCGGTCACCGGACCGGCGTGCCGGCCTCGCGCACGGCGCGCGGGGAGGCGCCAAGTTCCTTGCGGCAGGTCTTGTTGAACGCCTGCAGGTCCGGGATGCCGACGGTGGCGGCGATCGCCGGGATCGCCAACGTCGAGGCGACGAGGAGATGGCGAGCCCGCTCCATCCGGCAGTGTCTGATGTGGCCGACGACGGTGCGCCCGGTGCCGTCACGGAACAGCCGGGTGAGGTGGCTGTGCGAGACGCCCGCGGCAGCGGCGATCGCCGGAACGCTCAACGGCGCGGCCAGATTCTCCTCGATGTGGGCCAACGCCGCGCGCAGGGCGGGGTGGCCAGGGCTGCGTTCGGCGCCAGGCAACCCGGTGGTGCGCCACAGTGCGGTCCACAGCTCGGCCGAGGCCCGGGCCGGCGACTGGGTGTTCGCGGCGATCGTGTGGCGTAGCAACCCGCGCAGCACCGCCACGTCGGCGCCGGCGCTCTGCATCACGGGAAGACGGCGCCGCTCCCCGTTGCCGGGCAGTCGAAAGTGGACGTACAGGTGCTCACACCGCGGCGCGTCGTAGTCGAAGTGCACCTCCGTGTCCGGTGGGACGAGGCTGACGTGTCCGGGGCGAATGGGGTGCCGGAAGCCGCCGAACGCGAGCGTGCCCGAGTAGGCGTACACGTGCAGCTGCCACAGCTGGGGAAGCCGGAACACCTCGTGCGCCGCGATGGCCCCGTGCACTCCCACGCCCGCGTTCACCACCTGCGGCGGTTGGTCGAGCGCCAGCTCCACGGACGGGGCCATGGCGAAAACCTACCAGTGGTCGCCGATTGCGGCCCACGACCGCGACGCCCCGGCTTCCTAGGGTTGCGGCATGTCAACCACACGGCAGCTACTGAACTCCGGCCAGGTGGCGCGGTTCGTGGCGCGCGGTTTCCTGCGCCTGGACCGGGTCGTGCCCCCGGAGATGAACGAGGAGGCGCTCGGTGTGTTCGCCGCCGGGCTGCCCGCCGTGCCGTACGGCACTCCCCTGTCCGATGCGTTCCCCGAGGGAACCTTTGCCCGCAGGCTGGTGGAACTCCCCGCGGTTGCGGGTGCACTGGAAAGCCTGGTGGGCCCCGACCCGACCGTCGACCACCACTTCGTCCACCGGCGGGAGCCGCGCGAGGGCAGCGCGCAGGCGTTGCACGCCGACGCCCTGATCGATCTGCGGTTCGACGCATTCGACGTGCAGCTCATGTACTACCCGCAGGAGGTCACCGAGGACATGGGCGGCACGCTGCTCGTCCCCGGCAGCCATCTGCGCCGCATCAACGAGTCCGACACCGGCCGCTACCAGAACCTGCTCGGCCAGATCCGGCTCGTCTGTCCGGCCGGCACCGTCCTGGTGCTGCACCACGGCATCTGGCACGGCGGGCGCCGCAACGACAGCGACACCGTCCGCCACATGTACAAGATCCGCCTCAATCCGACCGTGCCGCAGGTGCGGCTGTGGGACACCGCGAACCTGGAGGGCCCCGCGGTCCGCGAGGAACTGTCGCACTGGTTCCCCTGGTACGAAACGGCCACCGGCCGGTTGGAGATCCACAACCGGATCCGGATGTGGCGGGCTCTGACCGACGACCCCGGATTCGACGTCGACTACTGGGCCACCCGCATCGCCAACCGCCCCGGGCAGAGGAGCCACGCATGACCACCGTGAGGCAACAGGTTCTCGTCCTGTACCTGAACAACTCCGCCCTCGACTCGGCGGTCATCGGCTGGGCCCGCTACGACGGCACCGGGCAGACGCGCCCGACGACCGGCGACAGCGACGAACCCCCGTACCTCACGGGTGTCGCCGCCCTCGAGGACGGGTGGCGGCTGTTCCAAGCGGCCCAGCTCATCCCCCCGTACCCCGGGGCGGAACACGAGACGTCCTTCCTCAAGCACGAGTTCTTCTTCGAGAAGCTCGTCAGCCGCTAGAGCACACGGTTCCGTTGAGCGTGAACGCGACCGGCGTCACGTTCGGCCCGGAGTAGCTGGCGACGAACCCGGCGCTCACGGTGGCGTTCGGCGCCAGCGACCCGGCGCCGGTCACGACGACGTTCGTCCCGTTCTGGGTCCATGTCGCGTTCCAGCCGCTGGTCACCTGCTGGTAGCCGGTCGGCCAGGTGTACGCGAGCGTCCAGCCGTCGAGCGGGGCCGTGCCGGTGTTGGTGATGTCGACGTTGCCGACGAATCCGTTGGCCCAGTCGTTGGTGTCGGCGTACCGCACCGAACACGTGCTCTGCGCGGGCGCGGTCGTCGTGAAGGTCAGCGGCGGCGACGACCACGACACGGCGCCGGCGCCGTTGCGCGCCAACACGTTCACCGTGTACCGCGTGCCCGGGTTGAGGTTGCCCACAGCCAGAGACGTGCCGGTCGTCTCCCCCAGTTCCTCGCTGGTGGCGCCGACCTGCCGGTAGACCTCGTACTTCAGGCCCGTACCGGACGCCGGCCAGGAGATCGTCGCAGTCCGGTCGGTCACCGCGCCGGCGGACGGCTGCCCCGGCGCAGCGGGCAGGCCGGTGGTCGATCCGGCCGGATGCAGCAGCACGGTCGTCAGCGAGTACGGCGGCAGCGTCTGGCTGGTCGCGGTGCCGGCGGCGGTCGTGGTGATGGCGCTCGCCCCGTTGGTGAACGTCGACACTGTCGGCACGGCGTTCGACGGCGCGTACCCGGCGTAGTCGATGGCGACCGTGCGGGCGTTGTCCGGGTCCTTGTTCACCAGCAGGAGCGCCAGATCACCGTTGGCCCGGCGAACCGCGTAGGCGTTGACCGACGACTGGTTGCTGCCCGCGTTCACGAACTGGTCGCCGGGATGGGCGAAGGCGCTGAGCATGGACAGCGCGTAGTACGGGGCGAAGGGCGTGTTCAGCGCCGGCTCGCACACGTCGTTCACGCAGCCTGCGCTGGACAGCAAGCCGGAGTCGCCGTAGTCGGTCTGGCCGGCCACTGTGGACACAGTGGTGGGACCGTTGTGCGTGTCCCACCAGTCCACCGTGAACACGCCGTTGGCCAGCAGGCTCGCATAGGTCTCGGCGGCGAACAGGGCGCCGGGCTGGGTGTCCATGCCGACCGCGGTGTTGGTCTCGGTCATCGCGATGCCGATGTCGCGCCCGCCCGCGTACCGGGCGATCTGCTGGCGCACCATGTAGATCATGTCGTTGACCTGGTCGGGACGGGAGAGTTCGTCGGCCGCGGTCGCGCCGGTCGGATACCAGTGGATGATGACGAAGTCGATGTGCGAGGCGGCGATCGACAGCACGGTCTGGTTCCAGGTCGCGGAATCGCCGCTGGCGATCAGGCCGTCCGGCCAGTTCGCCGGGGTGGTGAGGACCGCGCCGATCTTGACCGTCGGGTCGACCGCCTTCATCGCCTCCGAGTAGGCGACCACGCCGTTGGCGTACGCGGTCGGGCTCTTGTCGGCGTGCAGGTCGGTCTCCCAGTTCGTGCCGTAGTGGCCGTTGCCGGGGATCTCGTTGCCGATCTCCCAGTACTTCGCCCCGTACCCCTTGGTGACGTTGGCGTACCGCACCCAGTCGGCGGCCTCCTGCGGAGTTCCGCTGCCGTAGTCGGCGATGATGATCGGCTGGGCGCCGGCGCGGCGCACGCCGCCCATGAACGTGTCGAAGTCGGTGTTCGGCGCGACGTAGCCGCCGGGTGCGGTGTTGTCCTTCCAGTGGTAGATGTCGCCGTAGGAACCGCCCGGGTAGCGCATCATCCCGACGCCGGCCTTGGCGTACAGGTCCGCGACCTCGTTCGTGCCGAGCTGGCTGTCCCACACCGCGTGGTTCACGCCGATGGCCGTGTCCGACACGGTGGACAGCCCCGAACGAGCGTTGACCGTGACCGTCGCCGTGGCGTCGGCCGCGGCCGGCGCGGCGACGAGCACGCTCGCGCCGAGCACCAACACCGCTGCTGTCAGGCGGAATCTTCGCGCCGCCAACAAGATCACCATCCTCACTGAGCCGCTGCGGAAGACCTTCTGGAAGCGCTCTCCAGCCCGAGGAAAGCATCGTGGCCACGACAGCGTCAACCAGCGAAACTGTCGAAAGGACGGCCAGCGGTAAGTTTCACGCCGGTGGCCGGGAAACTTGACAGCGCGACCGTGGACGTCCGCAGAATCGGCGCATGCACAAGGGTGTCGCGTCCCGGCCGACCTCGGTCGCCCCGCTCGCGCCGGGCCTGTTCACCGGCCCGGCGTCGGCCGCGTCCGTGACCGGCAACGCCACCTACTTCGCCGGTCTCGGCTCGCCCTACGGGGGCTGCGGGCTGCCGCAGTCCGCGCTGGACAGCCAGAACTTCGTGGCGCTCAACGTGTTCGACACGCCGGGACAACCGTTCTGCCGCAACGGGTCGTGGGTGGCCGACCGATACGACGGAGCGACGCTCACCATGCTCGTCGCGGACAGCTGCGCCGACTCCGACGCGTGGTGCCGGGACGACCCGAACCACCTGGATCTCGCACAGAACTCCCTCAACCGGTTCGCGAAGGATGGCCTGCCGGTCGGCGACATGTATCCCGGCCACTGGAACAACCGCCGGATCAGCTGGCAGTTCGTGCCGGCGCCGGGCTGTGCCGGCGACATCCGCATCGGTTTCATCCAGTCGGCGCAACCGTACTGGCCGGTGATCGCCGTATCCCATCTGCCGAACGGAATACACGGAGTCCAGTACTACTCGAACGGCACGTGGCACGACGCCAGCATGGACTCCGACCTGGGTCAGGACTACCGGATCTACCGGATCGGCCCCACCAGCACGTCGCCGACGCAGGGCACGCAGTACCGGATCCGGGTCGTCGACGCGTCGGGCGCGCTCGTGGCCGGCGGCCGGACCTACCGGTTCGCCCTGCCCTCGTCCTGCGCCAACGGCTGCGGCCCGGCCTACACAACGGTCACGTACACGACGTCATGAGTGAACGTTCCTTCCTTGCCCGCCACGGATGTTTGCGGTAACACTGACTTCACGTACGTGCCGCCGCTGGACAATGCCGTCGTGTGAGGTGGAGCGTGACCGCTCTCGAGCTGTGCCCTGCACGCCCGACGCTCGCTGACGTCGCGCGGGCAGCCGGGGTGTCGTCGGCGACCGCGTCCCGGGTGCTCAACGGTTTACCCAGAGTGCGCCCGGAGACCAGAAGGCAGGTCGAGTCCGCCATGGCCGCGTTGGGCTACGAACGCCAGCGCGCCGTCAAGGTGGCCGCCCAGGCGCGCACCCGGTCGATCGCGTTCGTGGTGTGCGAGGAGGGACTGAGGCTGTTCTCCGACCCGTACTTCGCGCGGGTCGTGGTCGGGGTCAACCGGGTGGTGACCGCCGCCGGGTTGCAACTGGTGCTGCTGCCAGTTCCGTCCACAAGGGACTGTCAGGCGCCGGCCATGCACTACCTGAGCGGCGGTCACGTCGACGGCGCGCTGTTCGTCAGCATGCACGGCCGCAGTCCGCTCGACCTCGACCGGATCGACGTTCCCGTGGTCATCGGCGGCCGGCCGGTGCTCGACGGCGAGGACGGTCAGGTCTCCTACGTCGACGCGGACAACCTCGGTGGCGCGGCGAAGGCGGTTCGCCACCTCGTCGACAGCGGACGGTCCGTGATCGCCACCGTGGCGGGGCCGCGGGACATGACCGTGGGACTGGACCGGCTCGCCGGCTACCGCCGGGTCATGGCCGACGCGGAACGGTCCGACCACGGGCTGGTGTTCTTCGGCGACTTCAGCCAGGCGTCCGGTGAGCACGCCGCGGTGCGGCTGCTGGAACGCCGGCCCGATGTGGACGCCATCTTCACCGCGTCGGACCTGATGGCCGTCGGCGTGCTGCGCGCGCTGCGCCGGGCCGGCCGCCGCGTGCCCGACGACGTCGCCGTGATCGGCTTCGACGACCTGCCGATCGGGCGGCACACCGATCCGCCGCTGACCACCGTCCGCCAGCCGGTCGAGGAGATGGGCGCCCGGATGACCCGGGAACTGCTCGCCCTGATCGCCGGCGGGTCGTCCGGGCCACGCCGTGTCGTGCTCGACACGGAGCTCGTGCTGCGCGCCTCGGCGTGATGGACACAGCGGACACCGCGTTGGTTCCGGGAACACACGATCGGCCGATCGGAGAACAACTCCGCGGCGGTGTCCGTTTCCTGGGCATCCGATAGCGGACACTCTTCGGGAATTCCGTCACGAGCGCCCGAGCGGGGCGCCGATGGCGGCCGGGCGATTCGCCGGCCGCCATCGGCGCCACTGTTCTCCAGCGTCGCGGAGCGGATGGTCAGGACGAGGAGACGGAGAAGCTGTTCGAGACGAAGTTCATGCCACCGCTCGACGAGGTGATCTCGAAGCCGAACTGCACGTCGCCGAGGGTGACGTCGCCGTACCAGCCCTTCGACTTGATCCAGTTCAGCACCGCCTTGACGTCCACCGACCCCGAGTTCGTGTTGCCGTGGCGCAGGAAGGAGAACACCGCGTTCGATCCGTTCGAGCCCTTGTAGACGTCCCAGGTGTGGCCGCCGACCGACACCGTGGTCTGGTAGCTGCCGATCGGGCCGACCGCGCCGGTCTTGTTCATCCACAACATGATCTCGTACGCGTTGTTGTTGGCCCAGATGTCGTACGCCGTCTCGTAGGCGCCGCTGCCCGGCACCGAGACGTTGAACGTGCTGGTGACACTGCCCAGCGAGCTCAGCGTGCGGCCGATGGTGCGCCCGGAGTGCGGGTACGACTTCACGCCGCCGGTGTTGGGTTGGTTGGACCACACACCCCAGTTGCTGTAGGAATTCGCCCAGATCGTCTGCGGGCCGGCGCCACTGCCCCAGACGTCGTTGGTGATCGTGTATCCGCCGTTGGACCACGTGCCCCATTTGTCCGAGGACGACCAGGTGGCCGCCTGCGCGGAGGTGGCGGTCAATACGAGCGCGGCGAGCGCGGCCAATGAGGGCAGGGCGAAACGCAGGGTTTTCCGCATGAACGATGTCCTTCCGAGCGTCGTTGCACGGCTGTTCGGACGGGATCGGTCAGTCGAATTTATTCGACGACTCCGGCACTGCCGGATGGTGAAACAATGCCGTCCGATCGCAGCGTCGCATGGAGAACCCGCGTGGTCAAGAATTACGCCTCGATGACCGGAAACCGTGTCGAATATTCGAAGCCGCAATTAGCTCACGAGGATCCGGACGTCCCAGGCGCCGAGAGCCACGACCGTGCCGCCGGGGACCGAACGGCCGTCCAGGACGTCGACGAGATCCACGGGCGCTCTCACGTCGGCGGGCCGCCAGCTCCAGTTGTGCACCACGTGCACGCGCCGCCCGTCCGGGGCGGTGCCGGTCGTCGCGGTCACGGATTCGGGCAGCGCGGACCACCCGCTGCGCGGTAGCGGGGCGAGCCACGACACCAGAGTGCGGGCGAGCTCGCGGCCAGGCACCGTGCCGACGTAGGTGACACGGCCCTCGCCGTGCCGCCGGGTCGTGACGGCCGGCCACCGGCCGAAGTGCGGGTGGTCGTACTCGGCGAGCACCTCGGCGTCGACAGCGGTCAGGCCCTCCACCCAACGGGTCCCGGTGGCGTCGTCCGGCAGCACGAGCGGGCTGCCGGGCGCCGCCCGAACCGCGAGGTCGGTGGACAGGTTGCTGAACTCCTCGTACCACACGCCGGCGGCCTCGCTGAGACGCGCCGGGGCCGGCTCGTGCCGGGCCCGTGCCTCGTGGTCGGCGTAGCCGGTCCGCGGACCGAGAACGAGGTGGCCGCCGGCGGCCGCGTAGGCCACGAGCCAGTCGAGCATCGCGTCGTCGGCGATGTACAGGCCGGCCGCGATCAGCACGGGGTGGCGGCGCGCGGCCAGGTCGGGCGGAACCTCGGCGAGTCGGCGGGCGTGGAAGATCCGGACCTGACGGCCGGCCTCGAACGCGCCGCGGTAGAAGGAGTCGAAGATGCGGTGGTACGCGGCGCCGTCCGGGCTGCCGTCGGCCTTCGCCAGCGGCGGGTACTTCTGCATCAGCCACTTGCTCGGCATCGAGTAGACCATCGCGATGTCGGCGTCCGGCTGGATCCCCGCGACCAGGGCCCCGGCGGTGTCGAATTCCGCGCCGAGCCGGGCGAGTTCGGCGTAGACCCGGCCGGGACGGCCGCTGTGCGGCAGGACTCCGCCCCAGTACGTCTCCGCGCCGAAGTGCAGCGTGTGCCAGTGCCAGTACTCGATCATCCGCGCACCCCGGGCGACCAGCGCCCACGCGGCCTGCCGCCACTGGCCGTCGAAGGCCGGGCGGTTGTCCCACGGCGAGCTGACGGCCTGGGCGTTGGTCTCGGTGACCAGGAACGGCTCCTGCCGGGAGGAGAAGATCCGGTCGGCGCTCTGGAACAGCGCCCACACCCCGGTCGCCAGCCACGGGTGCTCGCGGCTGCCGGCAGGCTCGGGCAGTTCGAGGCCGTCCTGCATGTCGTAGTACGGGTTGCCGGCCGTCACGTCGAGCTTGTCGGTGAGTTCGTCGTCCGCCAGCGCCGGGTGCCCGTAGGCGACGCAGGTGGTGACGAACTGGTCCGCGCGGGCGTACTCGCGCACGATGTCGGCCTGCCAGGCGACGAACTCGGTGGTCTGGCGAGCCAGGAACGCCCGCCAGGCGACGTCGTACTGGGGCTGGGCGTTGCCGTCCGGCGTCCACAGGTCCGCCCAGGTGGACAGTCGATGCGACCAGTAGACCAGGCCCCACTCGCGGTTGAGGGTCTCGACGTCGCCGTACTCGGCGCGCAGATGGTCCACGAACCGCTGGAACACCCCGTGGTTGTGGGGCAGGCGCAGGCCCGGCTCGTTGTCCACCTGGTAGCCGATCACCGCCGGGTGCTCGGCGTACCGGGTGAGGATCGCTCGGATCACCCGCTCGGCGTGGAAGCGGAACGCCGGATGGCTGAAGTCGATCTCCTGCCGGGCGCCCCAGCCGATGCGCTGCCCGGTGGCGTGCTCGGCGGCGATCTCGGGGTACTGCCGGGAAAGCCACGGCGGCACCGCGTAGGTCGGCGTGCCGAGCACGACCGCAATGCCGCGCTCGTGGGCGCCGTCGAGGACCGGCCGCAGCCAGTCCAGGTCGAACCGCCCGTTCTCCGGCTCCCATGTGGACCAGACGGACTCGCCGACCCGGATGACGGTGAACCTGGCCTCCGCCATCAGGTCCAGGTCGGTCTTGAGCCGCTCGTAGGGCTGGTACTCGTGGTAGTAGGCGGCGCCGAACAGCACGCGCGGGGGCAGCGGGACCATGCGAGAACCTCGGGACGTGAGGGGCCCGGCCGCCGGTGGGGCCGGCGGCCGGGAACGGGGACGATGGTGGGTCAGGAGGCGGTGCCGGTCACGGTGGTGCCGGACTTGGTCACCTGGTAGGTCAGAGTGGCGCCGGTCCAGTAGTGGAAGATGAGCTTGGCCGGCGCGCCGTCCTTGAGACTGTTGACGAAGTCAGCGGTCAGAGTCGTGGTGCCGGCGGTGTAGTCGGGAGCGAACGCGTACCCGAACTGCTGGAACGGGGTCCAGCTGGTCGGGCCGGCGTTGGTCCCGTCGGCGTAGGTGGCCTCCATGGTGGCCAGCAGGTCACCATGGAACTGGGTCGGAATGGCCAGCGTGGTGGTGCCGGTCGCGTCCGCGAGCACCGGCTGGTCGGCCGACCTCACGTGCAGTTGCCAGGGCACTCCCCGCGAGTACCGAACCTGCAGAGTCGAGTTCACGCCGTACGCACGGTTGCCGGCCAGCCGGGTCAGCGCCCGGGAAGTCAGGGTCAGCCGGTCGCCGTCCAGCGTGTAGTCGAGGAACGGGATCAGCGGCGTGTTGCCCTGCCACAGGCCCGCGAAGAACAGCCCGTTGGTGTTCAGGGTGATGGTCTGCGCCGAGATCGGGCCGGACTTCGGCACGAACAGATTGTCGGTGGAGGCGGTGCCCGAGCGGGTGGTCCAGGACGCCTTGATCAGAGCCATCAAGTCGGAATCCCGCCACTGCATGGTGGTGCGGTTCAGGTAGTTGGCATCGTCCCAGAGTGCGGTGGTGATGCCGTTGATCCGCGCCTCGTAGTTGACGTGCTCGTAGTACTTCAGCATCTCCCCGCGCTCGACGTAGCCGGAGTTGGGCTCGCTGAGTAGGCCGTATTCGCCGAGGTAGACGGGAATGCCCTTGGCGACAAACGTGTCGTGCACCCGCTTGAAGCCGTCGGTCAGATCCTTCTGAGTCGTGGCGTCGTAGGTCGTGCCACCGGCGATGTTCACGCTGAACGGGTAGTAGCTGTAGTAGTGCACGGTGGCGACGAGATTGCGGTCGTGCAGCGAACTCATCGTCGTGGACAGGTCGTCCAGCCAGTGTTGGGCGTTGTTGGTTTCCTCCGAGGGCAGGACGAGCAGGCGGTCCTTGTTCTGCCCACCGGAGTTGCGCACGATGTCGTGGAACGAGGTGTTGAGCTCTCGCAGGTACTGCGTCTTCTGGGCGTCGGTCGCGTTGTCGAACTGCGGCTCGTTGATGCTCTCCATGAGCAGCTTGCGCGGCTCGTCCTTGAACGCGGCGGCGATCTGCTGCCAGGTCGCGTCGAACCGAGCCAGAATGTTGTCGTGGTCGGTGGACATGTACTTGATCCACTGCCACGAGTCGTGGTGCACGTTGATCTCGACGTACAGACCGTCGGCCAGCGCCCAGTCGACCACCTGCTTGACCCGGGCCATGAACGTCGGATCTATCGTGTACGGCGCCGTCGCCGAGGCGTGGCCGCTCCAGGTCACGGGAATCCGGACGCTGCGGAAGCCCTCGGCCCGGATGGTGTCGAACAGCGCCTTGGTGGTGAGCGGATTGCCCCAGGAGGTCTCGTCGGGGATGGCGTCCAGCGTGTTGCCCAGGTTCCAGCTGGGCTGCATGGCGGCCACGGCCTTCATCGGGTCCTGCGGGGCCGGTGCGGTCGACCCGCCCGGGACCCGGTTCGGGTCGGCCGGCGCGGCGAAGGCGGTGCCACTGGCCAGGCTGCCCGTGGTGGCCAGGGCCACCAGGAGGGTCGCCGCGCGGCCGAGCCGGCGGCGGTTCGGCCGGGCACTCTGCGGTGCGTCGTTCACGTGTCGTGCCTTTCGGTGGTGGATGCCCTGAACCGCTCGTACGGTTGGTACTCGTGGTGGTAGCCGGCGCCGAACAGCACGCGCGGGGGCAGCGGGACCATGCGAGAACCTCGGGGACGCGAGGGGCCCAGCCGCCGGTGAAACCGGCGGCCGGGGCGAGGGCGGAGGTAGGTCAGGAAGCGGTGCCGGTCACGGTGGTGCCGGACTTGGTCACCTGATAGGTCAAAGTGGCACCGGTCCAGTAATGGAAGACGAGCTTGACCGGCGCGCCGTCCTTGAGACTGTTGAGGAAGTCAGCGGTCAAGGTTGTCGTGCCGGCGGTGTAGTCAGGGGCGAACGCGTACCCGAACTGCTGGAACGGCGTCCAACTGGCCGGCCCGGCATTGGTCCCGTCCGCGTAGGTGGCCTCCATGGTGGCCAGCAGGTCACCATGGAACTGCGTGGGAATGACCAGCGACGTGGTGGTGCCGGACGCGTCCGCGAGCACCGGCTGGTCGGCCGACCTCACGTGCAGCTGCCACGGCACACCCCGCGAGTACCGGACCTGCAGAGTCGAGTTCACGCCGTAGGCACGATCACCGGCCAACCGGGTCAGCGCCCGGGAAGTCAGGGTCAGCCGGTCACCGTCCAGCGTGTAGTCGAGGTACGGGATCAGCGGCGTGTTGCCCTGCCACAGGCCCGCGAAGAAGTTCCCGTTGGTGTTCAGGGTGATGGTCTGCGCCGGAATCGGGCCGGACTTCGGCACGAAGAGATTGTCGGTGGACGCGGTGCCCGAGCGGGTGGTCCAGGAGGTCTTGATCAAAGCCTCCATCTCGGGGTCCACCCACTGCATGGTGCCGCGGTTCAGGAAGTCGTTGGCGGCATCCCAGACCGCGGTGGTGATGCCGTTGATCCGGGCCTCGTAGTCGACCTCCTCGAAGTACTTCAGCATCTCCCCGCGCTCGACGTAGCCGGAGTGGGGCGAGGTGAGCAGGCCGTACTCGCCGAGGTAGACGGGGATGCCCTTGGCGACGAGGGTGTCGTGGACCCGGGCGAAGCCCTCGGTCAGGTCCTGCTGGGCCTTGGCGTCGAAGGTCGTGCCGCCGGCGATGTTCACGCTGAACGGGTACCAGCTGTAGTAGTGCACGGTGGCGACGAGATTGCGGTCGTGCAGCGAGCTGATGGTCGTCGACAGGTCGTCGAGCCAGTTCTGGGCGTTGTTGGTTTCCTCCGAGGGCAGGACGAGCAGGCGGTCCTTGTTCTGCCCGCCGCTGTTGCGCACGATGTCGTGGAACGAGGTGTTGAGCTCTCGCAGGTACTGGGTCTTCTGGGCGTCGGTCGCGTTGTCGAACTGCGGCTCGTTGATGCTCTCCATGAGCAGCTTGCGCGGCTCGTCCTTGAACGCGGCGGCGATCTGCTGCCAGGTCGCGTCGAACCGAGCCAGAATGTTGTCGTGGTCGGTGGACATGTACTTGATCCACTGCCACGAGTCGTGGTGCACGTTGATCTCGACGTAGAGGCCGTCGGCCAGCGCCCAGTCGACCACCTGCTTGACCCGCGTCATCCACGCCGCGTCGATGGTGTACGGGGCGGTGTCGGACTGGTGGGGGTACCAGGTGACGGGAATCCGCACACTGCGGAAGCCTTGGGCCCGGAGGCCGTCGAACGTGGCCTTGGTGGTGAGCGGGTTGCCCCAGGAGGTCTCGTCGGGGATGGCGTCGAAGGTGTTGCCCAGGTTCCAGCTGGGCTGCATGGCGGCCACGGCCGTCATCGGGTCCACGGGCGCCGACTGCGCTGCCGGAGCTCCGTTCGCCGGGGCGACGGCGAGCGTGGCCATGGTCGTCACCGCCAGCGGGATGCTCGCCAGTAATCCGAGTCTGCGCCGGCGGTGCTGTGCTTGTGTCATGTGCCGTCCTCTTGGATTGGTCGGTTCGGGTCAGTCGGCGGTGAACGTCAGTCAGCGGTGAACGCGGCCGCCACGGCCGCGCCTTCACGGATGAGGACCGGGATGTGCTCCAGCGGGGCCGGGGCGTCGACGGTGACGCCGCCGTCGTGGACGGCGCCGGTCGTCGGATCCAGCCAGCGGGTCCCCGCCGGCAGGTACACCGGCCGGGACCGCGACCCGGCCTCCGTCACCGGGGCCACCAGCACGTCCGGTCCGAGCAGGAACTGGTCCTCGACGGTCCAGGCCCGCTCGTCGTCGGGGAAGTCGAAGAACAGGGGGCGTATCGGCGGTGCGCCGGTGCGGTGCGCGGTCTCGGACAGCTCGGCCAGGTAGGGGCGCAGGCGTTCCCGCAACCGCAGATGCGCGGCCAGGATCCCGTACGCCTGCTCGCCGTAGGACCACACCTCGTTCGGTCCGCCGGACATCTCGGTGGTGAACGGCTGGTTCGGGGCGCGGTCGCCGTGCAGGCGCATGATCGGGCTGAACGTGCCGTACTGGAACCAGCGGACCAGCACCTCCCGGTAGGCCGGATCGTCCGGGTCGCCGCCGAGGAAACCGCCGACGTCGGTGTTCCACCACGGGATGCCGCTGAGCGCCACGTTCAGGCCGGCCCGGATCTGCGCGGCCAGCGACTCGAACGTGGGCTCGATGTCGCCGGACCACAGGGCGGCGCCGTGCCGCTGGCTGCCCGCCCACGCGCTGCGCACCAGACTCAGCGGGCGGTCCACCCCCACCGAGCGCAGCCCGTCGGCGACGCCCTGGGCGTGCAGGTGCCCGTACAGCCCGCCGACCTGCGGGCCGGGGCCGGCGGCGTAGCGGGCGCGGGCAGCCACCTCCGGCGGCACGTCCGGTTCGCAGGCGTCCAGCCAGAACGCGGTGATGCCCAACGCGTGGTAGTTCTCCCGCAACCGCTGCCACAGGAACTCGCGGGCGCGCGGCGCCGTCGGGTCGTAGTGCGTCACCGGCTGGTAGTTCTGACCGTGGCCCCGGGCCGGTGCGTGGGTGGTGAGCAGGCCGCCGTGAGCGTCGCGGACCAGCAGACCGGCGGCCCGCAACGCGTCGTGGTTCTCGCTGTCGGCGGCCACGGTCGGCCACACCGACACCGCCAGCTCGACGCCGAGCCCGGCCAGCTCCTTCACCATCCCCTCGGGGTCCGGCCACTCACTCGGCTCGAACCGCCAGTCCCCCATCCGGGGCCAGTGGAAGTAGTCGCAGACGATCACCGACAGCGGCAGCCCCCGCCCGGTGTGCTCCCGGGCCACCGCCAGCAGCTCCTCCTGCGTGCGGTAGCGCAGTTTGGACTGCCAGAAGCCGGTGGCCCACCCGGGCAGCAGCGGCGGGTGGCCGGTGGCGTCGGCGTAGCTCGCCGTGATCTCGGCGGGGGTGTCGCCCGCGGTGATCCAGTAGTCGATCTGCTGCGCCGAGTCGGCCACCCAGCGGGTGGTGTCCTCGGCCAGCTCGACCCGCCCGGCGGCCGGGTTGTGCCACAGCAGGCCGTAGCCGCGCGAGGAGTGCAGGAACGGGATGGTGACCTCGGTGTTGCTCTGCACCAGGTCGACGACCAGGCCCTTCTGGTCCAGCCGGCCGTTCGGGTGCTGGCCGAGGCCGAACAGCCGCTCACCCAGGTGCGCGGCGAACCGCTGCTCCAGGTGGTAGCTGCCGTCGCCCACCGGCCGGCACCGCCGGGAGCCGGGCAGCCACGGCCGGGCCGGCGGCCGCTCGGCCAGCAGTTCCCGCCCGCTGGCGGTGTGCCGGAACCGCAGGCTCCCCAGGGTGTCGGCCACCACCGTGATGCGTCCGTTGACCAGGCGCGCCGAGCCGTCGTCGAGGACGGTCAGCTCGGCGTCCGCGGCGGGCGGGATCGGGTCCAGCGCGCCGGGCAGGCCGGGATCGATCGCGGTGGCGGCGGCGCGGACCCGCACGGCGTGCGGCCCCCACGGCTCGACGCGCAGCACCTCGTTCGGGGCACGCCGCTCAAGCGCGCCCCCGGCGACGACAAAGGCGGACATCGCGGCTCCTCAGGTGATCTGCTCGTAGTCGAACCAGTCGAAGTGGACGGTGCCGGCCGCCGCGTACATGCCGACGACCCGTCCGGTGAAGCCGCCCGCCACCTCCGTCGACAGGTACTTGCCGTCGAGTTCGGCCAGCGCGGTGACGACGCCGTCGGCCTCCACCCCGAGGCGAATCGTATCGGGGCCCGTGCGGGGGTCGCGTGGGGTCCGCGGCTCGATCTCGACGGCGAGCACGACCGGGGTCTCGGGCGCCGGACGGGACGCCACAACGGTTTTCAGCGAGCCAATGCGGGCGACGACCCGCACTTCTCCGGCGTCGGCCTCGATCTCGTAATGGTGCTCCTCGTCGAGCCGCACGGCCAGGCCGCCGCTTCCCGCCGCGGCGTCGATCAGGGTTCGTGCCCGGCACGACAGGTGTTGCTGTCGCCTGCCGACGAACACCACGTCGCGCTCGTCCAAGGAGCCGCCGCGTGCGTGCAGGGTCAGCCAGCCGGACCGTTCCTTGGTGGTGCAGTGCTCCGGGAGCCGGTCGCGCACCGAGATCCAGCACGGTTGCAGCTCGCTGAACTCGAAGTCGTCCCGGTGCGAACCCGTGATCACCGGCCCGGACACCAGGTCGCCGACGACCGGCCAGCCGTCCGCCCAGGTCACCGGCGCGAGGAACGTTTCCCGCCCGAGCACGTGCCAGCCCGGGGTGCCGCCGCCCGGCCGCACCCCGAGCAGCACCATCCACCACGAGCCGTCGGGAGCCTGCACCAGGTCGGCGTGACCGGTGTTCTGGACGGGATGGGTGGTGCTGCGGTGCGACAGGATCGGGTTGGCCGGGCACGGTTCGAATGGGCCGTCCGGTGTGCGGCCGCGGGCGATCGACACGCCGTGGCCCCGCTCGGTGCCGCCCTCGGCGATGAGCAGGTACCAGCAGTCCCCGATCCGGTGCAGATGCGGGGCCTCCGGCGCCTGGGCGTTGGGTGTGCCGGACCAGAGCCGTTGCGGTGGGCCGAGAACCTCGCCGGTACGAGGGTCGAGGCGCACCTGGTGGACGCCGGCGACGGTGCACCAGCACGTGCCGTCGGCGTCCCAGGCCAGGTCCGGGTCGATGCCGGGAACATCGGGCAGCCGCACCGGATCCGACCACGGCCCGGCCGGATCGGTGGCGGTGAACAGCAGGTTGCCGCCGTCGCTGACGTTCGTCACGATCAGCCAGAACCGGCCGTCGTGGTGGCGGAACGTGGGCGCGTAGATCCCCGCCGACGACGGCGTGTCGAACGGGAGGCGCAGCTGGCTCGGCCGGTCCAGGGCGTTGCCGATCTGCGTCCAGTGCAGCAGATCGCGGCTGTGGAAGACCGGCACCCCCGGGAAGTACTCGAAACTGGAGCAGGCGAGGTAGTAGTCGTCGCCGACGCGGCAGACCGTCGGGTCGGGGTGAAACCCGGGGATGATCGGGTTGCTGGTGGTGGCGGTCGCCTCGTGCTGGTCGGACACCCTTCGTTCCCCTCCCGGGCCGGTTGGCCCCTGTTCTGGTCGTCGTTCGGCACGGGGGCGGCCCGGCGACGTGCGGGCGCCGGGCCGCCCGGCTCGGCTCAGCCGAGACCGGTCAGCTGGCCGTCCACTGCTGGTTGCTCTGGTTCGACCCGCAGGCCCACAGCTGGACCTTGGTGCCGTTCGCGGTGCCGAACCCGTTCACGTCCAGGCACAGCCCGGACTGGACGTTGCTGATCGTGCCGTTGGAGTTGACGTTCCACTGCTGGTTGGCGCCGCCGTTGCACTGCCAGATCACGGCGGCGGTGCCGTTGGTCGTGCCGTTGCCGGAGTTGTCCAGGCACATCGGGGTGCTGGTGGTGGCGTAGACGCGCAGCTCCTTGGCCGAGGTGCGGGTCCAGGTCTGGCCCGCGCCGCCGTTGCAGTCCCAGATCTGGGCCTGCGTGCCGGCCGTGGTGGTGCTGTTGTTGATGTCCAGGCACTTGCCCGCGCCGACCGCGTGCACCGCGCCGGACGTGCCGCCGGTGCCGCCGCCCGGGTGCATCTGCACCACGACCACCGAGTACGCCGGGACGGTCTGGGTGGTGCCGCTGCCGGCGGTGGCCGAGGTGATCGACGTGCCGTTCTTCTGGTAGGTGTACACGGTCGGCGCGGCCGAGGACGGCGTGAAACCGTTGTAGGACAGGGACACCGTGGTGCTGTTGTTCGGATCCTTGTTGATCAGCATCACGTTCACGTCGCCGTTGCCGCGGTGCACCGCGTGCGCGGAGATCAGCGAGCTGGAGCTGCTGGCCTTGATCAGCGAGTCGCCGGACTGGGCCAGCTTGCCGATCATCGAGATGCCGTAGTAGGGCGCGAACGGGGTGTCCAACGCCGGCTCGCACGACGAGGCGCTGGACAGCACGCCCCCGTCGTCGTAGTCGGTGGCTCCGTCCACTGTGGTCACATGGGAGCAGTCGGTGCCGTTGTGCATGGCCCAGTAGTCGACGGTGAACGCGCCGTTCTCCGCCCAGGTCAGCATCTGGTCCGGGGCGAACAACCCGTTGGGGGCGGTGTCCTTGTACTTGTCGACGTTCGTCTCGGTGATGGCGATGCCCACGTTCGGCGCGTTGCCGCCGGCGTACTGGTTGATCAGCGACCGCACCGTGCCGGCCATGGTCGGGGCGTTGGCCTGCGGCTTGGCCAGCAGATCGGCTTCGCCGGTGCTGGTCGGGTAGTCGTGCACGATCACGAAGTCGATCTTCGAGCCGGCGATGGACAGGACCGTGTGGTTCCAGTCCTGGGTGTCGCCGGGGCCGACGATGCCGTCCGGCCAGCTGCCAGGCGTGGTGAGCACCGCCCCGATCTTGATGCTGGGGTCCACCGCCTTCATCGCCGAGACGAACTGCAGGAGGTTGGTGGCGTAGGTGGTGGCGCTGTGGCTGGAGTGCTTGTCCGTCTCCCACTGCGCGCCGTACTCGCCGTTGCCGGGGATCTCGTTGCCGATCTCCCAGTACTTGACGCCGTAGCCCTTGGTGATGTTGGCGTACCGCACCCAGGCCGCCGCCTCGTCCGGCGTGCCCGACCCGTAGTCCGCGGTGATGATCGGCTGCGTGTGCGCCGCCCGGACGGTGCCCATGAACGTGTCGAAGTCGGTGTTCGGGGCGACGAAGGCGCCGTCGGCGGTGTTGGTCTGCCAGTGGTAGATGTCGGCGTAGCTGCCGCCCGGGTAGCGCATCATCCCGACACCGGCGTTGCTGAGCAGGCCGGGGATGTCCGAGCGGTTCATGTTGGCGTCGTACACCGCGGCGTTGAGGCCGGGGGTGGTGGACGAGTAGTTCGCCAACCAGTGGGCGGTGTCGACCGACACCGACGCGGAGGTGGCGGCGGTGGCGACCGGTGCGGCGGCGGTGAACGCGCCGACGGACAGGGCGGCGGCGATGAGCGACAGGGCAGCGGTCGGGGCTAGCAGGCGATCGTGTACGGCGCGGCGTGACCGTTTCACGAAACCCTCCGTTGGGTCGTGGTTCGGGCAGGGATGTGGTGGTGCTCCCGTCTCTGGAACGGCGGGCTTCCGGCCGTGCGCTCAGGCACGGCGGCTCGGGGGTGGCGTGGTCAGCTCAGGCGGAGCAGGACGGCGGACGGGGCCGCGGGCAGGGTCAGCGCGAGTTCCGCCGCACCGGGGTTCCAGGCGGTGGTGGCGCGGGTGTCGGCGGGGAAGATCGGCGTCGCGACCGCCGGGGTGTCCAGCAGGTGCGGCAGGTGCAGGGTGATGGTCGGGTCGGTGCCGGGACGGCGCCACGCGGTCAGGTAGGTGGTGGTCGGGGTGCGCAGGGCCAGCGCCACCCACGGGTCGTCCCAGGCCGGCAGGCCCAGCGGCCACACCGGCAGCGCGCCCGGCAGGTCGGCGCGCAGCTCGCGGTAGAGCGCCACCGCCTCGTGGACCAGGGCACGCGCCGCCGGGCGCAGGTCGGCCAGCTGCCCGGACAGGTGGATCCGCCCGAGCAGCGCGCTCACCAGCGTGAACGCCACCTCGTCCGGGGTGTCGTCGGGCTGCGGGTAGGCCCAGACGGCGCCCTGCTCGGGGGTGACGGCGGTCGGCGCGGCGGCCGCGATCGGCGCGTAGAGCAGCAGGTTCTGTTGGTCGCTGGTGGACAGCAGCTGCATCCGGGACAACAGCGCCTGGTCCGCGCGCATCCCGCCGGACGCGCAGTCCTCCAGCACCAGGTGCGGGTGCCGGTCCAGGACGCCGTCCAGCCAGTCCAGGTGCGCCCGGTGGTGGCCGAGCGCCCCCGCCGCCGGGACCTCACCGGGGTGGCCGGTGGTGCCGGAGCCGGCGTCGATGTTGTGGTCCAGCTTCAAGTAGCCGACGCCCCACTCGCCGACCAGGCGGTCCACCACCGCGTCGAGGTGCGCGCGGGCCGCCGGGTGCCGCAGGTCGAGCTGGTACCGCCCGGTTTCCACCACCCGCACCCCGTCGCGGCGGAAGAACGCCTCGTCCGGCAGCGCGGTGGCGATCGGGCTGCGCACCCCGACCACCTCGGGCTCCAGCCACAGGCCGGGCACCATGCCGCGCTCCCGGATCCGGTCCAGCACCTCGTGGATGCCGCGCGGACCGGGGAACCGGGTGGTGGACGGCTGCCACTCCCCCACGCTGTCCCACCAGCCGGCGCTGTCGTCGTACCAGCCGGCGTCGATCACGAAGTACTCCGCGCCCGCGTCGGCGGCGGCGTCCACCAGCGGCAGCAGCTTCGCCGTGGTCGGGTCGCCCATCAGGCAGTTCATGTAGTCGTTGAAGATCACCGGCAGGTGTTCGTGGTCCCGGTGCGGGCGGCGGGCCGCGCGGCGGTAGCGGGTCAGCGCGCCGAACGCCTCGTCCAGCCGGTCGCCGAACGCCACCGACACCGGCACCGCGCGGAACTCACCGCCGGGCTCCAGCGGGTGCCGCCAGCCGTGGTCGCCGTCGGTGGGGCCGGACAGCGCCAGGTAGGCGGTGTCGTGCCGTTCCGAGCACTCCCAGCGCCAGCCGCCGCCGTTGTGCTCGACCTGCCACACCCAGGCGCGGCCGGACGCGCGGTCGGCCAGCGCGCCCATCGGCAGGTGTTCGCAGCTGGACCAGGTGCCCTGCCCGGCCAGCGTGAACGAGCCCTTGCCGTACCCGTACCGGACCTGCCGCCCGCTGAGCTGGGGCACCGCCGCCCGCAGCGGCCGGCGCTGCCAGCGGAACTCGGCGAGCCAGTCGTTGTCGGCCCAGAGCACGTCGGCGGTGTCCGGGTCGAGGTCGGTGATGCCACCGAGAGCCAGCGAGGTGACCGCTTCGAGGTGCAGGGTGCCGGCGCCCTCGTTGCGCAGCGTCACCTCTGCGCGCAGGGCCGGCACGCCGTCCGGCGACCGGTACACCACCTCGGCGACCAGCCCGGTGTCCGGGTCGTGCAGCTCGACGGTGAGCACGTGCCACCCGCCGTCGCGGCCGAGGTGGTGCGCGCGGTGCCGCAGCCGGTTGCCGATCGCGGTGTCCACCAGGCGGTGGCTGGACCAGTGCCGGCCGTGGCCGGTGGCGTTGACCTCGACCAGCGGCAGCGCGTTCGGCGCCTGGTCGGCGACGTCGTCGGCGGACGGCCCGAGGTGGACCACCTGCACGGGATCGTCGTCGGTGACGCGGAGGTCGAGCCTCAGTGCGTCGTGGCCCCAACTCAGGATCGGGGAACGGGTCAGCGGGGTGGTGGTCACGGGTGCCTCGCCAGTGCGGGAAGGGACGGGATCTGGGTCAGGAGGCGCGCAGGACCGCGCAGCCTCCGGGTGGCAGCTGGGCCAGCGGGCCGCCGGTGAGCAGGTCGTGTCCGGATTCCGGCAACGGCACGACGTCTGCGGTGTGGTTGAGCACGATGTGCCACCGCCGGCCGTCCGGGGCGTGTCTGGTGACGGCCTCGACGCCGAACGGCAGTCCGGGCAGATCCGGCTCCACACCGGCCTCGGCCAGCAGGCGGTCGATCAGCACGGCGTAGTTCGCGTCGTCGAGCCGGGTGGACAGGTACCAGCCGTGGCCGTCGCCGGACCGGTGCCGGGTGAGCGCCGCGGCGCCGGCGAGCATGCCGTCCGTGTACGTGACGACGGCCTCCGCCCCTTCCAGGCGCAGGGATTCGCTCCACACCGTGCCGTGAGAGCCGTCGGAGAGGACGATCAGCTCGTCCCGGCGCAGCGGGCGGTACTCCTCGACCCGGACGCCCAGCGCCTCCCGCAGCGGAGCTGCGGGATAGCCGCCGAGGCGCGCGTGGAACCGCGCGTCGACGACGCCGCTGAAGTGCTGGACCAGCAGCGTGCCGCCACCGGCGACGTACCGGCGCAGGTTTTCCGCGCTGGCGTCGGAAAGCAGGAACAGCGCCGGCGCCACCACCAGGCGATACCGGCTCAGGTCGTCGTCGGGGCGGACGAAATCCGTTGTGACGCCGGCATTCCACAGCGCCCGGTGCGCCCGGCTCAGCGTCGCGTGGTAGTCGAGCTCCGACGACGGCAGGCCGTCCACGTTCGTCGCCCACCAGGAGTCGGAGTCGTGCACCACCGCGACTTCCGCCCGCACGGTCGACCCGGCCAGCTCGCCGAGCCGCCCGAGGGCCTCGCCGAGCGCCGTCACCTCGCGGAAGATCCGGCTGTCCGGTCCGGCGTGCGGCACCATCGCCGAGTGCCACTGCTCGGCCCCGGCCCGGGACTGCCGCCACTGGAAGAACAACGCGCCGTCCGAGCCGTGCGCGACGTGGCCAAGGCTGTGGCGCAGGATCTCGCCGGGTTCCTTGGCCAGGACCCGATCCCCGGCGTAGACGGTGTTCGTGCCCTGCTCCATCAGCAGCCACGGCCGGCCACCGCCGAACGACCGCGCGCGGTCGCCGCCGAACGCGGTGTCGGCGGCCGCGTCGACGCCCGGCGCGATCGGATAGTGGTCGATGGCGACGACGTCGACCTCGCGGCCGAACGCCCACAGGTCGAGGTTCTGGTAGCCGGGCACCATCAGGTTGGTGGTCACCGGCCGGTCGCTGTGGGCGCGGATGGCGTCCCGCTGGTCGATGTAGGCCGCCAGTGCCTCGTCGGACCAGAACCGGCTGAAGTCCAGCGCCTGCCCGGGATTGTGGTGCCACTGGGTCGCGCGCGGCGGGAGCACCTGGTCCCAACTGGTGTAGTGCTGGCTCCAGAACGCCGTTCCCCACGCCTCGTTGAGGGCGTCGAGGGAACCGTGGCGTGCGTGCAGCCACACGCGGAACGCCGCGGCGGTGTGCTCGCACCAGCAGAGCGTCGCGTACTCGTTGTGCACGTGCCACATCGCCACCGCCGGGTGGTTCCCGTAGCGCTCGGCCAGCGCCGTGGCGACGCGCCGGGCCGCACCGCGGTAGGCCGGGGCGGCCAGGCAGTAGGTGTCGCGGCTGCCGTGCACCAGCCTCGTGCCGTCACGGGTCACCGGCAGGGCGTCCGGGTGGGCCAGCGTGAACCACGGCGGCGGGGACGCCGTCGGCGTGGCCAGGTCGACGGCGATCCCGTTGGCGTGCAGGCGGTCCAGGTGGGCATCGAGCCAGGAGAAGTCGAACTGGCCCTCCCTCGGCTCCAGCAGGGCCCAGGAGAAGACGCCGACCGTGGCCAGGTTGACCCCGGCCCGGCGCATCAGCTCGTCGTCCTCCTCCCACACGGACTTGTCCCACTGCTCGGGGTTGTAGTCGCCGCCGAACGCGAGCCCGCCGAGCCGGTCGACCAGGCGCCGGGTCGTCACGACTGTTCCCGGATCGGGAGCCGGGCGCCGTCCCGCAGGAACAGCGGGATCCGCTCGATCGGGGCCGCCACGGTGACCGCCTGTCCGCCCTCGTGCCGGTCGCCGGTCCACGCGTCGGTCCATCGGGAGCCGGCGGGCAGGTGCACGGTGCGCTCACGGGCGCCGGCCTCGGTGACGGGGGCGACGAGGAGGTCGGCGCCGAGCATGAAGGCGTCGTCGACCCGCCACGCCTGCGGGTCGTCGGGGAACTCCACGAACAGCGGGCGCATCGGCGGCAGGCCGGTCTCGGCGGTGACCCGCATCTGGCGCATCACGTACGGCCGCAGGCGTTCGCGCAGGCGCAGATGGTCGGCGAGGATCTCGTAGACCTCGTCGCCGTAGGACCAGACCTCGTTGGGCAAGCCGGTCATGGCCGGCTCCAGCACCTGGGCGGGGCCGCGGAAGCCGTGCAGGCGGAACAGCGGGCAGAAGGTCCCGTACTGGAACCACCGAACCAGCACCTCGCGGTAGGCCGGGTCGTCCGGGTCGCCGCCGTGGAAGCCGCCGATGTCCGTGGTCCACCACGGAATGCCGGACATCATCACGTTCAGGCCGGCCTTGATCTGGGTGCGCAGCGAGGCGAAGTCGACGTCGATGTCGCCGGACCAGAGCGCCGCGCCGTAACGCTGGGCGCCGGCCCAGGAGGAGCGGTTGAGCGAGATGATCTCGGTCTCGCCGGCTGCTCGCAGACCGTCGTGCACCATCCGCGCGTTCTCCCGGGGGTAGAGGTTGCCCACCTCGAGACCCGGGCCGGCGTGGTACCGCAGGCCGTTCTGGAAGCCGGGCTTGAGCTCGGGCTCGCCGGCGTCCAGCCAGAAGACCTTGATGCCCAGCTCGTGGTAGCCCCGCCGGAGCTGCTCCCACACATACTGCCGCGCGTCCGGGTTGGTCGCGTCGTAGAAGGCGACCTGCGCGGAGTAGGCGCCGAGCCCCTTGTCCGGCCAGTCGGCGTGCGCGACCGGACCGTACTCGGCGCCGATGAACAGGCCCTGGTCCAGCATCGGGTGGAAGTTCTCGCTCGCCGGGCTGACCGACGGCCAGACGGAGACCATGAGCTTGACGCCCAACTCGTCCAGCTCGCGGACCATGGCCGCCGGATCGGGCCACTCGGCCGGATCGAAGCGCCACTCGCCGAGGTGGGTCCAGTGGAAGAAGTCGCTGACGATGACCGACAGCGGCAGCCCTCGCCGCTTGTGCTCCCGGGCGACCTCCAGCAGCTCCTCCTGGGTGCGGTAGCGCAGCTTGCACTGCCAGAACCCGGCGGCCCACTCGGGCAGTTCGGGCGCATGGCCGGTCGCGTCGGCATAGCGGCGCAGCACGTCGGCGGGCCGGCCGGCGGTGATCCAGTAGTCGATCTGGCGGGCGCTGTCGGCCACCCAGCGGGTGCCGGTCTCGGCCAGCTCGACCCGGCCGATGGCGGGCGAGTTCCACAGCAGGCCGTAGCCACGGCTGGAGACCAGCAGCGGGATGGTGACCTCGCCGTTGCGCTGGACCAGGTCGACGACAGCGCCCTTCTGGTCGAGCAGGCCGTGGGTGTGCTGGCCCAGGCCGTAGAGCCGCTCGCCGGGGTAGGCACGGAAGCGCTGCTCGAGCCGGTGGTAGCCGTTGCCGGTGGCGGTGGCCAGGCGCGGTCCGGGCCACCAGAAGTGCGCGGGCTGCTCGGCCAGGAGTTCGACGCCGTCCTCGGTGCGCAGGAACGTCAGCCGGCCGGCCGCGGCGGGCAGATCGGGCGTGAGCCGGCCCTCGGTGCCGCCGTCGATGTGGACGGTCAGGCCGCCGTTGACCAGGGTCGCGGAGTGCTCGGCGATGGTGATCCGCGGCTTGCCACCGCTCGGCGGCGGGTCCAGCAGCGCCCCGGGCAGGTCGTCCAACAGCTGCCCGCCGGGAGTCGCGCGGACCCGGACGGCGTCCGGGCCCCACGCCTCGACGCGCAGGGTCTCACCCCTGGCCCGCCATTCGAGGGCGTCGCCGAGGTCGCGGAAATGCGGGGACATGCGGTGCTCTCCTCGCGGATCGGATGATCTGGTTCAGGGCGCGCGGGGTCGGGCCGTGCCCTGGGCACGGCCTGACGTGTCGGTTCGGGCCGTCGTCAGTGCGGGGCGGGACCGGTGCTCTCGCGGACGGTCAGGACGGGGGTGAGCAGGACCAGGCCGTCGTTCGGCCGCTCGCCGCGGCCGGCCGCGGTGATCCGGCCCATCACCTGCTCGACGGCGACGCGACCCAGTTGCTTGGTCGGGCCGGTCACCGCGGTGAGCCGGGGCGAGTACTGCTCCGCCAGCTGTTCCGGGCACAGTGCGACCACGGAGGCGTCCTCCGGAACCGTGCGCCCGCTGCTGCGCAGCAGGTTGAGCAGCGGGCCGATCGCCCCCTCGTTCTGCACCACGAAGCCGGTGGTGTCGGGCCGGTCGGCCAGGATGCGGGCGAGTGTCCCGGCCGTGCTCTCGAAGGTGCCCTCGCAGGACCGGTGCAGGAACCGCAGACCGCGCTGCTCGGCCCGGTCGCGGAAGCCCGTCAGCGTGCGCTCGGCGTACCCGGCGTGCCGCCGGTAGACACCGGCCCCGTAGCCGATGAACGCGATCTCGCGGTGACCGAGGTCGGCCAGGTGGTCCGCGCAGAGCGCCCCCGCCGCGGCGAAGTCGTGGTCGACGCACGACAGCCCCTCGGGATTGTCGGGCAGGCCGATGAGCGAGGCCTGAGTGCCCTGCGCGCGCAGCGCGGGGATGCGCTCGTCGTCCAGCTCGACGTCCATCAGGATCACGCCGTCGGCCAGCCCGCTGGCCGCGACCCGGCGCACGCCGTCAACGCCCTCGTCGTTGGTGATCAGCAGGACGTCGTAGCCGTGCTGGCGGGCCGCCATGGTGACCGAGATGGCGATCTCCATCATGATCGGCACGTACACGTCGGAGCGCAGCGGCACCACCAGGGCGACGATGTGCGAGCGCCGGGCGGCCAGCGCCCGGGCGCCGGCGTTGGGGTGGTAGCCCAACTCGACGACCGACTGCTCGACCCGGCGACGCGTCTCCTGTGAGATCGAGCGCTTGCCGCTGAGCACGTAGCTGACCGTGCTGGCCGAGACGCCCGCGTGCCTGGCCACGTCGGCGAGTGTCACCATCGGCGGTACTCCTGTTTTCTCTCTCGCCTCAGCCCTTGATCGCGCCGGTGAGCACACCGGTGCGGAAGTGCTTCTGCACGAACGGATACACGATCAGCAGCGGCACCAGCGTCAGCACCACCACCGCCATCTGCAGCGACAGCGGCGCGGTCTGGGCGTGGGTGGAGCCGAAACCGGAGTTGACCGAGCCCGGCATCCCGTTGCCGCGGTTGACGTACATGTACAGCACGTACTGCAGCGGCCACTTCTCGCTGTCGGTCGGCATGTACAGCATGACGTTGAAGAACGAGTTCCAGTAGCCGACGGCGTAGAACAGCGCGATCACCGCGGTCACCGCCCGCGAGGTGGGCAGCACGATCGACCACAGCGTCCGCCACTCCCCCGCGCCGTCGATCCGGGCCGCGTCGATCAGGTCGGCCGACGTGCTCGAGTAGAACGAGCGCAGCACCAGGATGTTGAACACCGAGACCGAGCCGGGCAGGATCAGCGCCCACCACTGGTCGTAGCCGCCGAGGCCGGTGACCACCAGGAAGGTGGGGATCAGGCCGCCGTTGACGAACATGGTGACGATCAGCAGCACCAGCACGAACCGGTGGCCGAACGACCGGGACCGGGACAGGCCGTAGGCGCACAGCACCGACACCACCATGGACACGGCCGTGCCGACCAGCGTGATGCCGAGGCTGACCAGCAGCGCGGTGCGCACCGTCGAGTCGGTCAGCATCTCGCGGTAGGCCTCGATGGTCACCCCGTCCGGCCAGATCACCAGCCCGCCGGCGCGGTTGACCGCGCCGGGGCTGGACAGGCTGGTCACCACGATGATCCACAGTGGCACCAGGATGACCGCCAGCATGCCGGTCAGCGTCAGCCCCTTGGCCGCCTGGCCGACCGGCGTCGGCGGCTCCTCCCAGGGCGGACGGGCCGTCCGCCTGCGGCGGCGCGCGGCGGCGTCCGGTTCGGCGGTGGCCGTGGCGGCGCGTTCGATCGTGAGTGCGTTCGTCATCGTCGGTACAACCCGTCCTCGCCGAAGGCGTGTGCCAGCTTGTTCGCGCCCCAGATCAACAGTAGCGAGATGATGCTCTTGAACAGGCCCGCCGCCGCACCGTAGCTGTAGTTGCCGGTGGCGATGCCGTAGTAGAAGGAGAACGTGTCGAGCACGTCCGCGGCGTCGTGGCCGACCGCGTCCCGCTGGACCAGGAACTGCTCGAAGCCGACCGACAGCGCGTTGCCCAGCCGCAGCACCAGCATCAGCACGATCACGCCGCGCAGGCCCGGCAGCGTGATGTGCCACAACCGTCGCCAGCGCCCGGCTCCGTCCGCCGCGGCCGCCTCGTACAGGTCGGTGTTGATGGCGGCCAGCGCGGCCAGGAACACGATGATGCTCCAGCCGGCCTCCTTCCAGATCGCCTGGGACGTGACCAGCAGCGCGAAGGTGTGCGGGTTGGTCATGATGTCCCAGGTGCCGATGTCGTGCGCGCGCAGGAACTGGTTGAGCACGCCGGCGCCGCCGAGCATCTGCTGGAAGACGGTGATGGCCAGCACCCACGAGAAGAAGTGCGGCAGGTAGACCACGGACTGGATGAAGTTGCGCAGCCGCTCGGACAGCACCGAGTTGAGCAGCAGCGCCAGCGCGATCGGGACGGGGAAGAACAGCACCAGCTGGACGAAGCTCAGGTAGAGCGTGTTGACCATCGACTCCCAGAACAGCCGGTCGCCGAGCAGCTGGCGGAACTGGTCGAGGCCGACCCAGTCGCTGTGCCACACGCCGACCAGCGGGTCGTACTCCTGGAACGCGGTGAGCAACCCGAACAGGGGCACGTAGTTGAACACCACCAGCAGCGCGACCGCCGGCACGGTCATCAGCAGCAGCGAGCGGTCCCGCCGCAGCCTGACCAGCCAGCTCAGCCGCGGCGGCCGGCCGGTGCGCAGGTCCGCGGTGCTCACTGGCCGGTACCGTACTTGTTGAGGACGTTGTCGGTCATCCACTGCTTGAGCCGGTCGCCACCGCTGGACTTCCAGCTGGCGATCGCGGCCTTGACGTCGGCGACCTTCTTCTTGCCGTGGTAGCAGTCCTTGATCGTGTCCTCGACGGCCTGCGCGGCGTCGGCGGTGGCCGCCCACTGCGGCATGCTGATGTTCATGTTCCAGAACACCGGCTTGGTCAGCGCCTTGACGTTGGCGGCCTGCCAGGCGGCGTAGTCCTTGGTGACGACGTCCGCGCCGGGACTGCTGATCACCGACTGCGGGGCGGCCAGGAACGGGTAGGTCTGCGCCTGGACGTCCTTCTTGCCCTCGTCGGTGAAGGTCGGCACCCCGTTCTGCCGGGTGTGGTGCACGCCCTCGACGCCGAAGTTGACCATCGTGTACTCGGCCGTGCCGTAGGGTGCGGCCAGGTAGTTGGCCACCGCCAGCAGCTCCTCGATCTGCTCGGGCTTCAGGTTGGCGTTGAGGTAGCTGATCATGGAGCTGGAGGCGCCCATGAACGTCCGGGGCGTGCCCTTGCCGTCGGCGGTGATGGCGTTGAACGCGCCGCGCCGGTAGTTCGGGTTCGCCGCGACGCCGGACTGGTAGTCGGCCAGAACCCACGCGCCCATGCCGCCCCCCTGGATCAGCTCCTTGCCGGCGTAGAAACGGGTGGTGGCGTTGGCGTTGTCGCCGGCGAGCGTGTCCGGGTGCATGTAGCCCGAGGTGGCCAGGCGGTAGTGCCAGTCCAGTGCGTCCAGGAAGGCCGGCATCTCGTACTTGTGCACCAGCTTGCCGTTGTCGACCGACCACTTGAGCGGCACGTTCCAGGCCGAGAACATGTACGTCCAGATGTCGCCGAACGCCCACACGCCGCGCTTGGCGTCGGTCAGCTCCTTGCCCAGGCTCATCAGGTCGTCCGCGGACTTCACCTGGTCGCCGGTGATGCCCCTGGACTCCAGGATGTCGCGCCGGTAGAACGTGCCGCCGGCGATGGCAAAGCCGGTGGAGAAGCAGGGAATGCCGTAGAGCTTGTCGCCCCAGGCCCCGACCCGCCAGGCGGCGCTGGGGACGGCCGCGAGGTTGGGGTACTTCTTGATCTTGTCCCCGGCCAGGTACGGCGTCAGGTCGGCCAGCTGGGTGCCGGCCAGCTCGCCGACGTTGAAGTTGGAGTTCCACCAGCTCGGCAGGTTGATCCAGTCCGGCAGATGCTTGGACGCCGTCATGGTCGGCACGATCGTGTTGTAGTTGTTGCCGTCGGCCGGCTTCATCGTGAGGTTGACGCCGAGGGCCTTGCTCATGGCCTGGTAGAAGGAGTTTCCGGCGGTCGGCACGGTCCCCCACAGCGGCGTGACCGCCGTGTAGCTGCCGCCCTTGCCCGGCACGCCGGAGACCGTGGCGACCGGGTTGGCCGGGTACGTGAGAAAGCCGGGGTCGGTCATCACGTCGGCGCCGCCGGCGATGGACGGGAAGTCCGGCTTGAGGGCCGTGCTCGGCACGTAGGCGGGCAGCACCGCCTTGAGACCCGACTCGGTGTTCACGGTGCTGCTCTGGCTGCCGCTGCCGCCGCACGCGGACAGCAGGGGCGCCGCCGCGGCGAGACCCGCGACCGAGACGGCAGCGCTCAGGAAATGTCTGCGATTCAACTCGATGCCCATGGTGGCGGCGGCCCTTCCCCGTTGAAGTGTCGAAGCGCTTGAACTGGCGGTGAGACTAGCGACACGTTTCCACGTTCGACAAGCGTTTCGATGAGTCCAGAATCCGCACTGAACTGGGCCATTGACAGGCCAGGGGCCGCATGCGACGGTTCGAACCGCTTGAATTCCGGACTTCACCGAGGGGTTTGCCACGTGAGTTCCCCGTCCGTGTCCGCCACCGAGCGGCTGCCGTACCGCGACCCCGCGCTACCGCTCGACAAGCGCATCGATGATCTCGTCCAACGGCTCACGCTCGACGAACGGCTCGCGATGCTGCACCAGTACGCGCCGGCGGTGCCCCGCCTGGGTCTGGGTGCGTTCCGCACCGGGACCGAGGCCCTGCACGGCGTCGCCTGGCTCGGCCCGGCGACGGTCTTCCCGCAGGCGGTGGGCCTGGGCGCGACCTGGGACGAGGAGCTGGTGCGGGCCGTCGCCGAGGCCACCTCGGTCGAGCAGCGCGCCTTCCACTACCACCGCCCGCCCACCGTCGGCACCGGCGCCAACAGCCTGCAGGCCTGGGCGCCCGTGGTGAACCTGCTGCGCGACCCGCGGTGGGGGCGCAACGAGGAGGGCTACTCCGAGGACCCGGTGCACACCGCGCGTCTGGCGACGGCCTACTGCCGCGGACTGGCCGGGGACGACCCGTCGTTCCTGCGGACGGCGCCGGTGCTCAAGCACTTTCTCGCCTACAACAACGAGGACGACCGCTGCACCACCTCCTCCGGGCTGCGTCCCCGGGTGTTGCAGGAGTACGACCTCGCCGCGTTCAGGCCGGTCGTCGAGTCCGGCGCGGCCACCGGCGCCATGGCCGCCTACAACCTGGTCAACGGCCGGCCGTGCCACGTCAGCCCGCTCATCGAGAGCGAACTGCGCCGCTGGACCGACGACGAGCTGTTCGTGGTCAGCGACGCCGAGGCGCCGTCCAACCTGGTCGATCCGGAGCACTACTTCGACGACCACGCGGAGTCCCACGCCGCGGCGCTCAAGGCCGGCATCGACAGTTTCACCGACCACGGCCAGGACAGCGACGTCCCGATCGGCCGGCTGCGCGAGGCGTTGACCCGTGGACTGATCGACGAGTCCGATGTGGACAGGGCGGTGCGGCGGCAGCTGCTGGTCCGCTTCCGGCTCGGCGAGTTCGACCCGGATCTCGACCCGTACGCGGGCATCGGTCCCGAGGTGATCGACTGCGCCGAGCACCGCGATCTCGCGCTTCGCGCCGCGACCGAATCCGTTGTGCTGCTGCGCAACGACGGCATGCTGCCCCTCAACGCCAGCCGCGCGCCGCGGGTCGCGGTCGTCGGCCCGCTCGCGGACATGCTGTGCGAGGACTGGTACAGCGGCACCCTGCCGTACCAGGTCACCGTTGCGGCCGGCCTCCGCGCGGCGCTCGGCGACGTGGTCCACGTCGAGGGCGCCGACCGCATCGCGTTGCGTTCCCGCACCAGTGGCGAACTGCTGGGCTCGTCCGCGTTCGACGTCGTCGACTGGGGCGCCGCGGCACTGACCCTGCGCGACGCCGACACCGGCCGCTACCTCAGCCTCAAGGCCGACGACACGCTCGTCGCGGACGTCGAACTGCTCAAGAGCTGGGAGGTGCGGGAAACCTTCCGCCTTGAGGCCGACGGCGACGCCGTGCTCCTGCGCAGTGTCCTCACCGGACGCTACGCCGCCGTCGACCCCGCCGACGGTCGGGTCACCGTCACCGCCGAGACGCCCGAGGACGCCGAGCGGTGGCAACGCGAACTGCTTCGCGACGGCGCCGCCGAGGCGCGGGCCGCGGCGGAGGCGGCCGACGTCGCGGTGGTCGTGCTCGGCAACCACCCGCTCATCAACGGCCGGGAGACCGAGGACCGGTCCGGCATCGCGCTGCCGGACGGCCAGGAAGCGTTGCTCCGCACGGTCGCCGAGGTCCGTCCGGAGACGGCGCTGGTCGCGATGAGCAGCTATCCCTTCGCCCTCGACTGGGCCGACAAGCACCTGCCCGCCGTGGTGTGGATGTCCCACGGCGGGCAGGAATCAGGCCGCGCGCTGGCCGCCGTCCTGCTGGGCGAAGCCGACCCCGCCGGTCGGCTGCCGCAGACCTGGTACCGCGGCGACGACGAGCTGCCGCACCCGCTCGACTACGACATCGTCAAGGCGGGCTGGACCTACCAGTACCACCGGGCGAGGCCGCTCTACCCGTTCGGCCACGGCCAGTCCTACACCGACTTCGCCTACCGCGACCTGCGGCTGTCCGGCGACGTCGTGGCTCAGGACGGTTCCGTCGACGTCTCGGTGACGCTGGCCAACACCGGCGCGCGGACCGGGAGCGAGGTGGTCCAGCTCTACGTCCGTGCGCGGGACGCCCGCTACCACGCGCCCCGGCTGCGGCTCGCCGACTTCCGCAAGGTCCGGCTCGACCCGGGGCAGAGCGAGGAACTGACCTTCCGGCTGCCCGCCGAACGACTGGCCCACTGGGACGTCGCCACCGGCGCCTTCACCGTCGATCCCGGCGCCTACGAGGTGATCGTCGCCCGCTCCGCCGACAACGCCGTGCTCACCACACCTCTCACGGTGACCGGGCCGGTTCCCGCACCCCGGGACGTCGTGGACCGGCCCACGGCGAGCGTCGACTTCGACGACTACGAGGACGTCACCATCGTCGACGCCAGCCGAACCGCCGGCGACGCGGTCACCCCGACCGCCCCGGCGCGGCCCGGGACGCTGTGGTTCCGCACCGCCGACGTGTCCGGCGCGGTCCGGATCGAGGCCGAGGTCAGCCGCGAGAGCGACGACCTGGGCCCGACCTGCCTGGAGTTCCGGGCCGGCGACCAGCTCCTGGCGGAGATCACGGTGCCGGTCACCGGCGGCCGCTACGCGTGGACGACCGTGGCCGCCGAGCTCCCCGCGCCGCTGGCCGGCGTGCACGACCTCCGACTGACTCTGCGCGGCGACTTCCGGCTCGCCGCCTTCCGGTTCACCACGGCCAGCTGAGGACCTCAATGCCCCTGACGGACGCTTCCCTCGACGAACTCACGAACTACCGCCCCGAGATCCCGACGCCGCAGGATTTCGACGCCTTCTGGGACCGCACCCTCGCCGAAGCACGTGGCCACGGCGCGGCCGTGAAAGCCGACCGAGTCACCGACCACCATCTGCTGCGCACCGTCGAGGTGGACGACGTGCGCTTCCCGGGCTGGAACGGCGAGCCGGTGGCGGCCTGGCTGCTACGCCCACACGACGCCGACGGCCCGCTGCCCGTCGTCGTGACGTGCATCGGCTACAGCGGCGGCCGCGGACTGCCCACCGACCACCTGCTCTGGTCCGCCGCCGGGTACGCCCAACTCGTCGTCGACAGCCGCGGGCAGGGCCACGACACCCCGGACCGCAGCCAGGGCGACGGCACGCAGTGGGCCGAGGGGTTCATGACCCGCGGCATCGACTCCCCCGACCACTACTACTACCGACGCCTGATGACCGACTGCGCCCGTGCGGTCGACGCGGTCGCCGAGCTCGCAGGCCTGGACCCGGAACGGGTGATCGTCACGGGCGGCAGCCAGGGCGGCGGTCTCGCCCTCGCCGTCGCGGGCCTGGTGCCGGACCGCGTGGCGGCGGTCATGCCGGACGTGCCGTTCCTGTGCCACTTCCGCCGCGCGGCGGAGATCGCCGGCGAAGGGCCGTACGTGGAACTCGCGAAGTACCTGCGCTGGCACAGTCGCCACAACGTGGAGCCGGCCTTCGCCACACTGTCCTATTTCGACGGTGTCCAGTTCGCGCGGCGGGCGGTGGCGCCGGCGCTGTTCAGCGTCGGCCTGATGGACCCGATCTGCCCGCCCTCCACCGTCTACGCCGCCTTCAACAACTACGCGGGCGAGGACCGCACCATGACCGTCTGGCCCTTCGCCGACCACGGCGGCGGCTACGGCTCCAACCCGGCCGTGCAACTGGCCTGGCTACGGGATCGCGGCCTGGCCCCGCGCTAGCCGGGTCACATCGGATGGGCCGCCCGCCGCGCCAGCGGGCGGCCCATCACTCCGCGCGCGTCGAATTCGTCGAACCGACGGGCGAAGGGCGAGACAATACTCACAGCGTCCGATGTGGACATCGTGCCTGGTGGGCACGGCTTCGTTTATGATCCCTGCCGATCAGCCCGCCCAACCACGAAAACGAGCACGGGTCGAATGAACTCCCTGTTTCTCGCGATCGCCGTCGCCCTCATGGTTCGATCGCTGGCCGCCGCCCGCCTGGACCGGTGGAACCTCGGCGCGCCGGTGGTCATGGTGCTGGCGGGCGTCGTCGTCGGTCTGGTCAACGAGGACTCCATCTCGGCCCTGCTGAACACCCAGGCGGTGCAGCAGGCCGCCGAGATCATCCTCGCCGTGCTGCTGTTCACCGACGCCACCGAGGTCCGCGGTGGCCGGCTGTGGGGCGGCTCGCCCGGACTGGTCGCCAGGGTGCTGCTGCTGGCGCTGCCGCTGAGCCTCGCGCTGGCCATGGCGTTCGGCTGGCTGCTGTTCCCCGGCCTGCCCTGGCCGGTGCTGCTGCTGGTCGCCGGGGTCGTGGTGCCGACCGACTTCGCCCCGGCCGAACGCCTCGTCCGCGATCGCGGGCTGCCCACGCACGTGCGCAGCGTGCTCAACGTGGAGAGCGGCTACAACGACGGCATCGTCTCCCCGCTCTTCCTCTTCGCGCTGATCCTCGCGGGAGACCACGACCAGCAGCGCACGCCGCTCGACGCCCTGGGCACCGCGGTGCCCTTCGCGCTCAAGGCCGTCCTCGTCGGTGTCGTGGTCGGAACCGCCCTGGCGCTGCTGATGAACCTGGCCGCCCGCGCCGGCTGGATGACCGAGCAGTCCGGACGCGTCACCGTTCTGCTGGCCCCGCTGCTGACCTACACCGTGACCGTCGCCATCGACGGCAACGGGTTCGTCGCCTCGTTCGTCTGCGGCATCGCCTTCCGGTACGTGCACCGGCTGGCCAAGGCGCACCGGCTGCGGACCGTGTCCGGCGGCGTGAGCCGCACCCCGGCCCTGAGCGCGGACTTCCACCTGCTGGAGGACATCACCACGGTGCTGACGATGACCATGTGGTTCATGGTCGGGATTGCGGCCGTGCTCACGGTCCTCATCGGAGTCCCCTGGCAGGTGGTGCTGTTCTGCGCGGCGGCCCTCACCGTGGTCCGGGTCGGGCCGGTGCTCCTGTCACTGATCGGTTCGAGGTTCTCCGCCCGTGAGCGACTGCTCGTCGGCGCGCTGGGGCCACGGGGCACGACGTCGATCGTGTTCGGGCTGCTGGCCTTCAACCGGCTGCCGGAGGGATCGACCGCCGACACCATCCTCGTGATCACCGTGACCTGTGTGCTCGGCAGCGTGCTGGTGCACGGGATCGGCGCCCGGCCGGTGACCCGCCTGCTGACGGCCACCCCGAAGGCCGCCTCCGAGCAGCCGGCCTGACCCGGCGTCGACGCCCCCGACCGCGGCCGGGGGCGTCGGCCTCGTCACGGCGACGAGCAGTTCATCGTGGGCTGGGCCGGATTGGATCCGGTCACGTTCATGGTGAGCCCGAACGTGGTCGAGCCGTCGGCCGGCACGGTCCGGTTCCAGTCGGCGTTGCGCACCACCGTGAGCGACCCGTCCTGCGTCATGGTGCCGTTCCACAGGCTGCCCACGGTCTGACCCGCCGGCTGGGTCCAGCTGACGGTCCAGCCGTTGATCGGCGTGGTGCCGTGGTTCATCACCTTCACGGTCGCCTGGTAGCCGCCGTTCCAGGAGCCCGTGACGTCGAACTCGGCCATGCAGCCGTTGTCACCGCTGCCCGGCGGCGGTGGCGGGGGTGCGTCCTTGATCCCGGTGACCTCGCCGTGGCCGCCGTCGAACGTCACGTCCGAGCAGCCGTAGAAGGTCTCGGCGCTGTCCGACCGCTTCCACACCGAGTAGATGATGTGCCGCCCGGTCTTGTTCGCCGGCAGCGCCCCGGACCAGTCGTACTGGCCGTTCACCGTGCCGACCTGCCCGGTCACCGGCGGGTGGTCGACGGTCAGGAACGGCTGGTCCTCCAGCTCGTCCCAGGTCAGCGGCTTGCTCGGATCCCAGCCGTCCTTGGTCACATAGGTGTAGAACCAGCCGGGATGCGCGGCCCACGCGTTGTAGGCGAAGTCGAACGTCGCGCCGGCGGTCAGGTGCGTGATCGGCCAGTTGCCGGGCTGGTCGAAGCCGGCGTAGTTGGGATTGCCGCCGCTGCACAGTTTGCCGTCCGGGATGAAGCCGCGGGTGCGGCCGGCCCCGTCGGAGCGCAGCACGGCGAACCAGTTGTACAGCGAGTTCGCGCCGCTGACGTTCACGGCCGCCGAGCAGGCCGGGTTCTGCGGCACGATCTGACCGGTCGAGGTCAGGCCGTCCTCCCAGCACAGGAAGGTGCGGCTGCCCGGTTTCATCATCGCGCCGTGAGCCGAGGCGGGGATCGCCTCGAGCAGTACGAGGGCCACGCTCGCCGCCAGCACGGTGAGCGCCTTCCATGTCTTCACATCGAACTCCTCCCAGGGTCAACAGCCGACACGCGCGGTGGCCACCGCGATGTCGTCGAACGAGACCGTGTCGTCGCCGCCGGCGTAGCTCTCCCAGCCGATCCGGTGTGGCGGCAGCGCCGTGACCGGCGCTGCCGCCAACAACATCCGCATGTCAGCTCATCCCACAGCTCGTGCCGTTGACGGCGTACCCGGTCGGCGTCGCGGTCGAGGAACCGTTGGCCTGGATGCCGATCGACGTGCTGGCGCCGGCGCCGATGGTCGGCGCCCACGCCGGAGCCTTGGCGGTGACGGTCGTGCCGCTCTGGCTCACCGTCGCGTTCCAGCCGCTGACCAGCTGCGTGCCGCTCGGCACGGTCCAGGTCAGCGTCCAGTTCGCCAACGGCGCACTGCCGGTGTCCTTCAGCGTCACCGTGGCGGTGAAGCCGCCGTTCCAGCTGTTGTCGACGTGATAGCCGACCGTGCAGGAGACCGGCGGCGGGGTGGTGCCGCCGCCGTCCCCGCCGCCGACCGGCGGGATGAGGTACGGCTGGAGTATCGACTGCTTGTTCTGGTCGACGGTCTTCCAGTCGTCCTTCAGGATGCCGCCGGTGTCGCCGGAGTTCGGGTTCCACGACCAGTAGGTGAAGCTCATCCCGGTCGGCCCGGTTCCCATGTAAGCCATCAGGTTCTGCAGCCACACCTTGTCCCGCGGGTCGGCCAGCGTGCTGCCGAACTCGCCGACCAGCACCGGCGCGATGTGCTGCTTGACCAGGTAGCCGAAGAAGTGGTCCCACAGCGCGGGCATGTTGGCCGGGAAGGTCGGGTCGTCGAACCAGGTCTGGTGGAACACGGAGATGGCGTACTCGTGCGCGGAGTACACGAGCTTGTCCGGTTTGGACAGTCGAACCGGGTACTGCGCGGCCCCGGACAGGTTGCCGCCCCACCAGCCGCACTCCGGATCACCGGTGCCGGACACGCAGTCGATGCCCTCCACGATGATCAGCACGTCCGGGTTGACCGCGAGGATGGCGTTGCCGGCCCGTTCCGCGGCGAGCCGCCAGTCGTGGGCGGTGTCGCCGCACCCCCAGCAGGCGCCGCCACCACCCTGCACCGCGTGCGGCTCGTTGTGCAGGTCCATGCCGACCACGGTCGGATTTCCCTTGTACCGCTGGGCCAGCATCGTCCAGTCGGAGATCCAGCGGCTCTCCGGGTACTGGGCGGTGTACCACAGCGGCGACTGCGCGCCGCTGTCCGGCCGGTGCTGGTCCAGCACCACCCGCATGCCCTTGCTGCCGATGTAGCCGATCACCTTGTCCAGGATCTGGATGCCGGACAGGCCGACCAGATCGGGATTGGACGCGGCGTCGATGCTGTTCGGCGTGGAGCCGGGGTCGAACAGCTGGTTGGAGTACGGCACGCGGACCGTGTTGTAGCCCAGCGACGCCATCTGGTCGATCATGTCCCGGTAGTTGCGGGACCACAGGCCGTGGAAGGTGTAGTTGGCCGTTTCCGGGCCGAACCAGTTGAGGCCGGTCATCCGCACCGGCGAGCCGGTCGAGTCGACGAGCTGCGACCCGACCGCATGGTAGTAGCCGGTTCCGGTCCCCGCCGACGTGCTCGTCCCAGCCGCGTGGGTCGGGCTCACCGTGACGACGGCGAGCCCGACCACTGCGGCGAGGGCGACTCCGAGGGAGCGCCAACGCTTCATGTGCACCTCATCCGAACAGGTCGACGTGGACGGCGAACGCGGTGGCGATCTCCGACTGCGACCAGAACCGGTGGTAGGTGAACGTGGGCGCCGGCCCACCGTTCAGGTAGGACTGGACCTTCGACCAGTCCGGGTCGTTCTTGTAGAAGGACCGGATCGACAGGAACGTGGAGTTGGAGTTGATCGGGTCGCCGTTCGGCATCGTCCCGGTCCAGCCCGGCGGCACGTACAGGCCCTGGTCGCCGTTGTAGGTGTCGTCGAACCGGCTGTAGTCCGTCCGCGTCTCCGGAATGGCGATGCCCTTGGCGTCCTCGTGCCCGGTCAACGCGGTCAGCAGCCCCTCGGCCAGGGTCTTCGACGCCGTGTCACCGGAGCCGGCCGAGTAGTACATCAGCGTCTTGGCCAGCGAGGCGGCGACACCGACGTCCTGGCTGTAGTTCTTCACGGCCACGTGCAGGCCCGAGTTGCCGCCCGGGTTGGTGGCGTTCCACGTGTCCGGGGCGCCGGTCCAGGTCAGGTCGGACGGGATCTGGAACGACCCGTTCGCCCCGACGGTGGTGTTGGCGATCGCCCACGGCACCCACTTGTCCAGGATCTTCTTGGCGCGGGCGTCCTTGGTCGCCTGGTAGTACTCGGCGACCCGCTCCATGCCCCACGTCTGGAAGCCGAACCACTGGTTGCTCGGCGGGTCGTGCCACACCGGCTGCCAGTCGTAGTACATGCCGTAGAAGGTCGGGTCACCCGCGGGCGGCGTGCCGTACTGGCCGTCCCAGCTGTTGGTGGCGCCACCGGCGATGCCGCCCTCGCTGGACTGCAGCCACTGCAGGAACTCCAACTGCCGGCCGAGGCTGGTCGCCCAGTCGCTCGATCCGGTCGCGGACGTCGGCTTCAGCCCCGGGTCCGTCGACAGCGCATACGCGGCGAGGGGGTTCTGGTAGCCCTGGTGCGCGGCGCCGTCGCCGATCCGCCACGCCCACGCGTTGGACGGGTCGAGCGAGCCACCCCACGCGTAGTACCAGGAGATCAGGTAGTGCTCGCTGTCCTTGCCGCTGCCGGCGGGACACGTGCTGGCCCCGACGCAGTTGCCGATCTTCTTGAAGTACTTGTCGAACAGCGAGTACCGCAGGTAGTCGCCCATCTTGGACGCCTTCTTCACGACGTCGGCGACGGCCGAGGACTTGCCCTGCGCCTTGGCCCACTGCTCGGCCTGGAACGCCACCTGCACCGCGCGGGCGTCGGCGTCCGGCGCGTCGGTGTACTTCCACTGCTTGGCGTAGCTGGAATCCCCGGTGAACAGGTCCAGGTAGCCGTTCTTGCCACCGAACTTCATCTGGTCGCAGGACGGCTGCGTGACCGTCTCCCAGACCGACTCCTGGGAGCCGCGCTGGAAGGTGTTGATGAACGCCGGCGCGGTGTTCGTGCCGTCCTCGCAGTGCCCGAAGCCGTAGATGTTGTCCACGTCCAGCAGCCAGTGCATGCCGTAGACGTTGCTCGTGCCGTAGGCGGACTTCAGCTCACCGGCGATCGGGTCGCTGCCGACCGGGACGCCGGACTGCAGCTGCGCCGGGTACTGCGACGGGCTCGGGTACTCCGCCGCGTAGGTCGCCGGCTTGCTGGCGTTGTAGCCGGAGTTGGACGGCTGGTCGGCGGCCGACGGGATGGCGAAGGTCTCCAGCGAGGTCCACGCCGCGTTGAAGGGGGCCCAGTCCTGGGTGATCCGGCCGTAGGCGGCCTCCAGCCACAGGTAGTAGCTGTACGCCTCCGACGTCGTCTCGTGCCCTTGGTCCGGGGCCTCCACGATCAGTGTCTCCACCGAGTGGTAGGGCACCAGCAGGTTGCCGAACTTGCGGAAGTAGCCGCTGTTCGGATCCTTGATCTTGCTGTACTGCTTGAGGAACTCCACCTGGTAGTCCGAAGTGGACTTCGAAACCTCGGTCGCGGTGACCGTGCCGGACGCATAGCCGGTGGCCGCGGCGGTGAACACCGCGGAGCCCAGGTCGCCCCCGTTGTCCGCGGAGGTGACGGTGACGTTCTGCGCCGTCTGCCAGTTCGACGGCGTGAACGTCAGGCTCGTCGGCGACGCGGTCAGGTCGGCGCTGCCCGACGTCCGGGACACGGCGACGCTGACGTTCCCGGTCGGGGCGCTGGCCAGGCTCACGCCGAAGGTCGCGGTGGAGCCCTGCTTGACGTTGATCGTCGCCGGCGAGGCCACGATCGTCGGGCCGGACAACACCTTCACCGACACCGGGGCCGTGGACGTCGACGCGCCCTTGTCGTCGTAGGCCTTGGCGGTCACGGAGTACGTGCCGGCGGGCACGTTCGTCCAGCTGCCGGCGTACGGCGCGGTGGTGTCGGTGGCCAGCAGCGTGTCACCGGCGTAGAACTCGACCTTGCTGATCGTGCCGTCGCTGTCCGACGCCGTGGCCGCCAGCGGAATCGTCGCCGGCGCGTTGTAGGAGTCGGTGGACTTGGGCGAGGTCAGCGACACCGTCGGCGCCTGGTTCGGCCCGGTGCACGCGGTGCCGTTCACCGCGAAGTCGGTCGGCGGCCGGTTGGCCGAGCCCTTGCTGGCGTTGAAACCGAAGGACGTGGACGCCCCGGTGGGCAGGTTCCCGTTGTAGCTCAGGCTGTTCGCGGTGACCTTCGAGCCGGACTGGGTGACGGTGGCGTTCCAGCCCTGCTGCACCTGCTGGCCGTCGAGGAAGGTCCAGCCCAGTGACCAGCTGGTGAGCGCCGGGCCGTTGTTGGTCAGGGAGACGTTGGCGGTGAAGCCGTTGGACCAGTCGTTGGTGGTGTAGACGACCGTGCAGGCCACGGCCGCCGCGTTCGCGGGTGTTGTCGGGGTGAACATGGCGGCGATCAGCGCCGCCGCGGTGCCCAGGGCGACCCGCAGTCGTCGACGCATGCGCAGGGATTCCTTTCCGGGATGGGACTCCCGCCCCGGGCGGGTGAGAGCAGGCACCGCCCGGGGCGAGAGAGGTTTACTGCACCGGCGGATAGGCGTTGGCCACCAGCTGCGCGAACTGGTCCTGGAACCAGTGGCCGGACAGCGGGGCGTTCGGCAGCGCGCCGGTCAGGTTGCCGCCGTTGGCCTGCTGGCTGCCCCGGAAGGTCGGGTCGCACATCGGGTCCGCGCCCTTGCCCTCGTCGTTCGGGATCGACGCGCTGGCCCCGTCCGACTCGCCCGGCGGCTTGATCCACACGTACGCGTCGAAGTGCGGCGCGGGACTGACCGTCGGCCGCTGGCCGAGGCCGGCGCCGCTCTGGTTGCACCAGTTGCCCCGGGCCAGCCGGCGGTCGACCCGACCCGAGTCGACGTAGGAGTCCACGGTGGACCCGCTGGCGCCGGTCGGCCGCGCCGAGCCGCCCCAGCCGTTGCGCGAGGTGTCGATCAGCATGCCGATGCTGCTGGGCATGCCGGCCGCCACGAACGCGCTGTACATCGTGTTGTCGTAGTGGGACTCGTCGAAGTACGGGTTCCACTGGTAGAACGTCGCCGAGCGCAGCGGCTGGCCGCCGACGTTCAGGCCGGAGTCGGGCAGGTACGGCTCGGTCACCGGCGTGTAGTTCGCGGTGTCGCTGATGAAGCCGTCCACGCTGTTCACGCCGGCGGTGGTGCCCTTGATGGTCTGCGTGATCAGGTTGACCGCCGGCTGCAGGTTGCTGTCCCAGCCCAACCACGCCGAGTGCGCGATGTCGATGTAGTTGTAGACGTTGCTGATCGCGTGCAGCTTGTTCAGCGCGTACTGCACACCCTGCACGTAGGCGCCGCTGGACTGGGCCTCCGCGCACTTGGCCATCGAGGTGTTGGTGACCAGGTTGGGCAGCGAGTCCGGCTCGATGATCGCCACGATGCGCAGGTTCGCGTACTTCGGGTCGGCCATGATCGCCGCGATCGGGTCGATGTACTCGCTCTTGTACCGGGCCAGGCCGTTCTGGCTGACCTGGAGCTCGCCGTTGGAGGCCAGCGCGGCGCAGTCGCGGTCGGGCAGGTCGTAGATCACGAACTGGGCGACGACGGGCGTGCCGCCGGTGGCCTGGCTCAGGGCCGCGTCCAGGTGGGCCCGCAGGCCACGCTGGGTGTCGGTGCCGGCGATGGCAGCGATCCGGTCCAGCCACACCGCGGTGGACGTGTTGGCCACCTTCGACATCTTGCTGCCGAGCGTGCCGCCCGCGGTCGCCGCCGCGGCGGTGACCTCGGCCGACCAGTCCGGATTCACGTAGCCCTTCGCGCCGGCGTAGGGGTTGTCGACGTGCGTGCCGGGCGGCGGCGGGTTGCCGGTGGTCGTCGTGGTCGTGGTTGTGGTCGTCGTGGTGGTCGTTGTCGTGGTGGGCGGCGCGGACCCCGTGCAGGCGGTGCCGTTGAGCGTGAACGAGGCCGGCACGGCGTTGGTGCCCGAGTAGGAGGCGTTGAACCCGAAGGTCGCGCTCGCCCCGCTGGCCAGGGACTTCGCCCAGTCCGGGCTGGCGGCCGTGACGTGCTGGCCGGACTGGGTGACAGTGGCGCTCCAGCCCTGTTGCACCTGTTGGTTGCCCGGGAAGTCCCAGGCGAGGGTCCAGCCGTTGCCGATCGCGTCGCCGAGGTTGGTGACGGTGACGTTGCCGGTGAAGCCGGTGCTCCACTGGTTGACCGAGTAGTCGACCTTGCACGCCGGCGCGGCCGAGGCGTTGGTACCGGTGGCGACCAGGAATCCGGCGGTGAGCGAGAGTGCGCCCAGCGCGGACAGACCGCTGATCAGGCGGGTACGGCCGGCGCCGGGAGATGCGGATGCAGGCATGCGGAGTACTCCTCGCGGCGTTGAGGGAGTGCTGACCGATCGCTCTGGAAGCGCTTCCAGTCGTGCCCGACTGTAACCATTGAGAAACAGGAGGGGAAGGTCACACGCTCACATTCCCCTTACATGCCCCAAGTGGACGCCATTTGCCCGTACGGCGTTAGGCCGCACAGCCCTGTGTTGTTTACAGCAACTCCCACCGAAGCTACGATCGGCTCACTCTGGAAGCGCTCCCAGTCGACATCCCCTGCCTTCGAGGAGCGACAATGCGATCTGGCACCACCGCTCTCGCCGACGCGCCCCTGCCGCCACCATGGCCACCCTGTCGTGGAACGCCACCGGGCCGGCGCTGACCACCTCCCCCGACGGCGTCCGCGCTGCTTCACCGGCGCCGCCGGGTGATGAACGTCCAGGCCCCGCCACCGAAGTGGCGGGGCCTGGACGGGAGTCACCGGATCAGCCTGTGGCGCACCGGGTTCCGTTGAGGGTGAAGGCGGTCGGGGCCGACGTGTCGCCGGTGTGGTTGGCCTGGAAGCCGAACGACACGGAGCCGCCGGGCGGCACGGATCCGTTGTAGCTCACGTTCTTCGCCGTCACCTGGCCGCTGCCCGGCGAGATCGCGGCGTTCCACGCGGAGGTGATCGTCTGCCCGCCGGCCAGGGTGAACGCCAGCGACCAGCCGTTGACCGGCCCGGTGCCGGTGTTGACGATCGTGATGTTCTCGGTCAGGCCGGTGTTCCACGCGTTCACGCTGTCCGTGACCGTGCACGTGGAGTTCGGTGGCGGAGACGACGTGGTCGTCGTTGTCGTTGTTGTTGTCGTCGTGGTCGTCGTGGTTGATCCGCCGAGGGCCGTGGCGGTGGAGTTGTAAGCCGGCTTGGGCTGATAGTTGTTGTCATACATGGTCGCCGCGCCCTGACCCGGGAACGTGCCCGGAATCCACGAGTCCGCGTCACCGACACCCCACTGCGACACCCCCGGGCAGCGCGTCACCGCCAAACAGTCATTGATCACCGTGGCGTAGTCGGTGGCCTGCTGCTGCAGACTGCCACTGCTGGCCGGCAACTGGACACGGTCATCCAACTCGGTCACCGCCACGTCCAGCCCCAACGCCGCGAACCGCTGCATGTTGGCCAACATCGACGACGGCACCTGCCCGACGATGAAATGCCCCTCCAGGCCGATACCACCCAACGGAACACCCTGAGCCAGCATCGACTGCGCCAGACTGTACAACGCGTTGCTCTTCGCGTTCTCACCCTCGATGTTGTAATCATTGATGTACAACACCGCGCTCGGATCCGCAGCATGCGCCGTGCGGATCGCGTCAGCCAGATAACCAGAGCCCATCGCGTTGTAGAACGCGTCCTGCCGCAAACTGCCGTCCTCGTTGAACGGCTCGTTGATCACATCCCAGGCATAGATCTTGCCCTTGTAATGACTCACCTCGGCCGTGATGTGCGACTCCATCACGCCCTGCACCTGGTTACGCGGCACACCGTTGACCCACCCCGGCAACTGACTGTGCCACACCAGATTGTGCCCACGCACCCGCATGTTGTGCGACTGCGCAAAGGAGACGATCGTGTCACCCGGACCGAAGTTGTAACTACCGTTGGACGGCTCGGTCGTGTCCCACTTCATCTCGTTGCCCGGAGTCACCATGTCGAACTGACCCGCGGCCAACGACGTGACCGTCGAGTTGTAGACCATGTTGCCGGTCAACTCGGTACCGATGTACTTGCCCTTGGCCTCGGCCAAGGTCTTCAACCCGGTGCTGGCCGCGCCGGCCTGGCTGGACACGCAGGCGAGCAGCAGCCCACCCACGGCCAGCGCGGCGGTGGCGGCCAGCGCGGCGCGGGCCCTGGCGGTGCTGGTAACGGACACAGTGGTCCCTTCTCATCTGGCGGGAATACGTGCTTACGGGGCGACGGCGCGGCCGGTCTGGGGCGAGATCCGGCCGGTGCACAGGCCGCGGGCGGCGAGCCCTTGTGCGATACGGGGAATCGCGGCGAGCGTGTTGGCCGGCCACTCGTGCATCAGGATGATCTGGCCGTTGGTCAGCCGGGCGTTGGCCTGCACGATCGCGTCGACGCTCGCGCCGTTCCAGTCCTGGGAGTCGACGTCCCAGATGATCTGCGTCAACCCGTACTTGGCCTCGACGGTCCGCACCGCCGCGTTGGTTTCGCCGTACGGCGGGCGGAACAGGTTCGGGGTGCCGCCGCCGGCCGCGGCGATCGCTTGCTGCGTACGGGAAATCTCCGAGTCGATCTGCGCCTGGCTCTCCTGGGTCAGGTGCGGGTGGGTGTAGCTGTGGTTGCCGATCCACATGCCGGCGGCGGCCTCGGCGCGGACCTGCGCCGGATAGGCGGCGGCGTACTGCCCCTCGTTGAACATCGTCGCCCGTAACCCGTTCTGCCGCAAGGCATTGAGCAGGGCCGGCGTATGGGCGGCGGACGGGCCGTCGTCGAAGGTGAGCCCGACATAGCCGTTGCACGTCGCGGCGTGCGAGATGCCCGCGGCCGGCGCCATCATGGCGGCGGCGGTCAGTCCCGCCGCGAGCAGCCGTGCGGTCGTGCGCATCTGCGGTGCTCCCTTCCCGCTCAGCTGACCGTGATGGACGAGTTGCCGCTGCTCTGGTAGCCCTCGGTGGCGAGGATCATGTAGTAGCGGAAGCTGCCCAGGTTCATGCCGTGGCTGGCCCACGCGTCGAAGTGGTTGCCGGTGGTGATCGTGCCGCCGGTGCGCCTGCTCTGCCGGACGCTCCAGTACTGGTTGAACGTCCGGGTTCCCTCCACCGACGGGGCGTTGTAGCGGGTGGTCTCGTAGATGTCGTACGTGCCGCCGTCGCTGCTGACCGTGCCCTTGTACGTGCCGGTCGGCCGGTAGCTGCCCCAGTTGTCGACGATGTAGTACTCGACCAGCGGGTTGGAGGTCCAGCCGTACAGCGACAGGTAGGCGTTGCCGGACGGGTTGAAGCTGCCCGAGTAGTGGACGCTGCGCCGCCCGCCGTTGCTCCACCCCTTGCCGGCGACGAAGTTGTTGCAGTTCGTCCACTGCGTGCGGTAGCTGCCGCCGGACGACAGCGTCATCGCCACCGAGCCGCCGCCGGCGGTCCAGAACGAGTAGTAGTACCCGTTGTTGGTGCCGGTCTGGTTGGTCGTGATCGTCGTGTCGGCGTGCGCCGTGGCCGGCAGCGCCACCGCCGAGGCCGCCAGCAGGGCGCCGGCGCTGAGGATGCCTCGGCGGCTGATGGTGAAGTCGGGAAGGTGCTCCATCTGTGTTGTTCCTCCTCGTCGAGGAAACCGTCTGGGTGTCGAACAGTGTCAGTCCGGTCGCACAGGGTGGCAACAACTTTCGATCGTGTTTCGGAAATTCGGCCGCTTCCAGGGGCCACGCCGACGAGGCCAGGACGCGCGGCGACGCAGCGCACTGCCGGCGTCGTGGCTGCGATCATGGGCAACGGCGAACGCACGTCCCCTTCGAAACTTTCGAAGTCCATCGCCCGGTGCGGCCGCAAAGTACGGCGCGCACCGGCACGCGTCAACGGCCCGTGTTCAGCCGGCGCAGCCCTGAGATCAGCGCCGGGTCGTGCGGCCCTGTTGCGCGGACCACCAGTTATGGCGGCCGTTGCCGGCGAAGACCGCGCTCGGCCGGCCGGCCGGACGTCAGGAGGTCTCGTGGTGAAAGTTTCTCGAATGCCGCCTTCGCGGGGCTGCGACAGGGCGAAGACGCTGCGCCCGATGTCCGGGGACTCGGCCACTGAGGGGAGTGCACACCCCGGCGTCGCTGGGTACCGTCGACTACGGTCGGTGAACCTGGGGAGGACGGTGTGGCGGCGGATCAAGCCGCGTTGTGCGCTCTCGGCGCATACCTGCGCAGGCTGCGGCTCCGGCGCGGTCTCTCCCTGCGTGGCATGGCCCGCCGGCTCGGCGCCACCGGCCACAGCGCCCTTGTCGACTTCGAGCACGGACGCCGGCTGCTTCCCGCCGACCTGCTCGCCTTGTACCGCAACGCCTTTCCGGACGACGCCGCGGAGCTGAGCCGACTGTGGGACGCCGTGCTCTCGGCCCGCGCGCAGGTTCCGCCGCCGGTCGGAACGGTCGCACAGCTGCCGGCCGACCTCGTGGACTTCGTCGACCGGGACACCGAACTGTCCCGGGTGCTGACGTGGATTCGGCAGGCGACGGCGGTCGTCACCGTCTCCGGCGAACCGGGCGTCGGCAAGTCGAGCTTCGCGTTGCACGTCGCGCACCGCGTCCGCGCCGACTACCCGGACGGCCAGCTCTACGTGGCGCTGCACGGCGCCGGGCGGCAACCGCTGCCGCCGGCCCAGGTGCTGGCGAAACTCCTTGTCCCGCTGGGCGTTCCGGACAACCGGCTGCCCGCGGACGTGGACGGCCGCGCGGCGCTGCTGCGCTCCGTGCTGGCCAGCCGGCGGGTGCTGATCGTGCTGGACGCCGCCGCCGACGAGACCCAGGTGCGACCGGCGCTGCCGGGACACGGCGAGTCGCTGGTCCTGATCACCTCGCGTGGCCCGTTGGCCGCGCTGGACGGCGCACGGCACGTCCGGCTCGGCGTGTTCGCGCCGGACGCCGCGTTGGAGCTGTTCCGGCGGGTCGCCGGAGCGGACCGAGTGGCGGCCGAGCTGCACGAGAGCCGGCAGATCGTCGCCCACTGCGGACACCTGCCCCTGGCCACCCGACTCGCGGCCGCCAGCATCGCCACCTGGCCGCGCGGGCAGCTGCGGGACTGGGCCGACGAACTGGCGGACCGGGCGACCCGCCTGGACCGGCTGCGGGTCGGCGACCGCGCCGTGAACACCGTGTTCGAGCTGAGCTATCAGGCGATGTCCGAGCCGGCGCGAACCCTGTTCCGGCGGGCCCCGTTGCTCCCAGGTCCGGACTTCGGTGCGCGGACCGCCGCCACGGCGTTCCCCGATGGTGGCGCGGACACGGCCCTCGCGGAGCTGACCCAGCGCGGCATGGTGCAGGCGTCCGACCGCGCCCGCCGGTACCGGATGCACGACCTGCTCAGGTTGTTCGCCGAGACGCGGCTCGATCTGGAGGAGGCGGCGGCCGACCGGGAATCCGTCGAACGGGCCGTGCTCGGCGACCTGCTCGGCACGGCCTTCGACGCGGGCGCGACGCTGGACCCGTCCGGATATGCCGTGCCCCGGCCGGAATCCAGGTTCGCCGACCGGGAGGCGGCTGTCCGCTGGCTGGACGCCGAGTACCGCTGTGTCGCGGCCGGCATGCGGCGCGCCGGCGAGCTCGGACTCACCGAGCTGGTGTTCCCGTTGCTGGTGGCGCTGCCGTGGTACTGGGACCTGCGCTGCCACTGGGACGAATGGCGGGACGTGAACACCTCGGCGCTCGAGCTGGCGGAGACCGTCGGCGACGGCCTGCACCAGGTCATCGCGCTGAACGGACTGTGCATCGCGTTGCGTTCGGTCGGCGACGTCACGGCGGCCATCGAGCACGGCCGGGCCGCGGTCCGGCTGGCCCGCCGAATCGAGCGTCCCGACGAGGAAGCCGGGGCCCTCGATCGCCTGGGGTGCGCGCTCGGCGACGTCGGCCAGCACGAGACCGCCGCCTCGCTGTTCGCGGACGCGATCCGGCTCAACGAGCAGGCGGGCGAGCGCTGGTCGCTGGCGACCACGCGGCGGCACCTCGGCGAGGCACTGCGCGCGTTGGGCCGGCTCGACCAGGCCGCGGCGGCGTTCGAACAGGCTGCCCGGGAGTTCGCCGAACTGGACGCGACCCGGTCGCAGGCGATGACGTACTGCGGGCACGCCGAGGTGATGCTCGACCGTGGCGCCCTTGACGAGGCCGCCGGCCTGTACCGGGACGCGATGGAGTCGTTCCGTGCGCACGACGACCACTGGGGCGTCGCCTACACACGGCTCGGCCTCGGCCGGGTGTTCGCCGCCGCCGGTCGGCGCGAGGACGCCGCCCGCGAACTCACCACCGCCGTCGACGCGTTCGCCGACCTGGGCGACAACAGCTATCAGGCCGCCGCGCTGCGGGCGCTCGCCGTGCTGTCCGACGCCTCCGCCTGAGGCGGTCCGGGACTGGTCCAGGGTCGGTCCAGACCGTGTCGACCACCCCGCGCGTCCTGCTTGTCTCGGATCGAACCCGTTCCGGCACGAGGAGGTTCGATGCGTATCCGATTACCACTGCTCGCCGCCGTCGTCGCGTTGGGCGCCGCGATGACCGCGGCCGCGCCGGCCGGCGCGGCCGGCGCCACGCAGCGCCACACGTACCTGCGGACGGTCAGCGGTTGGAACTACGTCTCCACCGAGGCCGGCTGGACCGACAGTCAGGGCCGGCACGCCAAGAACGTGCTGCGGGCCCGCGCGACCATCCCCGGCCCGTACGAGGGCTACGAGATCCGGCACCTGTCCGGCATGCCCGACGGCGCCGTCGCGCTCTGGTCGGACGTCGCCCAGGCCTATGTCAGCGCCGAGTTCTCCTGGACCGGCCGCGACCGGGGCGCCCTGCACGCCCGGCCCGGCCAGACCACCGTCGGCCCGTGGGAGACGTTCTACCAGGTGCAGATCGGCACCAGCGGCAACTACCCCGTCTTCACACTCAAGGCGAACGACTCCAGCGGCGGCAGCTACTACGTGTCCGCCGACCAGGGCCAGAACTACCCCGGTGACCTGCAGGGCGTGCTCCAGGCCAACCAGACCGTGGCCAAGGACGGCGAGCACTGGGCCGAGGGACCCGGTCCGCGCAACCTGATCACCGGCAACGACTATCCGTGGCGCTACGCCGCCTTCGACCCGGCCAAGAACCCGCCGAGCGACTTCGTCGACGCTCCGAACCGGGGCGGCTTCCAGTACGCCCGCGAGTGCGACTCGTTCGTCGCCTGGAAGATCTACGAGAACACCGGCGGCCGGCAGTACACGCAGACCGGCGGGCCCGGCGGCACGCCGACCGACTACCGCACCTACTCGGTGGACATCAACGGCGGCAACCCGGGCATGGGCCCGGACGCCAAGGACTGGGCCACCAACGCGACGCGCTACAACTCGAGCTTCTGGGTCGACCAGACGCCGACGCCCGGCGCGGTGGCGCAGTGGAACGCCAACTCCGGAGGCATGGCCGGCTTCGGCCACGTGGCCTACGTCGACAAGGTCAACCCCGACGGGTCGATCGTGGTCGAGAACTTCAACCTGACCGGGCACGGCGAGTACTCGGTGAACACGTTCAGCACCAAGAGCCCGACCGTGGTGGGGAACCTGACGTTCTACTGGCCGTCGAACTTCGTGCACATCAACCAGTTCCACTGACCGATTGGCGGGATCTCGCGTCGACCGGGGGGCGGCGCGAGATCCACTTTCCGCCGTCCGGCCACGTGACCCGTACGGTGGCGGTCAGGCCGGCTGGTAGCCCGAGCAGACGATGCGGATCGTGTCGATCCGGTTGTCCCGCGCGGTGTAGTACGCCTGCTGCTCGACCACCTGGTCGCCGGCCTGGAGCCGGTAGCCGACCTGGTCGCACTCGCCGACCCGGCCTACCGTCAGGTGCCGCAGCTCGATGCGGCCGCGGGCGGGGCCGAACCACGGACCGATGATGATCTTGTCGACCGCCTCGGCCGGATCGGTCGCCGCCCAGTGCCGCCCGGGCGTGAGCGCGAAGGCCCATTCCGAAATTGAAGCGCGGTGGTCATGCTGCTCCGCACAACGGTGCCCGCGCCGTCTCAGCCTGACGAAGTCGGCGATCCGGAGCCGGGCACCCACGGAGGGCTGGCATGAGGATCCCTCGGGAGTGGCGAACGCGGCTGCCGGGTCACGCCGTATCGGCGCGTGGCTGGGGCCGGTGCCTGGCGTCAGCCGGCCCTCGCGCAGGACGTGGCCCGTTTGGCGGAACCATGATCCGTGCAGCGTGATATGCATCTGCGCGTGACGATGGACGCGATCAAACTGCACTGCGTCAATCCCTGGGAGGAGTCCTTCCTGCGCGAGGAGGTGGGGGGCTACTTCGCCCACGGCGTCACGTGCGAACCAGGGACGACGGTGCTGGACGTGGGTGCCAACATCGGCGTCTTCTCCGCCACTGTCTACGAGCGATTGGACGGCGATGTGCGGATCTACGCCTTCGAACCGCTGCCGCCACTCCACACGACGCTGGAACGAAACGCTCGGGAGTTCTTCAACGGACGCCTGACCGCGCTGCCCTACGGACTGGCGGCAGGAGACGCTGAGCTCGACTTCAGTTACTTCCCGGCCGCCACGATCTTCTCGTCGTCCCGGCGGAACCAAGGGAATGTCGAGGCCGACCGAAAGCGGGTCACCGCCAGCATCGTCGAGATGATCCGCCAGGGCGGCCTGGGACCAGCACTGCGTCACGTGCCCGCCCCCGTCCTGCGCCTTCTCGTCGGTCGCCAGCTGCGCGTGATGCGCAAGCTGGAAACGCACCGGGTCTCGGTCCGGCCGCTGTCGGCCGTGCTCGACGAGCAGGGCATCGACCGCGTCGACCTGCTCAAGGTCGACGTCGAGGGCGCCGAACTCGATGTGCTGCGCGGCGTCGAGGAACGGCACTGGCCGCTCATCCGGCAGGCCGTCGTCGAGGTCGAAGGCTGGCGGCACAACCGCGACGCGATCTGCCAGGTCTTCAGCACGCATGGCTTCACGGTCAACGCCGAGCAGGGCCCGGTGCAGCAGGCCGCTGACATCGGGATGGTGTTCGCCGTCCGCTAGCCGCGGGCCGGGATCACCGTGACGACAAAGACATCGCGTCGATCACTGTAACTTTCATCAGCCACTGCTGCCCTGGCAGGCACATCATCGACCGCCCGGACGACCGACATGGCCCGCTACCGGCGATGATGGCCCGGGCTCGCACGAACGTCGGCCGTCGAACCGCCGGAGGTTCCGCCGGCCGGCGCACTTCCGCTTCGAGACGTTTTGGCGGCGGCACACGCTGGAAGTACCCTCCTCCGCAGGCACCCTGCTTCACTCGAAACCATCGGTGTCCGGGCTCCCCGCCGTGCCGGCCCGGGAATGCGCTCACCGGTCAGACGCAGCACCCATGGGGCGCAACGACTTGGTGTGCGCACGCCACTGTCCGTTGCGACCGCCCTGCCGAAAACCACTTGGTACCACTCAGGTTTCGCGTCGACGCGGCCATGCTCGGCGCGCCGCTCCTGACGGGAACACAGACGCTTGAACTTGTGCGGCCGGGCAAAGGCGTTTCCTGGCCAGGCCGCTTACTGGAGGAGGTCGTTATGTTCCGGCGATTTCTCCGCGTGGTGGCGGTCGGCGTGCTGCTGGCCGCCGTTGCCGTCGTGGCTCCCGCCGCGGCCGCCACCGCCGGGGCGGCCGCGCCCACGCGGATCATGGCACTGGGCGATTCCATCACCGGTTCGCCCGGCTGTTGGCGGGCCCTGCTGTGGAAACACTTGCAGGACACCGGTCACACCAACATCGACTTCGTCGGCACGCTGCCGGCCCCGGGCTGCGGATTCAGCTACGACGGCGAGAACGAGGGCCATGGCGGGTTCCTGGCGACCGGGATCGTCCGGGACAACCAGCTTCCCGGGTGGTTGTCGGCGACGCGCCCGGACATCGTGCTGATGCATCTGGGCACCAACGACGTGTGGAACAACATTCCGGCGACCACGATCCTGGACGCCTACACCACGCTGCTCAGCCAGATGCGGGCCAGCAACCCGGCGACCAAGCTCGTCGTCGCCAAGATCATCCCGATGAACCCGTCCGGCTGCTCCGCGTGCGGCCAGCGGGTGGTCGACCTGAACAACGCCATCCCCGGATGGGCGCAGGCGCACAGCACGGCCGCGTCTCCGATCACCGTGGTCGACCAGTGGACCGGGTTCGACACCGCCACCGACACCAGTGACGGGGTGCACCCGAACAGCACCACCGGCATCCAGAAGATGGAGGCCCGCTGGTACCCCGCCCTCGTCGCGGCCCTGCCGGGCGACGGTCCGACCCCGGCGGCGGGTCTGCACGTCGACGGCACCCGGATCGTCGAAGGCAACGGCGCCACGTTCGTGATGCGCGGGGTGAACCACGCCTACGTGTGGTACCCGAGCCAGAACAGCTCGTTCGCGAACATCAAGTCCTTCGGCGCCAACACCGTGCGAGTGGTGCTCGGCAGCGGTCAGCGGTGGGGACCGACCTCGGCCGCCGAGGTCTCGAACATCATCTCGCTGTGCAAGCAGAACCGGCTGATCTGCGTGCTGGAAGCGCACGACACCACCGGGTACGGCGAGCAGAGCGGCGCCGCGACCCTGGACCAAGCGGCCAGCTACTGGATCAGCGTCGCCAGTGCCCTGAAGGGCCAGGAGAACTACGTCGTCATCAACCTGGGCAACGAGCCGTTCGGCAACAACCAGCAGGTGAGCGCGACCTGGGCCAGCGCGACGAGCAACGCGGTCGCCCGGTTGCGCGCCGCCGGGTTGCAGCACCTGCTGATGGCCGACGCACCGATGTGGGGCCAGGACTGGCAGAACATCATGCGTGACGGCGCGGCCTCGGTGCTCAGCGCCGATCCGCTGCACAACACGGTCTTCTCCATCCACATGTACGGCGTCTACGACACCGCCGCGGAGATCAACGCGTACTTCGACGCGTTCCAGACCGCCGGGCTGCCGCTCGTGGTCGGCGAGTTCGGGAGCATGCACACCGACGGCAACCCGGACGAGGACACGATCATGGCGCAGGCGCAGGCCCGTGGCCTCGGCTACATCGGCTGGTCGTGGAGCGGCAACAGCAGCGACGTCGCGTACCTCGACATGACCAACGGCTTCGACCCGGCCAGCCTCACCCCGTGGGGCGAGCGGTTCCTCAACGGCCCCAACGGGGTCAAGCAGACCTCGAAGGAAGCCACCGTCTACGGTGGCGGGAGCGGCGAAGACACCCAGCCACCGTCCACACCGGACACACCGACCGTGTCCGCGGTGACGTCCACCAGCGTGAAGCTGACCTGGACCGCGTCGACCGACAACGTCGGCGTGACCGGATACGACATCCTCCGGGCACCCGGCGCCAGCGGTGGAACCTTCAGCCCGGTCGGCTCGTCCGCGACGACCACGTTCACCGACACGGGGTTGTCCGCGTCGACCACGTACCGCTACCAGGTACGAGCCCATGACGCGGCCGGCAATTCCTCGGGCAGCTCCGGGACCGCGACCGCGACGACCAGCGCGGGCGGCGGCACCGGGACGTGCAAGGTGACCTACTCCGCGTCCAACTGGGGCGGTGGCAACGGGTTCACCGCCAACGTGACCATCACCAACACGGGCACGAGCACGGTCAACGGCTGGACTCTGGCCTTCAGCTACGCCGCAGGTCAGCAGATCACCATGCCAGGTTGGGGCGCGACGTACACCCAGTCCGGCGGCAACGTGACGGCCACCAACCTGACCTGGAACGGCACGTTGGCGCCGAACGCCTCAACCGGTATCGGCTTCAACGGCACGTTCAGCGGCTCCAATCCGGCACCGTCCTCGTTCAGTCTCAACGGAAGCACCTGCACGACCGCGTGAGAAGAACTCCCGACGCGGAGACGGATCCCGGCGCCGACCACCGTCCAGGTCGTCGGCGCCGGCTCCGGCGTGCACGCGGGCGGAAGGTCGGCCCGACGCCACCCGTGTTTGTGTGGCGTCAGGCCGGGAAGCCGGTGGCGACCGTGACCGACGAACGCGTGGGCTGGAGCGGAGACCGAGAATGGCCAGCACAGCAGACCGGGCCAGTGCCGAGGTGACGCCGGCGAGCCTGCGACTGCCGGGGATCGTGCTCGGAGTGGGGCTGGGCGGGTTCGTCGACGGCATCCTGCTGCACCAGATCCTGCAGTGGCACCACATGCTGACCAGCACGAACACCGACAACATCGGTGTGCCGTACTACGACCCCGACACCGTTCCCGGCCTGCGGATGAACACGGTGTGGGACGGCGTCTTCCACACCGTGTGCTGGCTGGCCGTCCTGCTGGGCCTGGCCATCCTCTACAACCGCGTCACCCGCGACCGCCGCCGCGTGTGGACCTCCCGCGTCCTGTGGGGCTGGATCCTGGCCGGCTGGGGGCTGTTCAACCTCGTCGAAGGCATCCTCGACCACCACATCCTGGGCATCCACCACGTCCGCGGCGGCCCTTACCAGCTCTGGTGGGACATCGGCTTTCTCGTCCTGGGCGCCCTGCTGCTCGTCGGCGGCCACCTGCTCCAGCGCAGCGGACGCGCCGTCGATCCCGGCGGCCAGGTGGCAGGACGACCCGACTGATGGACATGCCCCAGCACGCCCATACGGCCGGCAACGACATCCTCTCGGCACTGCTGCCCGCGCTCGTCCTGTTCGCCTGCGCCGCCGGCTACCTGCACCTGGCCAGGCGCGCCCACCGTCGTAACCCGGCACTGGGCTGGAGCCGATGGCGAACGGCCAGCTTCACCCTCGGCCTCGTCCTGCTGGCCGTCGCACTGTTGCCGCCCGTCGCACCATGGGCCCACATCGACTTTCGCGGTCACATGGCCCAGCACCTGCTGATCGGCATGTACGCGCCACTGGCACTTGTGCTCGGTGCACCCGTCACCCTCGCACTACGGGCTGTGTCCACCCGCCGCGGCCGGCAGTTCACCGCTCTCCTGCACAGCCGTCCGGCTCGACTGCTGGCACATCCCGCCATTGCGCTGCTGTTGTCGACCGGCAGCCTCGCGGTGCTCTACTTCAGCCCGCTCCACGAAACGATCACCAGCCAGCCGGCCGGGCACTGGCTGCTGCACGCCCACTTCCTGTTCTCCGGCTGCCTGTTCGCCTACGTCATCGCCGGGCCCGACCCCGCCCCCGCACGACCCGGCGTCCGGACCAGGCTGGTCTACCTCGGCTGCGCCATCGCAGCGCACGCGGCGATCTCACAGTTGATGTACGGGGGATACTGGATCGACATCCACGCCCCCGCCGCCCAGATCCGGGGAGCCGCGGAGATCATGTACTACGGCGGCGACATCGCCGAACTGCTCCTCGCCGCCGCTCTCGTCGCGACCTGGCGCCCCGAGCACACGTCCGGCCCGTCACGGTTTCCGCGCCACCGCGGCCAGCATCGAGTCGTGCCACAGGGTGTCGTCCACCACGCGCACCGATTCCGGGCGCCAGAACGACGTGTAGACCAGCCCGGGGTCGAGCACCTCCAGGTCGTCGAGCAGCGCCGCGATCCACTCCCGGGACCGGGCGGTCGCGGCGCTGGTCAGTGACTTGGTCATCTCGAGGACGGCACCGAACTCGAGCAGGTCCCGCTGGCGCCGGTCGAGGGTGGCGTGCGAGATCACGACGTGGCTGCCGGGGGCGAGCAGGGACTTGTAGTGGGCCACCATGGCGGCCGTCTCGTCGGCGTCCGGCAGGTAGTACAGCGACGCGGTCATCAGCAGGCCGATCGGTTCGTCGAAGTTCAGCAGCTGACGGGTGACCGGGGCCCTGAGCACGGCGCCGACGTGTCGCATGTCGGCCTCCACGATGCCCACGCCCGCCACCCCGCCGAGGGTCAGCGTGCTGTGTGCGACCGCGACTTCCTCGTTGTCGACGTAGACCACACGGCTGTCGGGCTGTACCCGCCGGGCCATCTGGTGCACGCTCTCGCCGGTCGGGATGCCCGAGCCGAGATCGAGGTACTGGCGGACACCGGCCTCGGCGCAGGTGATCACCGCCCGCCGCAGGAACGCCCGGTTGGACCGGGCGGCGGCCCGCAACCAGGGCATCTGCTCGATGGCCCGCTCGGCCCAGTCCCGGTCGACCGCGAAGTTGCAGGCGCCGCCGATGAGGTAGTCGTACACCCTGGACGGGCTCGGCCTGCTCAGGTCGACCACCCAGGGGATGGGTCTCGACGCGTTCTCACCCACAAAACCACCTCTCCGAGGTGGGCGACCGTACCGGACGCCGACGCCGACGGTGATCGGCACCACCCGTTCGGCGGCAGCGAATACCCTTTCAGGGTAAGGAAGTCAGCCGGTCAGGCCGTTACCGGCCACGCTGCGTTTCACACGATCGTGTCGAACCGGTGTCACCGGGTCCGAGCGGGGATAGCGTCCCTGGCCGCCAACGCTTCCCCACCGCCAGGAGGCCCCTTCCCGATGAGACTGAGACCCTTGGCCGCTCTCGCGGCATCGCTCGTCGCCGGCTGCGCGCTGCTCGCCGCCGCGCCCACCGCATCCGCCGACCCCGCCCGCTGCTCCGAATACACCCTGCCGGTGTCCACCAACCTGCTGCTCCCGCTGAGCATGCACGGGCAGTTGTGCCTGCCGGCGGGCGCCGTCTCCCCCACGGTCCAACTGCTGCTGCACGGCGCCACGTACAACCGGATGTACTGGGACCTGCCCTACCAGCCCGCCAACTACTCGTACCAACGGGACATGGCCGCCAACGGGCTGGCCACCTTCGCCGTCGACGAGATCGGCATCGGGCAGAGCAGCCGGCCGTTGAGCGCCGTCATCACCGGCGCCATGCAGGCCGCCGCCGTGCACACGGTCGTGGGCGACCTCCGCGCCGGTGCCGTCGGCGGCATCGCCTTCAGCAAGGTCGTGCTCGTCGGCCACTCCGCCGGCTCGGCCATCTCGATCATCGAGGCGGCCACTTACCACGACGTCGACGGCGTGCTGCTGACCGGGATGACCCACCTGCCCGACGCCCCCGTCGTGATCGAGGACGTCGCCCTCGGCCTGCACCCGGTGACGCTGGACCCGCAACTGGCCTCGCGCGGCGGCGATCCCGGCTACCTGACCACCGTGCCCGGCAGTCGCGGCACGATGTACTACTCCGCCGGCGACCTCGACCCGCTCGCCGTCGCCGCCGACGAGACGTACGCCAAGGACCAGGTCTCCGCGAGCAGCCTGCTCGACATCGTCGGGGTGGGCCTGGCGAGCCCGATCTCGCTGAACATCACCGCGCCGGTGCTCCTCGTCGACGGCACCAACGACACCGGCTTCTGCGGGCTGCTCCGCAACTGTGCCTACGCCGGCACGCTGCAGGACGAGGAGGCGCCGTACTTCGGCCCCGCCGCCCACCTGACGACCTACGTGCTCGCCGGCGCCGGACACTCGGTCGCACTCGCCGCCAACGCCTCGCTGTACCGCGACGCCAGTCGCGCCTGGCTGAGCCAGTACGTCGGGATCTGAGCGCACGAGGGCCCGGCGCACCGGCCGGGCCCTTATGCGCGCGTCGACTCGGACGTCCAGGCGGCCAAGCCGGGCGATCATGACGAGCGGGTCATTCCGCGCGAACACTGTCTGACGAGACACCATTGCGTCCCCTGGCGGATGGCCACGCGGTTGAAAGAACGCGTCGGACACGCAGACTCGAATGCGTACGACGAAAAGCCGCACGTCACCAGGAGTGGACCGTGATGGAAAAAAGGCTCCGTCGACCCTCCCCGCTACGCATCATCGACCAACTGTCCAGCGGCCCGCTCGAAATTCGAACAAGGGACCGCATCCGACGGACCACGGTCGATGTGGCGCCGACCGCGACCCGGTTCCGATTACTGGAGATGAACCGCCGGCGAGTTCAGGTCTTCTCCGTGGACGGCGGTCCCGGCGGCACGGACGACCTGCGCTCCTCCTGCCCGCGGCAGGTGCGGCGGTGAACCCGTGCGGACAGCTGCCGCAGCCCCATTTCACCTGGCAGCCCGCCGCGCTGCGGAGGCACTGCTATCTCGCGGATCATCCCGCCTGGCCGGGCACCGAGCTGCCGGCGCTGTGCGGCGTGGTCATCGTCAGCCGTCGAGCCGACCGGGACGAGTGGTGGTGGCCGACGTGTCCGCACTGCTATGACGAGGCCCGGCGGATCCAGCTTCGCTGGGCCGGGTGACGGCCGGTCCTGGTAACCGGAGTTGCCGAGGCACGCGCAGAAACACCCGCGCAGGCCACATCGTACTCGGGACGACAGTGTCTATTCCGGCCCGACGACTTCACCACGACCATGGGGAACCCGGCACTCGTACACCAATGGTTCTCACAGGGACGATGTTCGCGCGCCGCATTCGGTGTACAGAACTGCCGAGGGAAATACCGCGCGCGGACCTGGGGCCGGATCTCGGGGAGGACGCGGGTGGACGAACTGGCGGGGAATCGGCTGGCGCGGGTGGCGCCGGATGTGTCCGGCGGCCGGCACGTCACACCGAGAAATGTGCCGCTCGCGCTGGCCAACGCGCGATTCGCCGTGCGCGCGCTCGGCGGCGCGCGGCGGGAGGAGTGGTCCGTCGTGTCGACGCTCGCGGACCAGTTGTGCGCCCGGCAATTCCGCGCCGGCGAGGACCTGTGCTCGCCCGGACAGTGGCCGCCAGGCATATGGATCGTCCAGGACGGCATCGCGGAGGTCGCCGTCGGCGCCAACGGCAACCGGTGTGTGGTGCAGACGTTGTGCCGCGGGGACGCGTTCGGCCTGGCTCCGCTGATGTCGGGCCGCCGGACGCCGTGCCGCGTGCACGCCACCACCCATGTGTCCGCGTTGTTGTGGCCGGCGCACGAGTTTCTCGTTCAGCTGGAGCGGAATCCCGCGCTGGCCCGAATGTTGCTGCACGGTCTGGCCAACCGCATAGTCGACGGGCGAGTTCGGCTGTCGACCGTGCTGGCCAGCAGCTTGGAGGTGCGTGCGGCGCGCATACTGCTGTTGGAGGAACGCGACGGCGTGGTGCCGGTTTCGCAGGCGACGTTGGCGTCGATGATCGGCGCGTCGCGGCCGGCGCTCAACCGCGTGCTGCGGGACTTCCAGCGGGACCGGACGATCGAGCTTCAGTACCGCAGGATCAAACTCCTCGACCACGACCGGCTCGACGACCTGGCCCAGTCCACGACGGCGCCCGCACAGCACGAGCTGTCGCGCGGGCCGCGGATACGCCAGCTCCACACGGGTTGCTGACGCCGCGCCCGGCAGGGTGGCTCGGTCAACCCCTTCCCTGCGTGGGTGCGGAATGGACAGCTACTTCGGTTCCGCACGGCGGCGGCTGTCGAGCACGCCGACCGGTTCGTCCTGATAGGGCTGGGCGAGCCGGACCAGGGCGGCGCGGTCGAGGATCCGGATCGCCCGGTAGGACAGCTCGATGACGCCGGCCGTCCGGAGTCCGCGCAGGATGCGGTTGAGCGCCGGCCGGGAGGCGCCGATCATCGACGCGACGACGTCCTGCGGCAACGCGACAACATCGTCCCGCGCCTCGATCAGCAGCATGCGCGCCGCGCGGACCTCGAGGCTGCTGACCGCGACCGAGGCGAGCCGGACCCACCCGCTGGTCACGCGCCTGCTCAGCGTGGGCAGCAGCATCCGGGCCAGCGCCGGGTGCCGGTGCAGCGTGCCGAAGAACAGGCCGGCCGGCCATTCCAGGACCGACACGGTGTCCACCGCCTGGGCCTGGCACGGCAGAACCTGCCGGCCGAGCAGCTGAACCATGCCGACGACCTCGCCGGCGCCGGCGGTCTGCACGACCCGGCGGCGCGCGCCCCGCCCGAGGGCCACCTCGACCAGGCCGTGCTGGATGATCCAGACCGCCGACGGCGGCCGGTCCGCCTGCCACAGCTTCTCGCCGGGCCGCAGCGACCGCAGCGACAACTGGGCGGCCAGCGTCGACAGCACGCCGAAGTCGATGTCGCCCGAGTTCTCGGGGGTCTCGCCGCCGGACAGGCAACAAGCCGCGAATCGTGCCTTCTCCAGCCCGGCGCGGCGATGCTCGGGCCTGGCGTCGTCCATCTGTCGCTCCCCTCCAGCTGCTGCCGACAGGGACGGGACACCGGTCGACGAGCGTCACGACGCGATATGCAGGATGCAACTTGCCAGACGACAGCGCGGGGCAGTAGACAAGGCCGATCGATGCCACCCTATCGGGCGATACGAGTCACCCCCGAACGGCGCAGTGCGGGTTGATTCCTCCGTACCCACGCGGACATCGCCTGCACGAGCATTCGCCGCAACGGACCGAAGACTGACCCCGGCGCGACGGCGGCCCCTCGGCGGTGCGGGCATACCGCGCGGTCCGGGACGCCTCGACGTCACGTCATCAGGCTCGGCGTGAACCGCCCGCCGCCGTGGGAGCGTTCTCCTCGGCCTCGAGCTCTGCCCTGGCCTTCCGCAGCTCGTCACGAGCCTCGTCACTCACGCTCGGGTACTGCGGATCAAGTTCCATCAACGTGTGCGCCAGCACCGCACCGGCGCACAGGCGGGCGAACCACTTCCGGTCCGCCGGGATCACGTGCCACGGCGCCCACGGAGTGCTCGTCGCCGACAGCATCTCGGAGAACGCGCGCTGGTAGTCCTTCCAGAACCGCCGTTCCCGGATGTCGGCGGCGGAGAACTTCCAGTTCCGCTCGGGCACGTCGATCCGCTTGAGGAACCGCGCGCGCTGTTCCTCCCACGACAGGTTGAGAAAGAGCTTCACCACGACGATCCCGTTGTCGGTCAGGTACCGCTCCCAGTCGTTGATCTCGCGGTACCGCCGGGCCCAGATGTCCTTGCCCCGGGACGCGTCGGGCAGGCGCTGCCGGTCCAGGTTCTCCGGGTGCACCCGGACCACGAGAACCTCCTCGTAGTGCGACCGGTTGAAGATCCCGATCTCACCGCGGGCGGGCAGCCGACGCGCGTAGCGCCACAGGTAGTCGTGATCGAGCTCCTCGGCCGAGGGGACCTTGAAGCTGCTCACCTTCACGCCCTGCGGGTTGACCCCGCTCATCACGTGCCGGATCGTGCCGTCCTTGCCACCGGCATCGAGCGCCTGCAGGCACACCAGCACCCCACGGGTCTTCTCCGCGGCCAACCTGCGCTGGTACTCGGCGAGCAGGTCGACCCCGGCCGCCAACAGCTCCCGGCCCTCCCGCTTCTTCGTCACCCCGGCCTTGAAGGCCGGGTCGAAGTCCCGGGCCAGCCTGACCTTCGAACCCGGCTCGACCCGCAGTGGCTCGATGAAGTCCGCCGTCCACCTGGCCCGCACCTCGTTCACTCGACGCCTCCCTCGGTGCCGGCCCCGGGACGAGGCTCGGTGGATCGTCCCCGCGATGATGTCCACGTCCTGGCCACCATCGCAACCGCGGCCCGTCCGGGACGACCATGTCGCACCGCCCCGTTCCGTCCGAAATGGACGGTGCGGGCACGGCCCAGCCGGCGGCATCAGGCTCGTCGGTGCTGATCACCGCGCTGCCGCCGCTCTCCCCCCGCCTTTCTCCTCCGCCGGGCGGCGGACTTCCGCGAGGCCCGTGGCGGTGTCCGGAGCAGCGCGGCGACCCAGCCGGCGTGCGGATCGACGTCGACCAGCACGACCATGACCAGCAACGTCGCCGGAATCGCCAGCAGCAGGCCCAGCGGGCCGAGGACCCAGGCCCAGAACACCAACGCCATGAACGCGGCCGCGGCCGACAGCCCGACGGCGTCGCCGACGTAGTAGGGCTGGATGAGCGACTGCGCGACGAAGTTGATCGCGGTGTACACCAGGATGACGATCAGCATGAGCTGCCAGCCGTTGCCGGCCAGGGCGAGCAGCGCGGGCGGGAGCAGCCCCAGGACGAAGCCGATGTTCGGAATGTAGTTCGTGACGAACGACAGCAGGCCCCACAACACCACCAGCGGGATGCCCATCCACGCCAGCGCGACGGTGTCCAGCGCGGCGACGATCAGGCCGAAGACCGTCGTGACGACCAGGTACCGCCGGGTCCGGTGGGCGAAGCCCTCGAGGGCGACGGTGACCTGCGGGCGGTCGGCCGCGATCTCCAGCATCCTCGCGTCGACGCCGGCGGCCTCCATGCTGAGGAAGAGCAGCAACGCCAGCAGGAACACGATGCTGGTCGTCACTCCGGTCAGGTCGGCCAGCAGGGCTCCGAGGTAGGACAGCACCTTGCCGACGTCCAGCGAGGCGGCGATGTCGCGGAGCTGGGCCGATCCGACGCCCAACCGGCCCAGCACGTCGGCGGTTTCCGCGACGAGCACCTGGAACCGGTCCGAATACTGGGGCAACAGCGTGGCCAGCCGCGCCAGCGAGACGACCACCACCAGGCTGAACGCGACCAGAACGCCGTAGACCAACAGGACGAGCACCAGCGTCGCGGCCCAGGCGGGGAACCCGTGACGCCGCAACCGCTTGTGCACGGGGCTGATCACGATCACGATGACCAGCGCCAGCAGCGTCGGCGCGATCAGCCACGCCGCCGCCCTGATCCCGGCCACCGTGACGACCGCCGCGGCGGCGCCGAGGAGAATCACCAGGCCACGTGGCATGACCGCGCCCGCACGCGGTGCGGCCGCCGAAGCGGCCGGGATCCGTCCGTCAGGTATGGGACTCGTCACCTGCCGCTGCTTTCGTTCGCGCTACCCGCGTCATCACCGCACATGCCGGCACTGTGGCACGGCCGGCACGGCGGAGTCCTCATCCGTCCGGGGTGACACAGTCCCCACGAACGTTTCGTCCGGAAGTGCCTCGCCGGCATGGAGTGTGGCGGCAGGGTGGCGTGTGGCCGGCCCACACTCTCGTGGCGTCGATGCTGGTTCGCCGGGACATGGTCCGGGTCAGGCGGCGGCCCTAGCGTTGGTCGGTGAACCGTCCGCGCGTGGGAAAGGTGCGACGATGCATCCCCTGCCTCCCGATCGTGCCCCGGCCGACCGTCGATCGATCCGTCGAACACTGGCCTTGGCCGCCGCCGCGGCGTTCGTGGCCGGCTCCGCAGTGGCCGCCGTGGGCCCGGCCGGTTCCGGCGAGGCTGCGGCGGCCGGGACGTACAGTCAGGTCACCGGCTTCGGGCCCAACCCCGGCAACCTGTCGATGTACAGCTATCTGCCGGCCGGCCTGTCAGCCGACGCGCCGCTGGTGGTGGCGCTGCACGGCTGCACGCAGAGCGCCGGCGACTACTACCAGCACTCGGGCTGGGCGCAGTACGCCGATCGGTGGGGCTTCGCCGTGGTGTTCCCGCAGCAGAGCTCGTCCAACAACCCGCAGAGCTGTTTCGACTGGTACACGCCGTCGGACGACAGCCGGGGCCGGGGCGAGGCGGAGTCGATCCGCGAGATGGTGTCGTACGCGCAGTCCACGTACCACGTCGACCCCAAGCGCATCTACGTCACCGGCCTGTCCGCCGGCGGCGGTATGACCTCGAACCTGTTGGCCGACTACCCCGACGTGTTCGCCGGCGGCGCGATCGACTCCGGCCTGCCGGCGCAGTGCGCGACGAGCCTGGTGCAAGCGACGAACTGCCAGTACAGCAACCAGAACAAGACGCCGGCGCAGTGGGGCGACCTGGTCCGCGCGGCCGATCCCGGCTACGCCGGGCCGTGGCCGCGTGTCGCCATCTGGCAGGGCACCGCGGACACGACCGTGTCCCCGGTGAACGCCACGGAGGAGCGTGACCAGTGGACGAACGTCTGGGGTATCAGCCAGACGCCGTCCAGCACACGGACGCTCAGCGGCGGCACCACCGAGAACATCTACAACGACTCGCACGGACAGCCCGCGGTCGAGCTCTACTCGGTTTCCGGCATGGCCCATGGCCTGGCCGTGCATCCGGGCACTGGCGCGGACAACTGCGGCAGCACCGACACGTACTACCTGGACTACATCTGCTCGACCTACTACACGGCGCTGTTCTGGGGGCTGGACAACGGTGGTGGCACTCCACCTCCGACGACGACAACGACGACGACGACCACCACCACGCCGCCCGTGCAGTGCTTCACAGCCAACAACTACGCCCACACGGTGGCCGGTCGCGCCTACCAGAGCGGCGGCTACGCCTACGCCGTCGGCTCGAACGACGCCATGGGGTTGTGGAACGTCGCCGTGATCACCAGCCTGTCCGAGACCTCGCCCGGGTACTACGCCGTCGTACCGTCCTGTTGAGACGGCCGCCGCCGGGTCGTCAGTCGCCCCGCAGCACGGACCCCAGCTGGGTGCGGTCGGTGACGCCGAGCTTGGCGCCGGCCCGGTACAGGTGTCCTTCGACGGTACGGACCGAGACGAGCAGCCGGTCGGCGATCTCGCGGTTGGACAGGCCGTCCGCGGCGAGCGTGACGATCTCGCGTTCGCGCGCGGTGAGCGGCAGCGGGCGGACGGCGGCGGTGAGGGCGGGGGTGCGGGCGCCCTCGCACTGCGCGGCGAGCCGGTGCGCGCGGGCGACGGAAGTCTGTTCCGCCCCGCGACGGCCGTGGCGGGCGTGCACCTCCGCGGCCTGTGCGGCGGCGTCGGCGGCGGCAAGGAGGTCGCCCATCTGTTCCAGCCGGGCAGAGGCGGCGTGTAGCCCGTCGCCGTCGTCGGCGGCGAATGCGGCGGCGTACGCCGCGGCGGCCTGTGCACGCGGCCCGCACACCTGGCCGGCGAGTTCACCGAGACGGGCGGCGACGGTGCGATCGCCAAGCCGCGTAGCGGTCTGCAGCGCCAGCACTTCGAGGGCGAACTGGTCGCGGCCGGCGGCGATGTCGGCGGCGGTGCGGGCACTCGTGACGGCCTGGCTGAGAGCGCCTTCGGCGGCGGCCAGCCCGGCGCGGGCCAGCTCGGCCTCGGGTTCGAGGAACTCCCAGCCGGGGTGGTGAACGTCGCCCAGCCGATCCAGCGCTTCGCGGGCCGCGGCGACCTCGCCGACGGTCGCGTGCGCACTGGCCAAGGCGACCAGGCACAGCTCCTCGAACCCCGAGGTGTCGAACGGCGACAGGCCGGTGCGGGCCTCGCGCAGCATGCGGATCGCGGTGCGGAGCCGGCCGCTGGCCAGCGCGGCCCGGCCGGCCAGCACCGTGCCGTACAGCTGTGGCGCCCCCGGAATGTCCGCGCCCCGGCGGCGTAGCTCCTCGGCGACCTGTTCGGCCTCCGACAGGTATCCGGCCAGCTGGAGCGCGAGCGTGTGCCAGTACCCGAGGCCGAACGACGGCACCGCGGCGCCCGCGGTGGCGCCCGCCGCGTAGGCGCGGGCGGCGGCGTCGCCGATCTCGTCGCACCGACCTTGCACGCCGAGCCCGCCGACCAGGCCGAAACTCGCCATCACGAACGCCGGCGGAGGCAACGCGGGCGAGGCCAGGGCCTCGGTCGCGCACCGCACTGCCAGCTCCGGCTGTCCGAGATGGACCAGGAAGGCCGCACGCAACCCGGTCAACGCCGCGCGCAGGTCGCCGTCGGTGACCGCCGCATCGGCCTCGTCCAGTGCCGCGAGCGCCTCGACGGGTCGCTGCAGCGTGTAGAACAGGTTGGCCGCCCGCGGAAAACCCGCCCGTACGCGGTCGAGGTCCGACTGCGCACCGGCGAACAGCACCCGCAGTTCACTGTCGGACTCCTCGCCGCGGCTGAGCCAGGACAGCGCGTTCGCCATGTTCAGCCGGGCATCGAAACCGCCGCCGGCGGCGACCGCCGCCGTGGCCAGCCGCTCGGCCAGCGGCAGGTCCAGCATCTCGGTGGCCGCGCCGGATGCCACGGTGAGCAGGTCAGGGTCGGGCTCCAGGTCGGAGTCGAGGGTGAGCACGGCCCGCCGCAGCGTGTCCTCGGCGCGCCTGGCACCGGTGGCGGTGATCGCTCGGGCGATCTCACCGCTGAGCCGCCGGGCGCGCAGCCGCCCCATCGCCGACCGGCGTACCTCGCCGTACAGCGGGTGGGCCAGCCGGGCCTGAAGCCGCCGCCCGTCCGGGGTGAGCTCGATCAGCCCGCGGGACTCCGCCTCCTCCACGGTCGCGGCGCCGGTCAGTCCGGCGAGGAGGCCGGCGCCGAGCGGCTCACCGAGGGCGAGCGTGTCGACCACCTCGAGCAGCGGCTCGGACAGCCGGCCCATCCGCGCGCCGACCAGCTCGACCAGCCCGGGCGACACCGCGGGTGCGCCGGTCCACCGCCATACGCCACCGGTTTCGCGCAGGTGGCCGGACTCGATCTCGCCGTCCACCAACTGCCGCAGGAACAGGGCGTTGCCCCGGGTGAGGGCCCACAGCCGCTCGGCGCCGACGCCGTCGACCGGACCACCGAGCACCGCCTCCAGCAGGCCGGCGGTCTCGGTCGCCGACAGCGGCTGCACCTCCAACCGGTCCAGGTGGCCGTCCTTCCACAGCGCGGTCACCGCGTCCGGTGCCGGCTCACCGGAGCGCACCGTCACCACCACCGTCGCGGCCGCGCGCAGCACCAGTTCGTGCAGCACCAGCGCCGAGAGCTCGTCGAGCAGGTGGGCGTCGTCCACCCCCACCACCACGCCCGCCCGCGGCGCGCCGGCCAGCAGCGCGTCGATGGCCTTGCCCAACAGTCCCGCCGACGACGGATCGAGCTCGCCGAGCAACCCGGCGAACGCCCCCAGCGGCAGCCCGCGCGCGGACATGGTCGCGCACACCCATCGGGTGGCCGTGCCCCGCCCGGCCAGCGCCGCCAGCGCTTCGCGGGCCAGCCGCGTCTTGCCCACCCCGGCGGCCCCGGCGAGCACGACGCCCTTCGCTCCGGCCGCGCGGCGGACCGCGGCGTCGATGAATCCCAGTTCCTCCGCACGGCCGGTCAAGGGCCAACTCCCGCTCACCCGGCAGAGCGTAGGACGAGTGGCCGGCTACTCGTGACAGCGCCACGGGTCGCCTCGATGGTTGGGCCATGGCTGGTTCCGATGGTTCTCGCGAGGCGGCGTTGCGCCGTCTTCCGGCGGCGTACTCGCTGGCCTTGCGGTTGCGGGACGCCGGCGTGTCCGAGGCGCTGATCGCCGAGTGCGTGGGGGTCGAGCCCGAGGCGGTCGGCGCGATGCTGGCGGTGGGCGAGGCGAAGCTGGCGGCGGCGCGTGGGCGCGAACTCGAGTAGCCGACTACTCGGGACACCGCCGCCCCGCCACGCGACCCTGGCTTCGAGACCGCCGCATGTATCAGCCGGCCGCTTCGCTCATCCGAACACCGACAGCCGTGGAAGAGGAGTCGCCATGACCACGCCCGGATCCCGCCAGGCGCAGCAGAACTACCAACAGCAGGTTCAGCACAACAGCAGCACCTTCGCGCGCAACGCCGCGTATCACGCGCAACGCCGCGGCCGGCGCGGCCCGGTCGGCGCGGTCCGGAGGCTGTTCGGCCTCGTGTGCTCGCTGGTGTTCGTCGCGATCGCGCTCGGGATCTTCCTGATGATCCTCAACGCCGCCCAGCCCGACCTGCTCGACCAGGCCAAGTCCTGGCTCGGCCTGACCTTCTGAGCCCGGGGAGGGCGCTGTGAGCGGGACCTATCGCATGGCCGCCGGGCAGGGGCAGGGCCTCTCGCCCGTGATGGCGGCGACCGACAGCTGGGCGGTCCAGCTCGCCCCGCGGTTGTTCGCACCGCCCGCCCGGTGGGGCTGGCAGGCCGCGGCGCCCGTGCCGGTGGCGACCGCTGTCCCGCCCGCGCCGCCGGCCCGGCCGGTCTGGGTCGAGCCGGCCCGACCGGACACCAGCGGACTGGTCGCGGCCCGGTCCAAGGCCGTCACCAGGGTGATCTGGCGGCTGGCGCTGCTGGTGGTGGCCGCCTTCGCGTTCACCACCTACCAGCTGGTGATCGAGCGGCAGGTGAGCCGGTACGGCAGTTCGGCGCACCAGGTGTACACGGTGATCCTGATCATCGTCGCCGCGCTGCTGGCGCTGGGCGTGATCCGCGCGGTGGCCGGCGTGCGGTTCGCCAGCCGCAACATCCGCAACTTCGAGCAGCCGTACCACCAGCTGCGCCACTCCGAGCAGGCCCGCTACCGGCAGGCCCTGTGGCAGTGGGAGCAGACGATTCGGCAGCACGCCGCGGCCGCCGCGGAAGCCACGCGAGCGGCGGCGGCCGCCGCGAACGGTCCACAGTGGTACCCGGTCCGGCCGTCGTCCGAGCCCACGCGGGTCGACGTGTTCGGGGGTGACCCGCACCGGCACGGTTGGGCCAGCCTGCTGGTCACGTTCGGCTCGTCGCTGCTCGCCGCGGGACAGCGGATCACCGTGCTCGACTTCACCGGCCAGGAGGTCGGCGAGTCGCTCGCGGGCGTGGCCCGCGCCGGGGGCCTGAGCGTGGGATCGGTGCGCCTGACCGGTGACGAGACGGTCGGGCTGAACCTGTTCGCCGGGCTGACCGCCCGGGACATCGCCGAGTGCGTCGGCTACGCGGCCACCAGTCGCCCGGACGGCGACCACCGTGAGGAGCGCGCACTGGCGGTCGACGTGCTGCGGACGGTGCTCGACGCCCTCGACGGGCCGGCGACGTTCGCCCAGCTGGCCGCGGGTGTGCGGGTGCTGTGCCAGGGCACCGGCGAGCTGGCCCCGCACGAACTCGACAAGCTCGCCGCGCACATCGGCGACATCGACCAGAACGAGTGGGCGACGCGGCAGCTGCGGCTGCTCGCCCGCCAGCTGGACATGGTGCACGACGTGGTGGCGGCCGGCCCGGCCGGCCGTCCACTCTGGACGAACGACCACGTCTCGCTGGTCGCCACCGACGGCGGCCGCCATGACCGCAAGGAGCTGGTGGACCGGCTGCTCGTGCAGCTGGCGCAGCGAGCCATGGACGGTCGGGGCTGGCCGGGCGGACTCCTGGTCGTCGCCGGGGCGGACCATCTCGGTGCGACGACCCTGCAGGCGCTGTCCGACCACGCCCGGCACGCCGGCGTGCGGCTGATCCTGATGATCGACCAGCCGCAGGGCGACCTGGAGAAGTCGGCCGGCACCGGCGGGGTGGTCTGCATCATGAAGATGTACAACCACCGCGACGCCACCATCGCCGCCGAGTTCATCGGCAAGGGCCACAAGTTCGTGGTCAACCAGATCACCCGGCAGGTGGGCAGCACGTTCACCGACGGCGGCGGCGACAGCTTCGCCGCGAACACGAACCAGAGCGGCCAGAACAAGCAGCGGCGGTCCGGCACCGTCGGCCGGCCCACCGGGCTGTCCGAGTCGCGCGGGCACACGTGGACCGGCACCCGGAACTGGTCGACCGCCGACAACGTCAGCACCTCGACCGGATCCAGCCGTGTCTACGAGTTCACCGTCGAGCCGGCGGAGATCATGGGCATGCCCGAGACGTTGTTCATCCTGGTGGACAACTCCGGCCACGGCCGCCGGGTGATCACGGCCGACGCCAATCCCGGCATCTGCCTGCGCGACCGGGTCTCCGCGATCCCGGCGTCGTGAGGCGGTGACGGCCATGGCAACCGCAGTGCGCTGGTCGGAGTTCGACCTGCACGAACTGACCGAGGTGCCCGCCCCGGCGGAGCACCGGCGTGGGGAGGACGGCGAGCGCGGCGACCGGGACGGGTACGCGGACGACCCGCTCGCCGCGCTGGCCGTCGCGCTCGCCGGGGCCCACGCCGGACTCACGGCCACCGGGCACCACGCGCCGGTCGTGGTGTCGGCCTGGGTGCGCCCGCCCAACGCCCGGCGGATGCATTTCCTGGTGGGCGGCAACCCCGACTTCACGCCGGCGATGGGCACCGGGCCGGGCGAGGTGCTGTTCCCGCCCGGCGCCCTGGCCACGCCCCTGGGCCGGGGCCAGACGACGCTGCTGGACCTGTTCGACTGCTGGGTGCCGTGCACCGGCCATCCGGACGCGCTGTGGGCGCCGACGGATCCCAAGCACGCCAAGCCCCAGGCGCGCCGGGGCTCGTTCGAGCAGTACGTGGCCCACCTGCGGCAGCCCTTCGCCTGGGTGGTGCTGGCCGAGCCGGCACGGGCCCAGGAGGTCCAGCCCGAACTCGACCGGCTGGTCCGCGAGATCCTGCCCTTGTCGCGGACCGAGGTCGGCGAGGCGAACCGGATCAGCCTCGAACGCAAGCAGAGCCGACACCGGGAGCTCAGCCGCGCGCTGCTCGGCAACGCGTGGCGGATCCGGGTGTTGGTCGGCGGGTGCGACGGGGCCGTCACAGAGAACGTCGCCGCCTTGCTCTGCGCGGCGGCGGACCTCGACAACCAGCCGTACGTGCTCACGCCGAGCGGGCGCGCGACCGGGTTGGCCGGCGCCGCGCAGCACGAGGGTGTCCTGGCCGGCACCGACCTGCTGGTGCGGTTGACCCGGCCGCCGCGGCGGGAACTGCCCGGGATCCGGGTCGTCGAGCCGCGGCGCTTCGACGTCACACCGGACGCGCCCGCCGACGAGGGCCTGCTGCTGGGTGGTGTGCTGGACGCGGCCCGCAGCGAGGTCGGGGCGCTGACCGCGAGCCGCGACTCGCTCAACCGGCACACCTTCGTCTGCGGCGCGACCGGCAGCGGGAAGTCCTTCACCGTCCGGCACCTGCTGGCCGAGGCCACCAGGGCCGGGCTGCCGTGGCTCGTCGTCGAGCCGGCCAAGGCCGAGTACGGGCGGATGGCGAACCGGCTGGCCCGGCTGGGCGGCGACGTCGTCGTGCTCCAGCCGGGCAGGGCGGACGACCCGCCGGTCGGCTTCAATCCGCTGGCACCGGCCCGGGTCACCGACGCCGACGGCACGGAGCGCGTCTTCCCGCTGCAGACCCACCTCGACCTGGTGCGCGCGTTGTTCCTCGCCACGTTCGACCCACAGGAACCGTTCCCGCAGATCCTCACCACGTCGCTGACCCGCTCGTACGAGGAGCTCGGCTGGGACGTCACGCTCGGCGAGGCCGCCCACGACGGCGCGGAGCCGCGCTATCCCACCCTCACCGACCTGCAGCGGGTCGCGGCGATCGTGGTGGACGAGATCGGCTACGGCGCCGAGATCGCCGCCAACATGCAGGGGTTCGTGAAGGTCCGGATGCGCAGCCTCGGCCAGGGCGTGATCGGGCGCTTCCTCAACGACGCGCACCCGCTGGACTTCGGCCGGCTGATGCGCCGCAACGTCGTGCTGGAGATCGAGGACGTCGGCGACGACACCGACAAGGCCTTCCTGATGGGCGCGGTGCTGCTGCAGCTGACGGAGCACCTGAAGCTGCTGCACGGCAACCGGTCCCAGGTTCCGCTGCACCACCTCACCGTCATCGAGGAGGCGCACCGGCTGCTGCGCAACCCGGGCGAGGACGCCGACAGCGCGGCCGGGCGTGCGGTCGAGACGTTCGCGTCGCTGCTGGCCGAGGTCCGCGCCTACGGCGAGGGCCTGGTCGTGGTGGAACAGATCCCCAGCAAGCTGATCCCGGACGTCATCAAGAACACCGCGGTGAAGGTGGTGCACCGGCTGCCCGCCGAGGACGACCGCAAGAGCGTCGGCGCCACGATGAACCTCGACGACGGTCAGTCCCGGAACGTGGTGTCGCTGCAACCACGGGAGGCCGCGGTCTTCACCGACGGGATGGACCGGCCGCTGCTGGTGCGCGTCCCCGACGGTCGCAAGGCGGAGGAGGGCGCGGCCCGGCCCGCCCCGGTCGCCGACCTGATCCGCACGGTGCGCAGCTCGACGTGTGGCAGCGAATGCCAGGCCGCCGCGTGCAGCCTGGCCGACATCGCGCGCGGCAACCAGCTGCTGGCCCGGTATCCGGTGCTCACCGTATGGACCGAGCTGACCGTGCTCGCGCACCTGGCCAACGCGCCGAACCCGGCACTGCAGCCGCGCTACCGGGACATCCTGCTCGACGCCGCGTCGGTGCGGACCTTGGAGTGCGCGTTGTCGCAGGCGGTCGAGCGAGCGGTGCGGACCCGCTCGGCCCAGCTGCAACCGACCATGCGCCCGTGGTTGTTCGCGGCCCACTGCAATGCCGTGCAGGTCAACGCGCTCTGGCACGGCGCTGACCACCGCTGCGAGGACGACGACCCGTTGTTCCTCGCGGAGTCGTACAAGTGGGCCCGGGTGCTGCAGTGGCTCGAGGGTGACGACGATGCCCCGCGGCACCAGGACAGCGAGGCGTGGGAACGCTTCTACCGCCAGCCGATCCCGGGCGCGACCCGCGCCGATCAGCGCGCCGTCGTGGAGGGCTGGCAGGACGAGCTGTATCGGGACGAGGCCGGCCGGAACGCGGTCACGTACGGCACCAGCCGGCCGTCCGCACTGGAGTCGGCGCTCGGCGCCCAGGCCGACGGCGGCGATGCGTGGCGACGCGCGGTGGCCAGGGCGGTGGACTGGTTCACCGGCGACACCCGGTGGATCTGGTCACACGTGTTACCGATAGGGAGCGAGACATGACAGGACCAATGGGGTCCGGGTCCGCGGACAAGCCCAGGACACCGAAGCCGCCCACCGACAAGCCGCCGGTGCCGCCGGACGCGCAGAAGTCGCAGCACGACACCAACCACCCCGCGGACAAGACCACGCAGCCGGACGGCAAGGGAGGCAAGGACAATCACGGCCCGGCCGGACCGCAGGGCGGCAAGCCGGCCGATGGCGCGCCCAAGTCGGTCGACAAGACCGACAACCGGACGCACGATCCCGGTTCGGGTCATGCCGGTGACGGCCCCGCCAAGCCCGGCGACAATGGCGGCGTACGGGTCGCCGACGCCCCACGTCACGGGGACGACCACCAGCCGGGCCCGCACGTGTCGACCAACTTCGCGGAGTGGAAGGCCAGCTTCCAAGCCCAGTGGCAACCGCACCCGGACGCCGCCATGAAGCCCGTCGCCCCCGACGCCAAACAACACGGTGACCAGAAACCCGAAGGATTCGTCAACCGGCTGGACCTGGACGGTTGCCGGACCCCGGACGGCAAACTCGACCCGGCCAAGCTGAAGGCGGAACTCGTACGCGCCGTGAAGACGGACATCTCCATGTCGCTGCAGGCGCACCTGCGGACCGACATCGGCAAGCCGCCGCAGCGCGACGCTGCCGGCTATCCGCACGGCGGGCACACGGGACGAGAGGTGCACACCCGCCCGATCGAGGTCACGGTGCGGGTCGAGCACGCGAAGTCGAATGCCGAAGTCCGGCAGGTGCAGGACGTGTTCACCGAGGTTCGCAAGGAATTCAAGGTGAACGGCCACGTCGAGAGCGGTCGGCCGCCGGTGGAGGTGCCCGAACCGACGCCTGGCTCCGGGTACAAACCTCGCCCCGAGCCCAGACCCGTGCCGCATCCGGTTCGCGGCCCGGAACACCCGCAGGTCCAGCGCGGGTCACACGAGGTCCACCGGCCGCAGCCCGTACCGCCGCCGCGGCCGATAACACCGGTCCAGCCCCACATCCGATGGAGGTGATCACTGTGGGTGTCAACGAATTCGGGTCGAAGCCGCCGGACGTGAAGGTGCCGCCGGCCGTGGCGCCGTCGAACGACCGGCAGGCGGAGATCGCCGAGTGGCGGACGAAGTTCGGGTTGGACGGTCACTCGCCGGCGACCGACCGGCCGGCGCCGCACGTCGCCGAGACCAGGACCGATCACCGGTCGGTCACGGAACGTGCGCTGGACGCGCGGCTGCCGATCCCGACCGTGAACCGGGACGCGTTCGAGCGATCACCGGTCCGTGAGTTCGAGAGAGGGCTTGTGCGGCAGGGGTTCCCGGCCAACCAGATCGACACGCTGCGACAGGTGCTGCGGCACGAACCCGACCTGTGCGTCACCTACGGCGGCTCGAAGGCCGGTGCGGAGCTGCTCCGGGACTTCGCCCGGGTGGGCACCGTCCCGTTCGAACGCTACGCCATGCCGAAGAGCCCGGAGGTCGACGCGCTCGTGCACAAGGCAGTCGGCAAGCAGCCGGGCGAATACGTCTCGCAGCACGACCTGGACCAGCTGCTGAAGACAGTTGCCGACGACCGGAACACCCTGCTGCGTAAGGGGTTCAGCGAAACCGAGGTGGACCGTGTCCGCAGCTATCTGGTGCGCGACACCGGCCGGGTGCCGCGCAGCGACCTTGCCCAGCCGGTCATGACCAGCGACGGCATGATCCACACGAACTCCGAGGAAGCGGTCCGGCACGACCGATGGCGCATGGTCGACGCCACCGTCGACTCCCCGCTGAGCACGGGGGTGGCGCGGTGGCAGGGGGCGGACCTGGACACGGTCGAGCATGTGGGCCACGCCGCCACGCTCATCCACGACGCCGTCGGTGCGTTCGTGATGCACACGACGGCGGTGCGCGACGGCATCGCCGCCGCCGAACGACCACCCGTCTCCCCGACGCATGTGCCCGAGGCGATGCGCGGTCCGCGAGACACTGACTCCTACGCCAAGGAGTTGTTCACCATCCGCGATCGCGCTTACCAACTGGCCCTCGCCGACGCGCACGAGATCGAGGACAAGCACGGCCAGCGGCTCAACGCCGCGCAGTTCGGCACCCGGGTCCACGTCAACTTCGGCGCACTCGCCAACGAATCGGTGCGCCAGGGGCGACTGCCGCAGGACTTTGTCGTCAACGTGCAGACGAGGCTCGGCCAGGACGTCCGCGGACTGGACGCCTGGGACAAGTCCACCGGCATCGGCTTCGACATCACGACGGCGACGTCACGATCGGTGGAGAGCCACGAGAAGCACGTCGGCGTCGCGGCGACCGACGGCACGATGATCAAGGAGTACCTGCCGCTGGTCTACCCGCCGTTCAAGCAGACGAGAAGGACATTGGGCTGGGAGTGATTCGGGGGCTGGGCTGGGAGCGATCCGGGCAGCCGGCCGGCGTCTTTCGGACAGCGACCGGTCCCGGACATGTTCGCCGTTTCGGCGGTGATCGGCGGGGGCACGCTCGCGGAATGACCAGGGTCAAGGGCGGTGCCGCGGTCCTCGCCAAACCGCAGAAGATCACGTTCGCCGTGGGCGCGCTCAACGTCGCGGCGGCGGCACTGCACGTCTTTCCGCTCAGCCCGGCCCAGCACTGGGCCCAGCTGCTGACCGGCGTGGCCGGGCTGCTGCTGGCCGGCAGCGTGGATCGGGCCCGGCTGTTCGGCCTGCTGCTCGTGATCGGTTACGGCGCGATGCTCGCGTGGGAGCTCACGACGACCACCGACTTCGGCGCGTGGCTGCCGGCCCGGATGATCGTCTCCGGTGTGGTGATCGAGGTGGTGGCCTGTGGCACCGCATCGGGAAGATGACGCACACTCGGATTCCCGCCGTCAGCCACCGGCCAGCTGACCCAGCGTCGCCCGCACCGTCGAAGTCTTGCCGGCCCGGGTGATCTGGACCGGCACGGTGTCCCCCGGCTTGGACTTCGCCAGCACGGCGGCGAGCGACCCGGTGTCCGCCACGGGCGTGCCACCGACGGCCGTGATCACATCACCGGCCTTGATCCCGGCCTTGTCCGCGGGCCCGCCGGGATCGACCCGGACCACGCCGGCCCCCGCGGGCCTGCCGTCCGGGCCGACGACCGTTTCGACCGCGATGCCGAGCGCCGCCCGGCGCGAGTCGGTGACCTTGCCGTCACGCACGATCTGCCCGGCGATGTCCGTCACCGTGTTGCTGGGGATGGCGAACCCGATGCCGGGCGCGGCGCCGCCGCCGAGCTCGGGATCGGTCGCGGCCATCGTCGGGATGCCGACCACCTGGCCGGAGGTGTCCACCAGCGCGCCGCCGCTGTTGCCCGGGTTGATGGCCGCCGAGGTCTGGACCGCGTCGGCGATGGTCGTTCCCGGTGAGCTCGGACTCGCCGGCTCCGAGACGGTCCGCCCGACCGCGGACACGATGCCCTCGGTGACGCTGCCGGTCAGGCCGAGCGGGTTGCCCATGGCGAGCACGATCTGCCCGACGGCGAGCTTGCTCGAATCAGCGAACCTGGCCGGCGGCGGCGCGGCGCCGCGGACCTGGATCACGGCCAGGTCGTCCGGCGGGTAGACGCCGAGCAGGCGGCCGGTCAGCGGCGATCCGCCGGTGGCCGGGCTGACCTGCACGGTCTCGGCGCCGGCGAGCACGTGCGCGTTGGTGACGATGTCGCCGCGGTCGTCGAACACCACACCGGACCCGAGGGCCCTGTCGGTCGCTATCCGCACCACGGCGGGCAGCACTTGCCGCACGACCTGTTGGAACGTGCCCTCGATCGCCGCCCCACCCGTGGCGGTGGCCGTGCTCGGGGCCGGCGATGTCGAACCTCCCGATGTGCACGCCGCACAGAGCAGGACGATCGCCAGTGCCGGCACGATCCGGTTGCGCGTTGTCGGTCGCATCGCCTGATGCGCCTCCCATCATGCTGACGTCGAGTCCTCGCGCCGCGGATCTGGGTACGGCAACGATCCCGACATCCGGTTTCCCCGCTGGACACAGATCATTCGGCCGACGCAGCGCGGACACCCCCGGTGAGACAATGGCTTCCGCTGCCCTCCCCGTCCACGGGAGCGCGGTTGACGAGGCCGGCCCCGGGTATTCGCCGTGCACGAGGAATCCACACGTCGGAAGGATGTACGCGGATGTGTCGTCTGTTCGGTTTGTCGGCCGCGCCGCAGCGAGTTCGAGCCACCTTCTGGCTGCTGGAAGCTCCGGACAGCCTGGCCCGGCAGAGCCGGCGCGAGCCCGACGGCACCGGGCTCGGCACGTTCGCCGAGGACGGCACCCCCGAGGTGGACAAGCAGCCGCAGGCCGCTTACGAGGACCAGGAGTTCGCCCAGGAGGCCAAGCAGCGCGAGTCGACCACCTTCCTCGCGCACATCCGTTACGCCTCCACCGGCGGCCTGGATCCGCGCAACACCCACCCGTTCGAGCAGCGGGGCCGGTTGTTCGCGCACAACGGCGTCATCCAGAACCTTCCCGCCCTGGAGGCCGAACTCGGCGACCACCTCGACCTGGTGGCCGGCGACACCGACTCGGAGCGGTTCTTCGCACTGATCACCAAGCACATCGACGACAACGGCGGCGACGTCGGCGCCGCGATCACCACAGCGGCCCGATGGGTGGCCGACAACCTGCCCGTCTACGCGATCAACCTCGTCCTGACCACGCCGACCGAGCTGTGGGCCCTGCGCTACCCCGACACGCACGACCTGTTCGTGCTCCAGCGCTGCGCCGGCGGCACCCATGGTGGGCGGCACCTGGAGCACGCCAGCACCGCCGGGCGAATCCGAGCCCGTTGCGGTGACTTGTCCGACCGTCCGGCGGTGGTGGTGGCCAGCGAGCGGATGGACGAGGACCCGGGCTGGCAGGCCCTGCGTCCCGGCGAGCTGCTGCACGTCGACGGCCATCTGGTGTGCACGCGGCGGGTCGTGCTCGAGCGTCCGCCGCGTCACCCGTTGTCCCTCGACCAGCTCGGCGCCCACGCCGCGGCATCCCAGTCGGGCACGTGACCACTGCTCACGAACGAAAGCCGACTTCATCCGCCGGCACTTGTGGTCGTGGCCGGCCCGTCCGAGCCGGCCGGGTACTCCTGGAGCGGAACGAGGTTCTTCGACCAGGCCGACAGCACGGGGGTGAGGACTCGCCAAGCCTCCTCGGCCTCGTCACCGCGGATGGACAGGGCGGGATTCCCGGTCAACACGTCGAACAGGAGGCGGCCGTACGGCGGCAGGTCGGGTTGCGCCAGCCGCGCGCTCAACCGTAGTGGGGCGAACATGCGGGCGCGCGAGCCCGTCCCGGTCAGATCCAGGGTCAGGGTCTCCGGTTCGAGCCCGAACCGGAGCACGTTGGGCAGCGCCTCGCCGCTGTGTCCGAACGGCACATGGGGCACGTCACGGAAGCGCACGGCGACCTCCTTGCGCTCCTGCCCGAGCGCTTTGCCGCTGCGGAGCCGGAAGGTCGTTCCTGACCAGCGCCAGCTGTCCAGTTCCAGCTCGACCTCGGCGAAGGTCTCGGTGCGGCGGTCCGGGTCCACGCCCTGCTCGTCGACGTAGGCCGGAACCTCGCGGTCACCGATCCGGCCGGCGAGATAGCGGGCGCGGCGCGTGCGGCGCAGGACATCCTCGCCGGTGAGGGGCCGCACCGAGCGCAACACATCGATCTTCCGGTCACGCAGGTCGCGCTCGCCGAGGCTGATCGGGGGCTCCATCGCCACCAGGCACAGCAGTTGCAGCAGGTGGTTCTGCAGCATGTCCTTGAGCGCGCCGGTGTTGTCGTAGTAGCCCGCCCGACCCTCGAGCGTGAGCCGCTCGTCCCAGACGATCTCCACCTCGGCGATGTGCGCGCTGTTCCAGAGCGGCTCGAGCACGCGGTTGGCCAGCCGGCTGCCGAGCACGTTCTCGACGGTGGCCATGGCCAGGAAGTGGTCGACCCGGAACACGGCCTCCTCGGGCACGAGATCGGCGAGCAGCCGGTTCAGCTCCACCGCGCTGTCCAGGTCCTCCCCGAACGGCTTCTCCAGGACGATTCGGCTCCCTGCTGGCAGGCCCGCGCGGTGCAGCGTGGAGATCGCCCGCGGGAACAGGGCGGGGGGAAGGGCGAGGTAGACGGCAAGGGGCCCGTCTCCGGCGATGACGGACGCGACGTCCGCGGCGTCGGTGACATCGGCCCGCTGAAAACCGGCCGAAGCGGCGACCGCTTTCCTGGCTTCGGCGGGCCAAGCGTCGCCGTGCCGGTCGAGTTGCGCGGCGGCCCAGGAGCGGAACTGTTCGCTGTCCCGGTCGCTGCGGTCGGCGCCGGTCAACCGGAACCGGGCGGGGAGGTGACCGGCCGCCTGGAGTGCGGCCAGCCCCGGCAGCAGGTAGCGCGCGGTGAGGTCCCCCGTGCCACCGAACACGGCGAGCCGCTCGATCATCGTGTGGCCTCCGCTTTCGCCCGTGCGACGTTCACCCCGGCGGCGATGACGCCGATGTGGCTGAACGCCTGGGGGAAGTTGCCCATGAACTGGCCGGTGGACGGGTCGATCTGCTCCGAGAGCAGTCCCAGCGGGCTCGCCCGGGCGCACAGCGAGGTGTAGAGCTCCTCGGCCGCTTCGACCCTGCCCTGGCTGGCCAGGTTGTCCACCAGCCAGAAGCTGCAGAGCAGGAACGCCCCCTCGTCACCGGGTAGGCCGTCGGCCGACTGGTCGTGCAGATAGCGGTAGAGCAGGCCGTCCCCGGCCGACAGCCGTTTGGCGACGGCCGCCGTGGTGGCGACCATTCGCGGATGGTCGGCCGGGACGACCCGGCGCACGGGCAGCGCGAGCAGGCTGGCGTCCACGCCCCCGCTGCCGTCGAGGTGTTCGTGAAACGTCTGGTCGTCCTCGTTCCAGGACTGGTCCAGGATGAGGCGGCGCAGGTGCTCGGCCGATGCCCGCCAGGACGCGCTCGGTCCCGGCCGGCCGAGCCGCTCGCAGATGGCCGCGGCGCGGTCCAGGGCCACCTGGCACATTCCGGCCGAGTACGTGAACACGCGGCCTTCGCTGCGGACCTCCCAGATGCCCTGGTCGGGCTGTCGCCACGCCTTGCCCGCGGCATCCGCGAGGCCGGTGAGCTCGGCCCAGAGCGCGGGTTCCAGCTCCCCGCCGGCGCGCAGCCACTGGTCGGCGCAGTCCAGAACCTCGCCGTAGAGGTCGTGCTGGCGCTGGTCGGCCGCTCCGTTGCCCCACCTCACCGGGGCGGACCGGCGATAGCCCTCCAGTCCGGCGTCCTGGACCTCGTCCGGCACCGGGCTGCCATCGAGGTCGTACATGATCCGCGGCGCTCGGCTGTGCTCGAAGGCGTCGAGGACCCAGCCGAGGAAGGCGCCCGCTTCGCCGCCGAAGCCGATCCGACGCATCGCGTACACGGTGTAGGCCGCGTCGCGGATCCAGACGTAGCGGTAGTCCCAGTTACGCACTCCGCCGAGCGGGGCGGGCAGCGAGGACGTCGGTGCGGCGACCAGCGACCCATTCACCCAGTCGTCGCACAGCTTCAGGGTGATCGCGGACCGCCGGACCAGCGGTTCTTCGAGACCGTGATAGCGGAAATGCGTCATCCACCGACGCCACGCGTCGGCGGTGTCCCGTAACGTCGTCTCGGCGTCGAACCGGTGGTGGCGGTGAAAGCGGCCCCACGACAGCACCAGATCGAGGCGATCACCCCGGTGGAGTTCATGGGTGCTGGTCAGTCCGGTCAAGGGGCGGTTCGACCGTAGGTGCAGGCGCAGGTCGGGCCGGCCGGGCAGGCGTAGTTCCAGCCCGCTGAACCGTGGCCCAACCTGCGCGCCGCCGCGTGGTCGCAGATCCACCCGCAGCCGGACATCCCCGTCCAGGACAACCGCGGAACGCACGAGCTCGGCCCGCTGCGCGGGCGTGTCATCGGTGAGATCCGCACCCGAACGCAGGGCCAGCGCGTCGGCAACCTGGACCCGGCCCGTGGCGGTCGCCAACTCGGTCGTCAACACCGCCGTGTCCGGCTCGTACCGTTGGCGGGCCTCGACCACGTCCTCCGGCGCCACGGTGAAATGCCCGCCTCTCGCGTGATCCAGCAAGCCGGCGAACAGCGGCTCGGAGTCGAACCGGGGAAGACACAGCCACGGGATGGAGCCGTCGAGGCCGACGAGCGCCACCGTCGTGCCGTCGCCGATGAGCCCGAAATCCTCCAGTGGCAGGTAGCCGTCGGGCCGCCGCACCCGCCGCAGCGGTGGATCAGGATCGAACATTGGTCATCTCCGTCGGTGAAGTCACGGCCCGGCCCCTAGAAGGTGACCAGTACCTTGATGACGTCCTCGAGCTTCTTGTCGGAGACCTCGAAGGCCCGCTCCATCTCGTCGAACGGGAAGCGGTGCGTCGTCATATGGGTGGGATCGACCCGATCGGTCTCCAGCAGCCGCAGCAGGCGTTCCATGCGCAGCCGGCCGCCGGGGCACAGTCCCGTCGCGATCGTCTTGTCGGCCATTCCGACACCCCATTCGACCCGGGGAATCCGCACGAACTCGCCTTCCCCGAAGTAGCCGATGTTGGAGATCGTGCCGCCCGGTTTGGTGATCTTCACGGCGGTCTGGAACGTGGCGTCCGCACCGAGCGCCTCGATCGCGGTGTCCACGCCCTCCCCCTGAGTCAGGTCGAGCATTCGCTCGATGACGTCCTCACTGGTGAAGTCCACGATCTCGTCGGCACCGTAGGCACGCGCGAGGCTCTGCCGCCGCGGGACCGACTCCACCCCGATCACGATTCCGGCGCCGCGTAGTCGGGCGCCGACTGTCGCCATCAACCCCACCGGCCCCTGGGCGAGCACGGCGACCGTCCCACCGATCGGGATGTCCCCCTTCTCCGCCCCCATGAACCCGGTGGAGAACATGTCGGCGCAGTACACCGCCGACTCGTCGGAAATGCCGTCCGGAATCCTCGCCAGGTTCGCGTCGGCGTCGTTCACGTGGAAGTACTCGGCGAACACGCCGTCCTTGGAGTTCGCGAACTTGAAGCCGCCGAGCGGCCCGCCGGACTGTGACGGGTAGCCGTTCTGGGAGGCCGGACTTCCCCAGTCGGGGGTGATGGCGCCGACCAGGACCCGGTCGCCCTGGCGGAAGTCCTTCACGTCGCTGCCCACGTCGTGCACCACGCCGACCGCTTCGTGGCCGAGCGTCAGGTTCTCCCGGGGTCCTATCCCCCCTCGCACGGTGTGGGAATCGGAGGTGCAGATCAAGGCGCTGGTCGTGCGTACGACAGCGTCGTCCGGACCCGGTCGCGGTATGGGCTTGTCCGCGAAGCCGACCTGCCCGATCTCCTTCATCACAAAGGCTTTCATCCCGTCACCACTCCCTGGCTCAGGCTCGTCACACGTTCCCGGGATCGCGTGTACCCCTCGGGTTTACCGCGAAGCGCTTCCGTAACGGTCATTCGCGTCACTGGCGCCTGTTCGCCACCACCGGGTTCGCCCGTGTGACGTATCTGTTCGTGTGACGCGACCTGGCCAGCGCGGCTGCCCGCCGCCGCAACGCGCGGGGTACCCAGCGGCCGGCGCGTAGGGCATGGAGTCACGTGGAGGTATGTGATGCGCAAGGCGGTTTCGCCGGAATCGACGCGGGTGCCGGTCGCCGGCTTCGCCACCTACGCCGAGGCCGAGCGGGCGGTGGACTCGTTGTCGGACCAGAGTTTTCCCGTGCAGCACACCACGATCTCCGGGGTGGGGCTGCGCTTGGTGGAGGATGTGCTCGGCCGGTTGACCTATCTGAGGGCGGCCGGCATGGGGGCGGCGTCCGGGCTGTGGTTCGGGTTGCTGTTCGGCGTGTTCCTGGCGCTGTTCACGGCCGACGCCGTGGCGTGGTTCGCGGTGATCCTGTGGGCCCTGTTGTGGGGCGTGGTGGCCGGAGCGGTCTTCGGGCTGATCTGGCACGCCCTCTCGGCTGGTCGGCGGGACTTCGTCTCGACCCGCCAGTTGCTCGCCGACCGCTACGAGATTCTGGTCGACCGCGCACATGCCGACCAGGCCCGCCAGTTGCTGAACAACGGCCGGCGTGGTCCCGCGTGACGGCAGGCGCGGCCCGGTCGAGTAGCCGGCCACGACACCGCGTGGCATCGACGCCACCGATATGAGCCGGCCTCGCCTACGGTCGCATTCCGTTCCGGGGCCGCATGGTTGGCCTCTTATCCGGATGCCGAGCCGTCGGCAAGCTTGGCGGTTGGGTCCACCAGGTTCCAGACCGCATCACCGCCGCGTCGCGCAGAAATCGACCGGAGACCCCGCGGCAGAACCACATCGTTCGAGGAGGGGCACTCGCGGTGGTGATCGTCGCCCACCGAGTTGCGCACCCCTTCCGGCACCACGAAACGCGCTTCACGACTATTCCGAGAAGGAGACGAACACTGATGAGGCGTTCCCTCGCGGCCCTCGTTGCAGCGGGCATCGCGGCTCTCTCACTGGTCACCGGCGCCGCTGCCGCATCCGCGGCCCCGCAGTCGACGGCGAGCGTGCAGAAGTCCTTCACCTTCGTGATCGACCAGCTCGCCACCCGCGGCCCCAACGGCGCGGCCGACCAGTACATCCAGATCAAGAACCTCAGCCAGGTCCCGCAGGACCTGAGCAACTTCCGGCTCGTCGTCGCGCCCAGCCAGGCGCAGCGGTTCACCGCGGCAGTGATCCCGCAGAACACCGTCCTGCAGCCGGGCCAGGTGTGGGTGATCGCCAACCCGCAGGGCTACAGCGGTCCGGTGGTCGACCAGTTCTTCTCCGGCATCGTTCCGCTGACCGACCGGATGGGCGTCGCGCTGCTGTCCCCGAGCAACGTCATGGTCGACGCGGTGGCCACCGTCACGACCTCGCCGTTCATGATGGGCGCCCCGGCGTCCCCGCTGACCACCAACCAGCCGCTCGCCCTCGTGCGGTTCAGCAACACCGACAACAACGCCGTCGACTTCCACGTCGCGCCGCGGACCCCGGGTCTGCCCGGCCCGGACGCCTGATCCGACCGGGAATCGACGGCACGTCCACACCACTGGCCGGAGGACCTAGGACTCGCCGGCCGGGCATGAGTTGACACGAACACGATGGGCCTACCGGGACTCGATGTCCCGGTAGGCCCATCGTCGCTTCGAGGTCACGGACGGATTTCCCCGTTTGCGCCCGGCCGCGCCGCCGGCTGGCTACGATCTTCGCCAACCGGTGGAGGCGCACGAACCATGAGCATTGCTGACGAACTGGCGAAGCTGGACGCGTTGCGGCGCTCCGGCGCACTGTCGGACGACGAGTTCGACGCGGCGAAGCGACGCCTGCTGGCGCCGGGATCGCCGGCCGGGCCGAACTCGCTCGGCCGGGCCGCCAACCGCTACGTCAGCTATCAGATGATCGCCGGCGTCGTCGGACTGGTCGTCTTCCTCGTCTTCGTGTTCGCGGTTCTCGTGCCGATGTTCACGAAGGTGACCGACAGAACCGGGCCCGTGGTCCCCGGCGACAACCAGGTGCGGATCACGCAGTTCCCCTGACCCGGGCGAAACCCGTGCCGCCCCGATCGAGGCGGCACGGGCCGGCCGGTGGCCTACAGCTCGTAGAAGTTGCTGTAGTGGTCGGGCGTGAACCAGACCTCACCGTTGTCCATGTCGACCACGATCCGGGCCGCGTCCCGGTGCGCGCCGCAGGTCCGCGGGTAGACGTCGAACTCCTGGAAGGAATCACCGCCGGGCAGCTGGCCGTCGTTGTTGTAGTACGTGCCGCCCGCGTAGCTGCACTGGCCGTTCGGCCAGTCGTACCAGCCACGCTGGCCGGGGTAGCCCATGGACTGCCACGTCGAGTTGGCCGAGGCCGCCGCGGAACAACCCGAGATGGTGCAGGAGTTGTGCACGGTCGCGTTGGCCGCCGGTGTCGTCACCAGGGCCAGGCCGAACATCGTCGCCAGTGCGGTCAGGGTCAGGGTGACGCGCTTCGTCCAGGTAAGACGCACGAAATCTCCTCATCGGCGAGTACTGCGTTGACAATCAGGCGCCGTCGCGATCGCGTCGGCACAGGGCAGGGGTCAGCCGATACCGACCACGGATTCGGCGGTCGTCCAGTCGGTGGCGATGGCGTTCTGCGCGTCGACCAGGTCGACCCGGCCGTCGCACACGGCCTTCTTCAGGGCGTTCTCGACCGAGTCCTTGTTGTACGAGGTCCGGGCGCCGTAGCGCGGCTCGGGCCACAGGTTGCTCGGGTCACGCGGCGCGCCGCCGAGTTCCAGCGGGATCAGGTGGTCTTCCTCGTAGTCCGCGGTGCTGGTGTCGGAGTAGCCGTACTCGGCGATCTGCTGCACCTTCAGGGGGTTGGTGTAGGACGTGGGCGGCCGGACCGTGCCCGTCCAGCCCGACACGCAGATCGTCTGGTCGATGGTGCCCTGGGTGACGTCGGGGTTGGTGGCGCCGGGCGTGCAGGACGGGTCCGGCAGCGGCAGGTACGACGTCGAGCAGGACGCGGCCGCGGCGAGCGGAACCGACGGCGACGCTCCGGCGGGCGCCGCGGCGAGCACAGCCGTGGCGCCGATGCCGACCAGAATGGTCAGAGCCAGTCGAGCATGCGGGGCAGGGCGGGACATTCGAGGGCTCCTCGTGGTGACGATGTCGCTTCTACGGACGACCGCGCGGCAGCAGGGAAATCGCGGCGGTCGAAACGGACCGTAAACACGTTCCGGCGCGAGCGGAACCGGTCGAAATTTGACAGGGCACGACCGTTCTGTGAATCCGAAGATCCGGATTGGCCGCTATGTCGGCTCTCGCGGGCGTGACCGCGCACGGGTTCGATTTCCGTTCAACGCCCGTTTCGTATCGCGTCCCGTGTCAGCGCCGGCTCGTTCAGCCGACGGCCGAGACGTCGCGCGGGGAGACAATGATCACGTGACCTGGTGGGCCTAGCACCACCATGTCGACGGGCCCCAGAACCAGTGCCCGACCGGCCGTGCCGCAGCAGGATCGACGCGGAGAGAACAGCCGAGGGGGCCACGTCGATGTCAGTGATCACACGACCAGAACCGACCACCACTCCGGCCGGCAGCCGGTGGTGGCGCCGATGGCCACGCGTCACGTCCGGCGGCCGGCGCCGATGGCCGCTCGTCACGTTGGCCGTGGTGAGCGTCGCGACGCTGGGATACATGTTGTCGGCATATGTGCCGCCCGAGATGAGCACCAGCCGGGTTCCGTTGCAGAGCAGCACCCACTACGTGTTGCTGGTGGGGCACATCTTCACCGCGACGGTGGCCACGCTCGCGGGTTTGGCTCAGTTCTGGCCGTCGTTGCGGAGTCGTCATCCGCGCGTGCACCGCTGGACCGGGCGCGCCTACATCTTCCTCGGCGTGTTCCCGTCCTCGGTGCTGGCGATCCCGGTGGCCGTGCTGACGCCGTTCGGTGTGTCGAACCAGGCCGTCCTGCTGATGGTCGACGCGGCATGGATCGTCACCGCCGTGGCCGGCTACCGAGCGGCCCGGCAACGCCGGTTCGCCGACCATCGACGGTGGATGATCCGCAACTACGCGCTGACGTTCTCCTCGCTGGTCGCCCGATTCTTCAACCCGGTGCTGGCGCTGATCATCGTGCCGCAGGCGACCGGGCCGGCCTACCGGGGCGACGGCCTCGCGATCGTGCACGACATCGCCACCGGCAGCATCGTGGTCGGCGTGGTGCTGACGGTAGTGGCCGCCGAGTGGTACATCCAGCGCCGCTACGGAGTCCCGCCCCGTCGGCCGAGGGATGCCGAGTCCGGTGTGGCTCCGTCCGGCTTCTGACCGGAGGCCGCACTTTGTCCGGTGCGCGCCGTTGCACCCCTTGAGTGTCAGCCGATCAGGTGGGCTCTTGCCCCGGAAACCGAGCAGCGCTACAGAGAATCCATGAGACATGAACCTGCTGCCGTTCTGCTCACGGTGACCGTCGCCATGCTGGGTGTCGTGGGCACGGCGATGGCCGACTCCGCACCACCCGCCCACCCGGCGTACACCTCGGCCGATTTCGAGAACTACCGACCGAACGCCAAGGCCGTGACCTACGCCCCCGGCCTCGTTCCGGTGGGATCGACCGCCACCGTGTTCGCCACCCCCACCCCGAACGGCTCGACCACCGTGGTCCTGTACGTCGAAGGCCTGCTGGCCAACCACCAGTACGGGGCGCACGTCCACCAGAAGCACTGCGGCGCTGCCCCGGAGGACGCGGGCGCGCACTACCAGAACATTCCGGACCCGGTGCAACCGTCGGTCAATCCCGCCTACGCCAACTCGCAGAACGAGATCTGGCTGGACTTCACCACCGACCGGCACGGGAACGCCTGGACCGTTTCCAGCGTGAACTGGCAGTTCACGGAACGGCACGCGGGCTCCGTGGTGATCCATGCCGAGCACACGCACACGGATCCCGGGCACGCCGGCACGGCGGGTGCCCGGCTGGGATGTGTCAGCGTCGACTTCTGACGGGCAAAGCCGCCGAGCCCGAGGGTCGTTCAGCCGACGGAGGCGGCGACCGGGTGCGACGTCAGGCACCGCTCGGTGCTCTCGGTGTGTTCGGCGGTGAGCAGTGCGGCGGCGATGCCGGCCCGGGTGGTGACGCCGAACTTGGCGCGAATGCTGGCGATGTGGTGTTCGACGGTGCGCGGGCTCAGGTAGAGCTTGCCGGCGATCTGCCGGCTGGTGAGCCCTTGCGTGACCCAGTGGGCGATCTCGGTTTCACGGCGGGTGAGGGCGGCCGCGCCCAGGGCGTTGCGGGGGTTGCGCTGCCCGCTGACGCCCAGGGGAACCCGGCGGCCGAGCTTGCGGAGCTCGCGGACGGCGCGGTGGTGCAGGCCGGTGGCGTCGCACTGGGTGAACAGGGCGTGCGCCTGCTCCAGTTCGCGCAGTGCCTCGGCGCGGGAACCGGTGCGCGCCATGGCGATGCCGGCCAGCAGCCGGGCGGAGCCCTCATCCAGGGGATCGCCGATCTGCCGGAAGGCGGTGGCGGCCGCGTGAGCGGCGCCGGCCGCGCCAACGGTGTCACCGGTGGCGTGCCGGACGCGGGCACGGGCGAGTTGCGCGAAGGCCGTGCTGCCGGCCAGACCGAGGTGGGCGGCGGCTTCGGCGCGGGCGGCCCATTGGTCGGCTTCCGACACGTGGTCGAGGGCCAGGGCCGCGGTGGTGAGGACGTCGAACCAGCCGGGGCGCGCCGGCTCGGGGATCATCGGGAGCTCCGCGCCGCCACCGGCGTCGACCAGGGTGGCCACGCAGCCCTGGGGGTCGCCGGCCATCAGGCGGGCGTGGGCGAGGAACGCCGCGGCCAGCACCGACAGCCAGTCATCGGCCGGTCCGGCCAGCTGGCACGCTTCCTCGCCCAGGAGCACGGCCTGGTCGGAATCGCCGGTGAAGGTCGCGATACGGCAACGCATGGCGAGCGTGGCCGCACGCAGCGCCGGGCTGTGCACCAGTTGTCCCGACTCACGCGCTTCGGCGACGGTGTCGGCGGCCTCCCGCAACTGTCCTTGCCACCGCAGCGTGGTGTCGAGGCCGACGAGGAGATAGGTCACGAGGTGGTGTTGACCCGTTGCGCGGCACAGGGAAAGTCCTCGCTCGAGATGGCGCCGGGCCGCGTTGTAGCGTTCCAGGCACTGTTCGGCCCAGCCCAGCCAGACCACGGTGTCCAGCTGCCGGGCCAGTTCGCCGTCGGTGAGCCCGTCGACGAGCTCGGCCGCCCGGTCGCAGTTGCGCTGTGCGGCCGGAATGTCGGCCACGACGTAGTCGGCGAGGGCCAGGACACCCGTCCCGCCGGCCGACACGAGGCGGTCGCCGGTGCCGCCGACGGCACGACGGGCGGCACTGGCCCAGGTCCGGGTCTGGGCGAAATCCCCGGACAGCAGGCTGGCGGTGGCGAGCTTCAGCTTCAACGCGGTGACCCTGCCGTCCCGTTCGGCGGCGCCGTCATGGTCGTGCTCGGGCAACCGGCGCAGTTCGGCGAGGAGCAAGCCGCCGGCTTCGGTGTGCCGGCCCAGGAGGTGTTCGATGGTGGCGCAGAACCCCACGGCACGCACCCGCTGGTCCACCGCGTCGCGCGGCAGCAGCCGCACCACCTCGTGCAGGACGTCACGGGCCTGCTCCAGGCGGCCGCTCATGCCCAAGAAAGTTGCCATGTCGGCCAGCAACTCCAACCGGCGCTCATCGTCTTCGCCCTTGTCCGGCAACAGGTCCAGGGCGAGCGACAACCAGTGCGCCGCATTCGCGGGCGCCCGCGCGGCGGTCATTCGCGCGGCGTCGACCAGCACGGCGATCGCTCGCTCGTCGCCGGTCCGCGCGCACCGTTCCACGTGGTGTGCCCGCAGGAGCACCGAGGCCCCCCGCTCCTCCAACGCCTCCCAGGCTCGGGCGTGCGCCTGGATCAGCCAGGCGCCGCCGCCGCTGGCGTACGCGGCCGCACGCATCATCGGCAGCCAGTAACCGAACCGGCCCCTCCCCTTCGGCCGGATGAGATCACGGGCCACCAACTCGTCCACCGCGTGGTCGGTGTCCTGTTGGCTCATCCCGGCGATCGCGGCGAGCACATCGGGCTCGAACAGGTCACCGGCCACCGCCGCCGCCTGGGCGACCACCCGAACGCCGTCCGGTAGGTCGGCCAACTCGGCCTGCATGCTCGCCCGGACGACGGCGGGCACATCCCGCACCGACACCACCGCGTCGCCCGACCGGGCCCCGCCCGACGCCCCGGCCAGCAGTGTGGTCCGGAGCTGGTCCTCGGGAACCTGTGCCAGCGCCGCCACATAGAACGGGCACCCTCCACTGGCCTCGTGCAGGACCTGGCACCGCCGGGTGCTGACCTCGGGACCGAGGAACTCGGCCACCGCGTCGACGTCCAGCGGACCGAGTTCGACCCGGCCGGCCCTCCCCTGTCGCGCCGCCTGAGCCAGCACCGCGGTCAACCGGCCGGGGGCCAGGCTGGGACGGTATGCCACCGCGAGCACCAAAGGTCTCCGCGGCGGGTGACGCACCAGATACCCCAGCAACTCCAGCGAGGCTTCGTCGCCCCAGTGCAGATCGTCCAGCATCAACACCAGCCCACGCCCGGGCGCCAGCTGCTCCAACAACGCGCCGACCCTCAGGCGCAGCCGCAACGGCTCGAGCGGGTCGAGCGACGCGATGTGATCCCCGAGTGCGTCACCCAACACGCCGAACCGGCTGCCTCGATCCGGTTCGGACGCCTGGCCGGTCAGCACCGTCCACCCGTCGCGGACCGCTGCCGCACCCAACTCGCCCAACAACCGCGACTTGCCGATACCCGACTCGCCAACGACCTCCGCCACCCGAGTGGCGTCCCCGTCCGCGGCGTCCACGAGAATCCTTTTCAGGTAACCCAATTCGCGCTGCCTTCCGACCAAAGGACCGACGCCGCTCGCCACTTCCGCACGGACTCGCATGCCACCTCCCGCAGTTCCCCCGTCACGACAACTCCGTGTCCCGCTCACATGGCGACCCTCGAGTCCCGAACGCCCGCACGAGCGAGGGCGACGATTCGGGCCCGCTCGGTGGTCAATTCCGCGGACGGCGCTGATCACGGCGGGCCGCCATGGCACGACACCGAGTTTTCGCCACCACGGCGGCACACGGGAGAGGTTCTCCGTATTCCCGCCGACGACGGGTCGGGATACAGTCCGCCAGCAGGGAGAACGAGCCCCATGAGGCGCGGTTCCCCGGCGGCGTCGGGGGTTCGACGAGGGCCCGGCCGGTGTGCGCTGACGGGCCGTTCCCGCCGATCACGGATCCGGGCGGGCGGGATAGTGCCGCCACGGCCTGAGTTGGTTGCCGGGGAATGGCGTGTAACCCGTCAGCCGGTCACGGAGATCAGCCACGGTGGCGGCGAGAGTGAGGTCGTGATGTCGAATCCACGTGTCGTTGTAGATGGTGTCGAGATAGCGATCGCCGCCGTCGGGCGCCACGGCAACGACATTGTTGCCAGGACCCAGTCGTCGGGCAACCGCCAGTGCGACGAAGACGGCGGCGCCGGACGAGCCGCCGAGCAGCATGCCTTCCTTGCTCGCCAGTAGCCGGCACGTGCTGAATGCTTCCGTGTCACCGCACCAGTAGGCCTCGTCGACGGTTGCGGGATCGAAATTGCCCGGGGTGAACGCGGAACCGAGGCCGACCAGAAGGTGCTGGCCCATGGGGCCGCCGATCGCGGCGGAGCCCCGGCCGTCCACCGCCACCATCCGGCAGTCGGGGCGGGTTTGCTTGACCCGTCGACCTATTCCGGTGATCTGCCCGCAACTGCTGGTGGTGCACACGACGGCGTCGACGTCGCCGTCGAGGTCGTCGATGATCTCCGAGGCGGTCGCGCTGTGCGCGGACGGGTTTTCCGGGTTGTCCCACTGATTGGGCACGTACGCGCCCTCGACGGTCCGGCCGACCGTCTCGGCCGCCTGGATCCGCGGGATCTGGAACTTGCCGTGTTCGTCGGCCCGCTCGACGAGCACGGGGTCGGCGCCGTAGGCGGCGATGGTCCGCACGCTCAGCGCCGGTGTGCGAGGGTCGACCATGATCCGCACCTGGATGCCGAGCGCGGAGCCGATCATCGCCAATGCGATGCCCAAGTTGCCCGACGTGGCTTCGACGATGCTGCCGTCCTCGGTGAGGGCCCCCGAACGCAGCGCCGCGCGGATCATGGCCGAGGCCGGCCGCGCCTTGACGCTTCCGCCCGGGTTGAGGCATTCGAGCTTGACCCACACCGCCGCGTCGGCCGGCCCGGCGAGCCGCTGGAGACGCACCATCGGCGTGTTGCCGATGGCGTCGAGGATGGTGTCGTAACGCATGGGCCTCCTTCCGTGTCACAAGCGGTTTCGAGGTGGAAACGCCGCGCGGGAGCGCAATACGCCGATCAGAGTGGCGCAGGCGACCCCATGGCCGACGAGCAACAGCCACGGCAGCCACGGCATGTCCAGGCGCGAACCCAGATCCGCGACGTAGCCGACGACGGTGTTGCCGATCGCGGAGGCCAACCCGGCGACCATGGCGTAGGCGCCGAGATACGTGCCGGTCAGCGTGCCGCGGCCGAACGTCGCGGTGAGATCCAGGACGAACGGTTGCGCCACGACCACGCCGAGGGTCAACACGATCGTCGCCAGTATCGCCGGGGAGATGGCCGGCAAGGACAGCAGCACGGCCGCCATCCCGCCGTCACGGCGGTCGGTGGCGGTCGGCTGCAGGGACGCGGTGACGGCGAGCGGCACGAAGGCCAGGCCGCACAACGCCAGTCCGACGCCGATGGCCGTCGGCGGCTCCCAGTGCCGTTGGCACCAGTTGGTGACACGGACCTGCAGGCCGAGGGTGACAAGGGTGGACGCGACGAACAGCACCGCGACCGTACTGTCCACTCCGGACACTCGACTGGCCTCGAGCGGCAGCACCAGGTAGAGCTGGCTGTACAACACGAACAGGCCGGATGTGGCGCAGATGAAGAGCAGGAAGCGCCGATCGGCGCTCATCTCCCGCCAGTCCACCAGCACCGACCGCGCCGCCGGCCGCGGTGCGCGAGTGGGCAGCGCGACGACCTGGGCGATGGTCAGCGCGGCGAAGACGGCGGCCGCCGTGATCGCGACGGCGGGGAATTCCACGGCGAGCAGCACCCCGCCCAGCAGCGGGCCGAGCAACGTGCCGGCCTCACCGGCGACGTTGAGCAACGCGAACGCCCGCAGTCGCTGGTCGCCGGACTCGTGCGCCAGGTAGGCCCGGGCGGCCGGGCTGAACAGCGCCCCCGCGACACCGGCCAGTAGTGTGGCGGCGAACAGCCCGGGCAGGCTGTCGAGGAACGCGAACGCCGCGAAGCCGACGGCCCGGAGCGCACAACCGGTGATGATCACCGGCCGGCAGCCGAAGCGATCCGCCGCCGATCCGCCGAACAGCGTCAGCCCCTGCTGACTGAGGCTGCGGACGCCGATGACGGCCCCGATGACACCGGTCGGCAGCTGCAGGTTCTCCCGCAGATGCGTTGCCAGGTACGGCATCAGGAGAAAGAAGCCGAGGTTGACGCCGAACTGGTTCAGCAGCAGCAACTGCACGGTGCGAGACAGCGATCGGACGGACCGGATCGCGCTCAGCACCGTCCCGCCTCGCCGTGCTCCGGTCGGGCGAGCGGATCCACCACCCGAAGGCACCGCGTCCAGCAGGTGACGTCCCGGGCCGAGGGGTCGGGAATCTCGTCCGGCTGGGCGGCCGGTGGCGCGTCGAGCAGTCCGTGCCGCCGGCAGTACCCGTCGTTGTAGATCGTGTCGAAATACCGCATCGGGCCGTCCGGGAAGATCGCCACCACCCGCAGGTCCGGCGGCTGCGTCCGGGCGATCCAGCCCGCGACGAGGGCCACCGCGCCCACACTCCAGCCGCCGCAGACGTACCGAGCCCTGGCCAGCTGCCGGCACGACCACACCGCCTCGGCCGGCGCCACCCAGTGCACCTCGTCGAAGCTGGCGTAGTCCACGTTGCGTGGATGGACACTCGACCCGAGACCGCGCATCAGGCGGCCCCAGGCCGGCTGGCCGAAGATCGTCGACCCCACCGCGTCCACACCGACCAGCCGCAGATGCGGGAAGTACGTGCGCAGCACCCGCGTCACGCCGGCGGAATGACCGCCCGTGCCGACCGAACACACCAGCACGTCGATCCGGCCGAGCTGGGCCACGAGCTCCAGGGCCAGAGGCGCGTACCCCGCGGCGTGGTCGGGATTGTCGTACTGGTCGGGGTGGTACGCGCCCGGGCACGCGGCCAGTAGTTCCCGCACCCGGTCGCACCGGGCCCGCTGCCATCCGCCGACCGGGCAGGGCTCGCGAACCACCTCCACCCGCACCCCGAGAGCGCACAGCATGCGCCGAACGATCGGCTCCATGCCGGCATCCGTCACGACCGTCACCGGGTGGCCGAAGGCGATTCCGGCCAACCCCAGGCCAAGGCCGAACGAACCGCTGCTCGACTCGATGATCATCGAGCCCGGGGCGAGGTCACCACGCTCACGGGCGCGGGCGACCATGTGCAGGGCGGGACGGTCCTTCATCCCACCGGGATTGACCCCCTCCAGCTTGGCCCAGAACCCTCGCTTGTCCGACGCGAACGGGGTGTCGATCCACAGTACCGGCGTGTTTCCCACGGTCGACGCGAGATCCGCGCAACGGGCCACCCCCGGTGGACATCCCGACACACCGTTCAACGTCCGAAACCCTTGCCGGGCAAGCACAACAGCGCCTGTCCAGCAGTGGACACTGTCATGACCATGGCACACCCTTTCCGCACGCGCACACGTAAACTTCCCCGGCGGCGGGTCCCCCTGGCGCCCGCCGCCGGGATGAGACCACAACTGGATACGTGTCAGCTTGTCCCGCACCAGCACGGAGTTTTCGCGAACGCGCCGTCCGTGTGGAGAAGTTTCCCGTATCCCTGCCTGACGACAGTGGGGGATACAGGCGATGAACAGCGAGAACGGCTCGAGAAAGGCACAGGGCTTCGCGACCGCGCTGCGGCGGCTGCGGCACGCACAGGGACTGTCACTGTCCCAGTTGTCCGCGCTCACCCATTACAGCCGGGGCTACCTGAGCAATGTGGAGAACGGCCACAAGCCGGCGACGACCGACCTCGCCCGCCGATTGGACGATGTGCTGCAGGCCAAAGGGGCGCTGGCCGGCCTGGTGGCGCCGGCCGAGGACACGCCCCCGTGCCCGTACCTGGGCCTGGCGGCGTTCGGCCCCGACGACGCCCGGTGGTTCTTCGGCCGGGCGCGCAGCACGGCGGCCCTGATCAGCCGGGTCACCGAGTGCGTGGACCGTGATCAGCCGCTGATCGTGTTCGGCGCCTCCGGGGTGGGCAAGTCCTCGCTGTTGTCCGCCGGCCTGATTCCCGCGCTGGCCGCCGGCGCCCTGCCGGCGGCGGGTTCGGCCGGCTGGCCGGTGCTGGCGATGACCCCGACCGCGCACCCGACGGCCGCGCTGGCCGAGCACGCGGCCCCGCTGCTGGGAATACCCGCCGAGAAACTCCGCGACGAGATCCGGGCCGGGCGGTGGGGTTCGACGCTGCGGATGACGCTCGGGCCCGGCGAGGGCCGCCTCGTGCTGATCGTCGACCAGTTCGAGGAGGTCTTCACACTCTGCGAGACCGACAGCGAGCACCGGGCGTTCATCGCGGCGCTGTGTGACGCGTCCCGTCCCGGCGACGGCGGTCAGCGGGCCGCCGCGCTGGTCGTCGTCGGCGTCCGGGCCGACTTCTACAGCCATTGCCTGACCCACGCCGAGCTGCTCGGCGCGGTGCAGGACAACCAGTTCGCCGTCACGGCGATGAACCGGGACGAACTCGTCGAGGCGATCAGCGCTCCCGCGCGGGCCGCCAAGCTCGACCTCGAACCCGGCCTGGTCGAGATCCTGCTGCGCGACCTGGGCATCGAGCACGGCGCCGACCAGGAACACGCCACCTACGAGTCGCGCGTCCTGCCGTTGCTGTCCCACGCGCTGCTGGCCACCTGGCAGCAGCGGGAGGGCAATCGCCTGACGGTGGCCGGCTACCAGCTCACCGGCGGTATCCACGGTGCGGTCGCCACCACCGCCGAACGCGTCTACACCAGCCTGGACGCCACCGCGCGGCGGGAAGCCCGCCACCTGCTGCTGCGTCTGGTGCGGGTCGGCGAGGACAGCGAGCACAGCGGCCGCCGCGTCGAACGTGACCGGCTGTTGAGCCAGTCGTCGAACCAGGTCGCCTCCGCCGTCGCCATGGAAGCGCTCGTCGCGGCCCGGCTGCTCACCCTGGACCGCGATTCCGTGGAGATCACCCACGAAGCCCTGCTGCGGGCCTGGCCGAGACTGCGCGGCTGGATCGACAACGACCGCGCCTGGCTGCTCAGCCGCCAGCGGCTCATCGACGCCGCCGAGGCCTGGGACCGGGAAGGCCGGCATCCGGCCACCCTCTACCGGGGCCCCCGCCTCGCCGCCGTGCGCGAGTCGGTGCAGGAGGCCGGGTCCGGCGCCGGCGTGACCCCACTGGCTCGGCAGTTCCTCGACGCCTCGATCCAACTGGAGCAGGACGAACAGCGGGCCGCCCGCCACCACACCCACCGCCTTCGCCGACTCGTCGCCGGTCTCACCGTCCTGTTCATTCTCGCGACCGCGGCGACCATGTACGCGATACGCGCCCGGGAAGACGCGGTGGAGCAACGGAATCTGGCCATCTCCGGCAAGGTGGCCAGCGAGGCGACCGGCCTGCGGGCCGCCAACCCCGCTCTCGGCGGGCAGCTCAGCCTGGCCGCCTATCGCCTCATGCCCACGGCGGAAACCAGGAGCAGCCTGCTGAGTTCCTGGGCCGCGCCACGGGCCACGGTCGTCACGAGCGGAGCGGATCTCACCGACGCGCTCGCCCTCAGCCCGGACGGTCGAACACTCACCACGACCACGCGCAGCGGCTTCAGCTTGTGGGATATCAGCGACTCGTGGCAGCCGAGCCCCCTGGCCGCGACGAGAGACGTGACCAGGAGGACCGATGACATCGTCGGCTCGGCGGCCTTCAGCCCGGCCGGAAACCTGCTGGCCACCGGCAGCACGGACGGGACGGTTCGACTCTGGGACGTGGCGGACCGGCACGAGCCGCGCGACCTCAGCACCATTCCCAGCCACACGGATGCGGTGGGGTCGATAGCGTTCGCGCCGACCGGAGCCGTGCTGGCCACCGTGGACCGCGACCGCGAGGTTCAGCTGTGGGATCTCAGCGATCCGCAACAACCCAGGGCCTTGGGCCGGACGAGCGGGCACACCGGCGCCCGCGCGGTCGCCTTCAGTCCACGAGGCGATACGGTGGCTACCGTCGGCCACGACCGGACGGTCCGGCTGTGGGACGTGGCGGACCGGTCCGCTCCTCGGCTCGTCGGATCTCTCGCCGGGGACGGGCAACTCGGCGTCGAATTCAGTTCGGACGGACGGCTGCTGGTCACCGCCGGCCAGGACCGCACCGTCCGGCTCTGGGATGTGACGGATCCACGTCAGGCCGGCCTGGCCGCCACTGTGCCGGGACCGGACGGCACGGTCGGGGCTGTGGCGCTGAGCGCGGACGGCCACATGCTCGCCACGGCGGGCGACGATCGCATGATCCGGCTGTGGGATGTGACCGATCCGCACCAGCCCGGTTCCGTCGCGGTGCTGACCGGCCACACCGACGCGGTCACATCACTGGTGTTCAGCCGGGACGGCCGTACCCTGGCCTCGGCCAGTGCCGACAACACGGCTCGGCTGTGGGAGGTCACCGGTCCCGCCCTGGCCGACCACGCCGGCGCCGTCTACGCCGTCGCGTTCAGCCCGGACGGGCGGGTGCTGGCCACTACGGGGGACGATCGGTCGCTACGCCTGCGGGACGTCTCGGATCCGCGCCGGCCGACCCTGCTGTCCGCGACGCCGACCGGCCACTCCCACACGGTGCGCTCGTTGGCCTACAGCCCCAACGGCCGGCTGTTGGCCACCGCGAGCTGGGACAGGACCGTCCGCCTGTGGGACGTGGGCGATCCGCGCCGGCCGAGCCTGTCGGCGACTGTGTCCGGCCACGAGGGCAAGATCCGCTGGGTGGCGTTCAGCCCGGACGGCCAGATCCTGGCCACCGCGAGCGACGACCACACCGTCCGGCTCTGGGACGTCAGGAACGCACGCGCGCCGGCGCTGCTGAGCACGGTGACAGGGCACACCGAGACGGTTCGTGTCGTGGCGTTCAGCCCCGACGGCCATCTGCTGGCCACCGCGAGCTGGGACCGGACCGCCCGCCTGTGGGACGTCAGGAACCCGCGCAAGCCGACGCTGGTCGGCACGGTCGGCGGCCTGGACCAACCGGTGCGATCCATCGTGTTCTCCCCGAACGGGGACATGGTCGCCACGGCGACGTGGGACGGCGTGATCCGGCTCTGGGACGTCACCGACCCGCGGCAGCCCCGGTCGCTGCCGTCCCTGACCGGACACAGCGGCATGGTCTTCGGCACCGCCTTCAGCCCGGACGGCGACACCCTCGTCTCCACCGGCGTCGACGGGACCGTCCGGCTGTGGGACGTCGCCGATCCCGAGCATCCCAGCGCGACGGCCGTCCTGTCGCCCGAGCACCTCACCGCGGTGTTCGCCGTGGCGTTCAGCCCGGACGGCCACACCATCGCCACGGTCGCCCACGACCACACGACCCGACTGTGGGAGACCGACGCCGACCTGGTGGCCGAGCACATCTGCGACGTCACGCGGAACCCTGTCTCGATCTCCGAGTGGGATCGCTACTTCGGCGACACTCCCTACAACCCACCCTGCGCCTAGGTGACGTGCCGGCCCCCTGTCGGGCCGGCCACACACCGGTACCGGTGTAGGTAACTTCGCGGATGTTCCGTCACGCGGTCCGACGCACGCTTGTCGCGTTCCTTTCCGCCCCCTGCGCGGATCTGCCGACTTCTGGTTCAGGGAGCTCACGTGGCGGGCAAGTCTGTCGAGACCTTGACAGCCGATCTGGCCGAACCTTCCACCATCCGGTGCGGCGCCGACGCCGAGGGGATCCTCGCGGAGGTGCTGGCCGACGTCGTGCGTGTCGAGCGCGTGCCGGTCGACAGCCACTTCTTCGACGATCTGGGCGCCGACTCGTTGGTGATGGCCCATTTCTGCGCCCGGGTGAGGAAGCGGGCGGACGTGCCGTCGGTGTCGATGAAGGACGTCTACCAACATCCCACGATCGCCAGCCTGGCAGCGGCGCTCGCGCCCCCGGGCGACACGCTCGTCGAGCCGGCCCAGCCACCCGTCGAGGTGGGGCCGCCGGCAAGCACGCGGCAGTACGTCCTCTGCGGAACGCTGCAGGTTCTGCTCCTGCTCGGGTACGTCTGTCTCGTCGCGCTCGGCCTCGACCAAGCCATCCAGTGGGTTGCGGCCAGCGGAAACCTGCTCGCCGACTACCTGCGCACGGTGGTGGTCGGAGGCGTGACCTTCCTCGCCGCGTGCACCCTCCCGATCGCGGCGAAATGGGTGCTGGTCGGCCGGTGGAAGCGCCGGCGGATCCGCGTCTGGAGCCTGGACTACGTCCGGTTCTGGCTGGTCAAGACCCTGGTCACGCTGAACCCGGTGGTTCTGTTCGCCGGTTCGCCGCTCTACGTGCTCTACCTGAGGGCACTGGGTGCGCGGGTCGGCCGCGGCGCCGTGGTCTTCTCGCGGCACGCGCCCGTGTGCACCGACCTGCTCACCATCGGCGACGGCACGATCATCCGCAAGGACACCTACCTCACCGGGTACCGAGCCCACGCCGGCTGGATCGAGACGGGCGCGGTCACCGTCGGGCGGGACGCGTTCGTCGGTGAGAAGGCGGTGCTCGACATCGAGACCTCGATCGGCGACGGGGCCCAGCTCGGCCATGTCTCCTCACTCCACACGGGACAGCACATACCCCACGGCCAGCGCTGGCACGGCTCCCCCGCGCAGCCGACCGAAGCGAACTACCAGACAGCCGCACCGGCCGACTGTGGCATCGGGAGAAGGGCCGTCTACACCGCGGTGCAACTGGCGAGCCTGCTGTTGCTGTACCTGCCGCTGATGCTGAGCGCCACGGACCTGCTGTTCGGAGAGGTCCCGGGGCTCGCGACACTGTTCGACTCGGATTCGACGGCCTTCGCGAGCTGGTCGTTCGTGGGCGTCGTGTTGGTGACATCCCTGGTGCTCTTCTTCGGTTCCGTGCTCCTCGGCCTCCTCCTCGTGGTCACCCTTCCCCGCCTGCTCAATCTCGTCATCGAGCCGGACAAGGTCTATCGCCTGTACGGATTCCGCTACGCCGCCCACCGGGCGATCGCGGGCCTGACCAACCGGAAGTTCTTCGTCGAGCTCCTCGGCGACAGCTCCTACATCGTCGGCTACCTGCGCTGCCTCGGGTATCGGCTCGCGCCGGTCGTGCAGACCGGAGCGAACTTCGGCAAGCAGGTCAAGCACGAGACCCCCTACCTGGTCTCCGTCGGCAGCGGCACGGTGGTCGCCGACGGATTGTCGATCGCCAATGCCGACTACTCCAGCACGTCGTTCCGCGTGTCCGAAGCGTCGATCGGCCGGAACAACTTCCTCGGGAACGACATCGTCTATCCCGCGCGGGGCCGGACCGGCGACAACTGCCTGCTCGCGACCAAGGTCCTCGTCCCGCTCGACGGGGAGATCCGCGAGGATGTCGGACTTCTGGGCTCGCCCAGCTTCGAGATCCCCCGCACGGTCGAGCGGGACAGCAGGTTCCAGCACATGGCGAGCGGGGACGAACTGCCCGGCCGCCTGGCGGCCAAGAACAAGCACAATGCCCTCACCATCGCGTGGTTCCTGCTGTCGCGGTGGGGCTATGCCTTCGTGATCACCCTGACCGGTTTCTGGGCCGCGGACCTGCGGGGCTCGTGGGGCGGCCTGGCGATCGCGTCGTTCGCCGTCTTCTCCCTGGTGTTCGGCGTGGTCTACTTCGCGCTGGTCGAACGCGCCGCCACGGGGTTCCGGGGCACACAGCCGTCGTACTGCTCGATCTACCAGCTCGACTGCTGGCGGCGGGAACGTTTCCTCAAGCTGACCGGGCACATGCACATGGCACTCAACGGAACCCCGCTGAAGAACGTGGCCTGGCGGCTGCTGGGTGTCCGACTCGGCCGGAGGCTGCTCGACGACGGCTGCACCATGGCGGAGAAGGACATGGTGACGATCGGCGACGACTGCGCGCTCAACGTGGGAAGCTCGATCCAGTGCCACTCGCTGGAGGACTTCGCCTTCAAGGCCGACCGCATCACGATCGGGTCCGGCTGCACCATCGGGGTCGGCGCGCTTGTCCACTACGGCGTGACGATGGGTGACGGCGTGGTGCTCGCCCCCGACTCCTTCCTCATGAAGGGCGAGGAAGTCCCGCCCCATGCCCGGTGGGGCGGGAACCCGGCCCGTGAGATGCCCGACACCGCAACCGGTTCGCCGGCCCGCCGGAACGACGACCACAGCGCCGACGCCGCTCTGACCGGCGACAAGTAGCACCAGGGAGCGGAGGAGAAACTCGATGGACATGTCAGCGGAGTTCTGGCGCGGCATGCTCGGCGCCGGCGGATTCACCGCCATCCCGCGATGGACCCACGATCCGGCGCCCGGTGTCGCCGAGCATGACTCGGTTGTTCCCGACGACGTCACGGCGGCGGTGTGCCGGCTGGCGGACGAGTGGGCGGTGTCGTTGGACTCGGTGCTGTTGGCGGCGCACGCCAAGGTGTTGTCCGCGCTGTCCGGCGAACGCGAGGTCGCGACCGGCTACGTCGCCGCGGCCGGCAGCGGACCGCTGCCCTGTCGGCTGACGACCGAGCACGGCTCGTGGCGGGGCGTGGTGTGCGACGCCCATCTCGTCCAGTCGCAACTGCTGTCGCACAAGGACTTTCCCGTCGACGTACTCGGCCGCGAGTTGGGCATGACCGAGCCGCCGTTCGAGGTGGTGTTCGATCCGGCCGGCACCGACGGTGACCTTCCCGAGAAAGCCGTGCTGCGGGTGGGAATCTCGCAGCACGGCGGTCGGATCGAGCTGCGGCTTCGATACCGCACCGATGTGCTCGACGCCGACTGCGCCGCCAGGATCGCCGGCTACCACCACCGCGCACTCGCGCTCATCGTCGCCGATCCGGACGCCGAGCACCGCCGGCAGAGCCTGCTGTCCGGCCAGGAACTCCGCTTCCAACTCGACGGGCTCGCCGGACCTCGCCGGGAACTGCCGGACCGGCGGGTGCACGAGCTGTTCGAGCAGCGCGTGCGGATGCACCCGGACGCGATCGCGGCCGTGCACGGCGACCGGCAGTGGACCTACCGGGAGCTCAATTCCCGGGCCAACCAACTGGGACGGGCTCTGTTGGCGCGGGGCCTGCGCCGTGAGGGCGTCGTCGCGGTCGTCACCGAGCGAAACCTGGACTGGATGGCCGCCGTCATCGCGATCTTCAAGGCCGGCGGCGTGTACCTGCCCATCGAGCCGCATTTCCCGGCCAGTCGCATCGCGGCCGCGCTCTCCCTGGCCGAGTGCGGGCTCGTGCTGACCGAACACGGCAGCGCCACCACGCTCGACGCGGCCCTCGACACCCTGCCCGGCGTTGCGAAACTCCGGGTCGACACGGCGTACGAGGAGGGTCACGCCGACGGCGATCTCGGCGTCGGCGTCGAGCCGGACCAACTCGCCTACGTCCTGTTCACCTCGGGCTCCACCGGAGCGCCCAAGGGAGCGATGTGCGAGCACGCGGGCATGCTCAACCACATCTACGCCAAGATCGCCGACCTGGAGCTCGGTGAGGGGGAGGTGGTTCCCCAGACCGGACCGCAGTGCTTCGACATCTCGGTGTGGCAGCTGGTCGCCGCGCTCCTGGTCGGCGGGCGGACCCTGCTGGTCGAGCAGGAGGTGATCCTGGACGTCGAGCGATTCGTCGACACGATCGTCGACGGCCGGGCCGCCGTGCTCCAGGTCGTTCCGTCCTATCTGGACGTCGTGCTGTCCTATCTGGAGCAGCACCCCCGGGAACTGCCCGACCTGCACACGGTGTCGCCCACCGGGGACTTCCTGAAGATGGAGCTCGTGCATCGCTGGTTCGCCGCCCAGCCCGGGATCAAGCTGGTCAACACCTACGGGCTGACCGAGACCTCGGACGACGCCGTGCACGAGGTCATGGACCGGGCGCCGGACGGGGACCGGGTCCCACTCGGTCGCCCCATCGACAACGTCGGTGTCTACGTCGTCGACGAGCACCTGTCGCCGGTGCCGCTGGGCGCGCCCGGCGTGATCGTCTTCTCCGGGGTCTGCGTCGGCCGCGGCTATGTCAACGATCCCGAGCGCAGCAGCGCGGTCTTCATGGCCGACCCGCATCGCCCGGGCCGGCGCGTCTGCCGGAGCGGCGACTACGGCCGCTGGCGGCCGGACGGCAAGCTGGAGTTCCTCGGCCGCCGGGACAACCAGGTCAAGATCTCCGGTTTCCGGATCGAGATCGGCGAGGTCGAGAACGCCCTGTCGCGGGTGCCCGGCGTCCGTGACGGCGCGGTGGTGGTCGCCGGGCGGACGGACCGGAGCAAGCGCCTGGTTGCCTTCTACGCCGGGCCGCGGCCGCTGGCGGCCGACGTCCTGCGGGACCGGCTGGCGGAATCGCTGCCCGGGTACATGGTCCCGTCGGCCTTCCACTGGCGGGAGAACCTGCCGCTGACCCCCAACGGCAAGATCGACAGAACGACGCTGACGGCCCTCACCGGCAGTGACGGCACCGAGGGGGCGTACCAGGCGCCGAGCACGCGGGCCGAGCGGCGGCTGGCGGCCGCCTGGGCGGAGGTGCTCGGCGTGCGCGCCGACCAGATCGGCCGGCGGGACCACTTCTTCGACCGGGGAGGCACGTCGCTGTCCGCGGTCAAGCTGGCGATCGCCCTGGACCGCGCGGTGTCCCCGGCGGACCTCACCCGGCACCCGATCCTCGCCGACCTGGCCGAACTACTGGCTTCCTCCTGAACACCAACCTGCCGAGTTCCGCGAGGCCCCGCCGGTGCCTGGACCGTCGCCGGATTTCGCCCGCCGCCACCCAGCGCAACCCACCACCCAAGCCGACGCGGCGGGCTAAATCCGGCCAGGGAAGGCACCGGCCCCAAAGGGGCCGAGCCCCGCGCGGCACGCGCGGCATAAACACAGCACGAAGGGAACCCAGATGTCTTCCTCATCTCCGGCCGCACTGCTCGACGTCGACCTGCGGCCCGGCGCGCCGCCGATGCTGCGGGTCGAGGCGGCCGGCGACGCGCCGAGTTGGGCGGCCGAGCACCGCGACGCACTCCGTGCCACCGTCGCCGAACACGGTTCGGTTCTGGTCCGCGGCCTGTCGTTGCGCGACGAGGCCGAGATCGCCGCGGTCTTCCAGCGCCTGGCCACCGGCCTGATGGTCGAGCGGGAGTCCTTCGCGTCACGGCGAAACCACTGCGACGGCGTCTACTCCGCGTCGAAGTGGCCGCCGAACCAGCAGATGTGCATGCACCACGAAATGAGCTACACCCTCGACTTCCCCGCCCTGATGCTGTTCGCGTGCCTGCGGGCGCCGGCCGGCGGCGGGGCGACCGTGCTGGCGGATTCGCCGACCGTGCTCGACGCGTTGCCCACGGAGCTGGTCGAGCGGTTCGAGTGGGAGGGCTGGCTGCTCACCCGCAACTACAACGACGAGATCGGCGCGTCCCTGACGCAGGCCTTCGGCACCGACGACCGGATGGCCGTCGAGGACTACTGCCGCGCCAACGCGATCGAGTTCGAGTGGCAGTCCGACGGTGGCCTGCGCACCTGGCAGCGCCGCAGTGCGGTGGTGCGGCATCCGGTGACCGGCCGGCGCTGCTGGTTCAACCAGATCGCCTTCCTCAACGAGTGGACGCTGGCCCCCGAGGTGCGGGAGTACCTGGTGGACGTCTACGGCGCCGACGGGTTGCCGTTCACCACGCGCTTCGGCGACGGCGACCCGATCGGCGAGGACGTCATCCAGCTGCTCAACGACGTCTACCAGGTCAACACCGTCCGCGAGCCGTGGCAGGCGGGTGACCTGATGCTCGTCGACAACATCCGCACCGCGCACGGCCGGGAGCCCTTCGAGGGATCACGCGAGGTGCTCGTCGCGCTGGCCGACGCGGTGCGCCTGGTCGACTGCTCGCCGACCGTCGAGGTGGCCGACCGATGAGCGCCATTCGTTCCACAGAAACGGGATCCGGTCTCGTACCGTCGTTCGCGGTGATCTCCGGCGCTCAGGTCCGGCAGGCGCTGCGGGGTCGCGAGAAGCAGATCGTGGAGTTGGTCGAGGCCGCCTACCGGTCGCACAGCGCCGGTGATTCGGTGAACCCGCCGTCCTACTTCCTGCGCTTCCCCGACCGGCCGACCTCGCGCATCATCGCGCTGCCCGCCTCGATCGGCGGGCAGGCACGGGTGGACGGCCTGAAGTGGATCTCCAGTTTCCCGGAGAACGTCGCGGCTGGCCTCCCGCGGGCCTCGGCCGTGCTGATCCTCAACGACCATGACACCGGCTACCCGTTCGCCTGCCTGGAAGGCTCGATCATCAGTGCCGCCAGGACGGCCGCGTCGGCGGCGTCGGCGGCCGACTGGCTCAGCCGCGGCCGGCCGCGCCCGACGCGGGTCGGGTTCTTCGGGACGGGCCTGATCGCCCGCTACATCCACACCTACCTGGCGGCCACCGGCTGGTCGTTCGACGAGATCGGCGTGTACGACCTGTCCGACGACAGCGTGGCCGGCTTCCGAAGCCACCTGGAGCGGTCGGGCGCCACCGGCCGGATCACCGTGCAGCCCGATCCCGAGCGGCTGCTACGCGCCAGTGACCTGGTGGTCTTCGCCACCGTCGCCGGCCGGCCGCATGTCGGCGACCTGTCCTGGTTCGACCACAACCCGGTGGTGCTGCACGTGTCGCTGCGCGACCTCGCGCCGGAGATCGTGCTCGCCTCGGCCAACATCGTCGACGACGTCGAGCACTGCCTGCGGGCCGACACGTCGCCGCACCTGGCCGAACAGCTCACCGGCAACCGGGACTTCCTGCACGGCACGTTGGACGACGTGATCGCCGGCCGGGTGGCGCCGCCGGCGGATCGGCCGCTGGTGTTCTCGCCCTTCGGTCTCGGCGTGCTCGACCTGGCGGTGGGTCGGCACGTCTACGACGAGGTGTTCCGCGCCGGCGAGTTGCACGTCGTCGACGACTTCTTCCACGAGCTGCGTCGGTATGGATGAGCGGCCGGTTCACCGGCCGCGGACGAGGGGGTCACGAGTGTCAGTCATATCCGTTCCCGAGGACTTCAACGAGGAGAGCCTCTACGTCGACCTTCGGTCGATCGTGAGGCGTTCGCTCTACCTGAAGTGCGAGGGCTTCAACTTCGCCGGCTCGATCAAGCTGAAGGCGGCGACCGAGATGGTCACGGCGGCCGAGCGGGACGGGCTGCTGCGGCCCGGCTCGGTCCTGGTCGAGTCCTCGTCCGGGAACCTGGGCGTGGCGCTGAGCGTGATCGCCGCGAGCAGGGGCCACCGGTTCCTGTGCGTCACCGACTCGCGGTGCAACCTGTCGACCAGGCGCATGATGGAGGCGTTGGGCAGCCGGGTGCACGTCATCGCCGAGCCGGATCCCGTCGGGGGCTTCCTCGGCGCGCGGATCGCCCATGTCCGCGCGCTGTGCGACTCCGACGACCGGTACGTGTGGCTCAACCAGTACGCCAATCCGGGCAACTGGCGGGCGCACTACCGCAGGACGGCGCCGGCGATCGCCCGCCAGTTCCCCGGACTGGACGTGCTGTTCGTCGGCGCGGGCACGACGGGGACCCTGATGGGCTGCGCGCGCTACTTCCGGCAGTGGCGCCGTCGGGTGCGGGTCGTCGCGGTGGACAGCGTCGGCTCGGTGACCTTCGGCGGCCCGCCGGCCCGCCGGATGATTCCCGGCCTGGGCACGAGCGTTCGCCCGCCGCTGCTCGACGAGTCCTATGTGGACGATGTCGTGCACGTCGAGGAGGCGGACACCATCCGCGCCTGCCATCGCCTGGCCAGGAACGGCTTCCTGTTCGGCGGTTCCACCGGCACGGTGGTCAGCGGCGCCGCGGAATGGCTGTCCCGGTACGACGCGGGCGGACTCACGGCGGTGGCCGTCGCGCCGGACCTCGGCGAGCGCTACCTCGACACCGTCTACCAGACCAACTGGCTGCAGGATCTCTACGGTGACGACGTGCTCGGTTCCGACGAGCTGACCGCGGGTTCGCGGTCGGCCTGACGTAGGAGACCACGTGGGTAGCGTGACCGGGTCGGTCGATCGAGCGGGTTGTGAGTGGCTGCAATACGATTACGGCTCCGCGCTGATAGCGGGTGAGCGCCCGCGGGCGTTCACGATGTGGCGGTACCGGAAGCTGCTGCCGGTCCCCGACGGCCCGGTGCGGTACCCGCTGCCGATCGGCGGCACGCCGCTGCTGCCCGTGCCGGCTCTCCGCCGGACACTGGGCACGCCGCACCTGTGGATCAAGGACGAGACGCGGAACCCGACCGCGTCCAACAAGGATCGAGCCACCGCGCTCGTGATCGAGGACGGGCTGCGCCGCGGGATGGACACGATCACGACCGCCTCCACCGGCAACGCGGCCGTGGCCACCGCCTTCGGCGCCGCGGGCGCCGGGATGCGGGCCGTCATCTTCGTGTCCACCGGTTGCCGGCCGGACAAGCTCGCGCTCATGACGCAGGCCGGTGCGCACGTCTTCCGCGTGCCCGCGGGCTACGCGGCCGCCGTCGACCTCTCCCGGGCGGCCGCGCGCTCGTTCGGCTGGCTCGACCGCAACACCGGCGCCAACCCGTACACCATCGAGGCGAAGAAGACCGTGGCGTTCGAGGTGTGGGAACAGCTCGGCCGCCGGCTCCCGGACGTGATGATCGTCCCGGTCGGCGACGGTCCCACGCTGGTGGCGCTGGACAAGGGCTTCGCCGAGCTCGTCAGCTGTGGCCACGCCGGGCGGCAACCGCGCCTGATCGGCGTCCAGGCCGAGAGCTGCCAGCCGTTGGTGCGCGCCTGGTTCGGCGCACCCGCCGGCCCGGCGGAGTTGGATCCCACGGCGACGGTGGCCGACGGCATCGCGGTAGTCCGCCCGGCCATCGGTGACGCCGTGCTCGACGCGGTGCGCCGGGGCGGCGGTGCGATGGTGGCGGTCACCGACAACGCGCTGCTGAGCGCGGTCACGACGTTGGCCGCGCGGGCCGGCGTGGGGGCGGAACCCGCCGGGGCGGCGGCGCTCGCCGGGCTGGCCCGTGCTGTCGAGTGCGGCCTGGTCGACCGGTCGGAAACGACGGTCCTGCTGGTCACCGGCCGGGAAGTGAAGGCGGGCGGTGGGCCGGCCGGCCCGGGCCGGGTGGCGGTCGTCGAGGGACTCGACGAGGTCGAACGGGCACTGGCGGGTGCTTGCTGACGCAGAGGCCGGTCCCTGACAGCTGGGGAGCATTGCCAGGGACCGGCGGCAGCCGGTCCGGCGGTGGCCACACCGGCATCGGACCAGCTGCGGTAGGCGAGCACGATGACCCGACAGCGGTGGTCTCCTGTGGGTCGGTCATCACTTGGCGGTAGCGGGAGACCACCTGCCGGTCGGACCTCCTCCCTGCGCGTCGGCGGTCCGCACTCGCACCGCCCGGTGTCCACCGACTGCGACGTCTCGTGCCACCGGACGGCGAGTCCCACTATGCCGCGCCCACATGGCTCACGTGAGGGGCCAAATCGCGGAATCCTCACAATGCGACGCCAATGTCCACTGCACGCCAGGCGTCGACCGGGACGAGATCACGGCGTGAACTGGATGCCGCCCTCCAGTACGGCGTCGGCGACCTCCCGCAACTGACAGTCCACAGTGAACGCGTAGGCGCGCAGGCGCTGGTACGCCTGCGTCACGCCGATGCCCAGTTGGACCGAGACGACAACCGCCGCCAGGTTCACCCGCGCCCACTGTTCCGGCAGCGTGCCGCCGAGCATGTCCGCCATATCGCTCCCCCGCCGCCAGCAGTCGCTGTCGAGCAGCAACGCCGTCGCGTAGTCCGCGAAAAGCTGGCCATCGGTGAGCGCCGCCATCGGCAAGCCACCCGGGTAGGCGCGGTACAGCTCAAGGACGCCGATCGTCACCTCGGCCGCGGCCAGCGGGAACGCGAACACGGCCTGCACGCCGAGCGAACTCAGCATGGGGACCAGCACCGGCCACTGGTTCAGGCCGGCCGTGCTGGACAGGTCGGTCGACATCACCACGTTGCCGTCCCGCAGCGCCTGCATGCCCGGACCGGCGCCGACGGTGATCTCCAGTTCGATCGCCCGCTCGCTGACGACGTCCGTCGCGTAGATCGGCTCGCCCAGCCCGAGGTCGCCGATCGTGCACAGGCTCACCCCGGCCAGGCCGAGCGCGGCCGAGCAGGCGCGGCATACATGCTCGATCCCGACGGGCACGTTGTTGGCGCTGGCCAGCCTGCTGATCGCGGCGGCAATCGCCTGGTCCCGGTCGCCGGCCATGCCGCTCACCTCGGCTGTCCGTCTCGGTGCTCCAGCTTCTCAGTCGCTCGCATCTCACGTCCCGATGCTCGGCGTTCGTTCCTTGCAACACCACAGCTTCGTGGTTGAGCGGGCGCGTGTCGTCGCAGCGACCGGGCGTCTTGTCCTGGGTGCTCACCGGCAGCGGGGCATACCAGCTAGCCGGAACCGCCCGCCGTCACTCGTCCACGCCCACGGGCAGCTCCACCTCGATCGAGGTGCCCAGGCCGGGCGGGCTGGCGACGGTGATCCGCCCTTCCAGGGCCTCGATCCGGTCGGTGAGCCCGATCAGGCCGGACCCGCGCGCCGGGTCGGCGCCGCCGATGCCGTCGTCGCGGACCGAGACGTGCAACCGGTCGCCCCGCACCGCCGCTTCGACGCGGACCTCCGACGCCCGCGCGTGTTTCGTGGCGTTGGCCAGCGCCTCCGCCACGGTGTAGTAGGCCGCGACCTCGACCGGCCGCGGCAGTCGGCCCTCGACCCGCACGTCGATCGCGACCGGGACGGCCGAGCGGCGGGCCAGCGCCCTGAGCGCGGGCCCCAGCCCACCCTCGGACAGGATCGCGGGGTGGATCCCCCGCGAGATCTCGCGCAACTCGTCCACCGCCGCCGCCAACCCGGAAATGACCCCGGACAGCTCCGCCAGCAGTCCGGGCAACTCGGCCGGCACCCCGGCCTCGGCCGCCCGCAGGTCCAGCGCGAGGGAGACCAGTCGCTGCTGGATGCCGTCGTGCAGGTCGCGTTCGATCCGCCGGCGGGTCTCGTCGGCGGCGGCCACCACGCGCGCCCGGGAGGCGGCCAGATCGGTGCGCGCCTGG
>NZ_JACHIR010000005.1 GCF_014203355.1 Kutzneria kofuensis
GTCCAGGAACTGCTCGGCCACCATGTTGGCCACCAGCCGCTGGCACGTGCTCGCCGGCAGCCCCGTCGCCTTGCGGATCTCCAGGAACGTCAGCTCCGGCCGGTCCGGCGCGAACACCTCGATGATCTGCCGGATCTTGCCCAGCACCAGCAGCGGCCGGATCCCCCTCGGCAGCGCCCGCGGCCCGTCGTCCTGCCCGGCCGACGCCAGCTCGTCACCGATGTCGTCGGCGATGTCGTCCTGGTCGTCGAACTCGCTGCTCACGCCGGGATAGTACCGGTTCGCCCGGACCAGCCCCGGCCGAAGTCGAGCGGCACCACCGTGATCGCGTCGCCGACGCCGCGACCCGCACACGCTCGACTTGCGCCCAAAACTCATGCCTGCACTAACAGTTGCTGAGTACAATGATTGCAGGCTCGAGCCGAAGGAGATGAGACGGATGATCTCGGAACGCGTCGTCGAGCAGTACCGATTCTCCTGCGCCCGCTGTGGGTCCAGCACCGTGGACAGCTATCAGGCCCTACTGATCACCGATTCCGAGGGCAACGTCCGCTCGTTCTACAGCCGCGGCGGCTTCCCGTGCGAAGCGCCGGCCGCGGCGGAGACGCTGTGCCCGAGCTGCCACCGCGGACCGGTGCACGTCACGCTCGCCCAGCAGACCATCCTGACCACGAAGTAGGTCGACAACACCTCTGCCATCACCCCACCTCCCCATCGAGGTCAACGCAACACCGTTCTCCCAAACAAGGCAACTGCGTTGCGTTAACCTGTCGAGGTGGCCACATCGAAGTTCCAGCGGGCACGCCGCCCCGAGCACAAGGAGCAGCGGCGCGACGCGATCCTGGCCGCGGCACGGGAGTTGGCCACCCGAGACGGCGTGCGGACGGTCAACCTCGGTGACATCGCCGCCGAGGTAGGCGTGCACAAGTCGGCGCTACTCCGCTACTTCGAGACCCGCGAGGAGATCTACCTCCAGCTGACCGCCGAGGGCTGGACCGAGTGGACCGAGGCACTGCGCAGCGCGTTGGCCGACGCGGACCCCACGCCGGCCGGCGTCTCGGCCGTGATCGCCGAGACACTGACGTCCCGCCCGCTCTTCTGCGACCTGCTCGCGCACGCCCCGCTCAACCTGGAGCGGAACGTCTCCCTCGACACCGTGCGGACGTTCAAGGTCCACACCCTGGGCAAGGTCGACGAGATCAGCCAACTGCTCGGTGACGCCCTGCCCGGACTGGGAAAGGCCGGCGGGTGGCAGGCCGTCGCCGCCATCACCTCGCTGGCCTCGACGTTCTGGCAGGTCTCACACCCGCCGGAGACCCTCGCCCAACTCTATGCGGAGCAGCCGGAGCTCAGCCATTCCCTGACGGACTTCCCCCGACGGCTCGAGGAGCTCACCATCGCCGTGCTCACGGGGCTGGTGGCGGTTCAGGGTGGATCGCCCGCAGCTTGAGGCCGAGATGGTCCTTCCATGCGACGATCGATCGTCAACCTTTGGTTGACTTCAGGTATTCGTCAACCTACGGTTGACGTCATGCCTCACGTACTCCGCACCCTCGATCCCGGCGACGAGGACTTCAGCGACCTGGAGCCCCTCCGGGAGATCATCGGCGACGCCCGTGTCGTCGCCATCGGCGAGAGCACCCACCGGGTTCACGAGTTCTACCAACTGCGGCACCGCTTGACCCGGTTCCTCGTGCGGGAGCTCGGTTTCGGCGCCTTCGTCATGGAGTCCGGCTTCCCCGAGGGGCTTGCCGTCAACGACTGGGTGCTCGGCGGCTCCGGCGACCTGGACTCGCTGCTGCACGACGGCATCACCTACCGCTTCGGCCGCTGCGCCGAGATGCGCGATCACCTGTCGTGGATGCGTTCTCATGGCGGCGTTCGCTTCTACGGCATGGACATTCCCGGTTCCAGTGGCTCCACCGTGCCCGCCATCGAGGCCTGCCTCCCCCTGCTCGACGAGGTCGACCCCGCCTACGCCCACGTCGTGCGTTCCACGCTCCTCCCCCTGTTTTCCTACCTACCCACCGACCGCTCCGGCCGTGCCTGGGTCGCCCCCGCCCTCCAGGCCTACATGGCCCTCGAACCCGCCGTCCGCTACGAGCTCACCGCTCGTATCGCTGCCTTCTCCGCCCGGCTCCACGCCATGCGCGTCGCCTACTCGTCCGCCTCTCGCATGGACTCTTCTCCCACTCGCTCCTCTCACATCGACGCCGCCCTCCACTGCGCCACCCTCGCTCGTCACATGGACGCGTTCCTCGCCGCCATGCCCGAGGGCGCCACCCGCACCTACCCCGGCGCCAACATCCGTGACGCCGCCATGGCCGAGACCATCGAGTGGATCCTCCGCCGGGAGTCCCGCATCATCGTCACCGCCGCCAACGGCCACATCCAGCGCTCGCCGCTTTGGGTTCCTCCCATCATCAACGACCCCCTCACCACCCTCGGGCAGCACCTCTCTGCTTCCCTCGGCCCTTCCCTGGTCGTCATCGGCACCGCTTTCGGCGGTGGGGTCCTCCAACTTCACCGCCCCCTCTTGGACGGCCCTCCCGGCCACACCGAGCTCTTCACCCAGTCCGTCGGCCCTTTCTCCCCTTCCACCCTCGACGGCGCCCTCTCCTCCTTCGGCCTTCCCCTGCACCTCACCGATCTGCGCTCCACCCCCGTTCCCGCCACCCACGTGATGAACGGCCCCCAACCCCAACCCCTCGACCCCAGCGCCGCCTTCGACGCCGTCGTCTACATCGACTCCGTCACCCCTTGGCACGCCTTCCCCACCGCCTAGCCCTCCCCCAGCCGCTCTGCCGATCCATCCCCACGCTTCCCTCCCGCACACCCCCTGACCTGCACAAACCTCGCACCCCACCCCCGATTTGGAATCCACCGAGACGATCATGTACTCTCTCTCCTGTCAGCAAGGCTGACAACCCAGTCCGGGTGGCGGAATGGCAGACGCGCTAGCTTGAGGTGCTAGTGCCCGCAAGGGCGTGGGGGTTCAAGTCCCCCCTCGGACACACGGTTTGCACATGGATCTTGTTCAGTAATTGTCAGTTCAGCTGACTTACCGACCAACGTCCATTTTTTGGGTGTAGCTAGTGCCTCATCAAGGAACGTTGACGTTGTAACCGTGTCGAGCAGGCCCACGTCGACGCCTGGCAGGCCGAGGGGCCTAGCACCCGCGGGATCGCCATCAAATTCCTGCGCTGGGCGATCAACACCAGGCTCGTCGACCCGACGTTGACAATGACACCGCACCGCCGAGGTACCAGCCGCCGCCTGTCCGCCGCTGAGCATGAGCGAGCCTACAGCAGGCCATCGAGCCCGGGAACTCGCTCCTCGTGAGCGCGCCGCGGCCACGCTGGTCCTCGTGTTCGGTCAGCAGATCGAAGACGTCGTGAAGCTGACCTGGCAGGACGTGGACGTGACCGACGAACTCGTCACGGTCCGCCTCGGCGGCGTCCAGATCGCGCTCCCTGATTCCCTCGACCAGCCCTGGCGCGAGCTCGCCGACTCCCCCGCCCACGACCTCACCGCCGCACATCCGAACAGCCCCTGGGTCTTCCGAGGCCGCTACCCCGGCTAGCACCTGAACGCCGCGAGCCCGAGGACCACGCTCCGGGCCGTGGTCGACACCCGAGCAGCCCGGCTGGGCACTCTGCACGAGCTCACGAAGCTCGTACCCGTCGCGATCTTTGCGGAGACGCTCGGCTATCACCCGACGACCATCGAACGCCACTCCATCGCGTCGGGCGCCACCTACGCCCAATACATCGGCGCGCTCACGGTCGGCGCGGATAGCGCGCCGTGATGCGTGTCCGACCGTGAGCCCGTTGTCTATACCTTGCTCGCCACCACCATGTAGTTCTCGGCCTCAGGGTTGAACGTGCTCATTTCCGTCCGAAGTCCGACCCGGTGCAACTCGACTTCGAGTTCGTCGTATCGGTAGGGCCAGCACGACAGCAGTTCCGAGCGGACAAGAACCGACCCAGCCGCATCAACTTGCGCGACCGCAATCTCGATGTGGTGCTCCTCCTCCCAAAGCGGTGCAATCTCCCAGCGGTAGACCACGACGGCATCACGACCGTTCCGGCGGACGAGTCGGTCACTGATGTCCAGTCGGGAACCTCTGGCCCTCACGAGTTCCCACGTGCGGGAAGTGAGCACCAAGCGCCCGCCACGGCGCAGAAGCCGTGACATCGACTCCAGAGCAGCAACCCTGCCTCTCGCGCCCACGGCATGGTGTAGCGAGTTGCCAACGCAGAACACCATGTCGAAGGTGGCGTCATCGAAATGGTCGGGCAACTCTTCCCAGTCCGCCCGCACTGTCCGGACAGATGCCCCGAACTCCCCAGACAACTCCGCAGTCCGACGAACCATCGCTTCGCTGGCGTCAGTTGCGACAACCTGCATACCAAGACCGGCGAGGCCAACCGCCAACTGCCCGGTTCCGCATGAACAATCGAGGACGTGAGCGTTGGACGGCAGGAGACTGAGGACGTCATCGAACGACGCAGCGAACTCGGCCGGAGTCAGCTTCACATCGGAGATGAGCTACTCGTACACCTCGGCAAGCGCGTCATAACCCGTCACAACTACTACCTCCGTCACGCGGCAGACTCACGGTGGCACATCAGTACATCAGCGGAGCAAGTCGGTCCACCAATGGTTTTCGCACGGGCAACCCGTCCGCTCATGCCGCGAACCGAGCGCTACTCCCGGCTGATCAACTCCTGCGCCTACCTTACAGATAGTAGAACACACGTTCGACAAGTGTCGGCCTAGTGCTTCATCAAGCGACGTTGGGTAGGTAATCCGGGCGATGGATCTTGGAGTTGACGGCAAAGCGGCGTTTCGGGTGGCAGTGACGGTTGCGCCAGCGGAGATAGCCGGCGATGGCAGCTTCCTGAGCAGCGTGATTGGGGTAGTCGCTGCCGTCGAGGGTGAAGTAACGGGCCGCGGTGAACTCGCACTCGATCCAGTTCAACCACGACGCGTGGGTGGGCGTGTAGACCAGCTCGATGCCGTTGGCCGCGCACCAGGCCCTGACCTCCACTTTGCCGTGGGGTCCGTAGTTGTCACAGACCAGGTCGAGCTTCCCGGCAGGGAAGCGGCGGCGCAGTTGCTTGCAGAAGTCGAGGAACTGCGGCCAGCGTTTGCGGTCACGGAACCCGGTAGAACATCTGCCCGGTGGCGAGGTCGAGCGCGGCGAACATCTGCCGGACCCCACTGGTGCGGGTGTAGGTAGCGCGCAATCGTGCCGGACAGCCGACGGGAAACCAGCCTCGACCGGGGCGGGGTTGCAGGTTCAGCGGCCCGAACTCGTCGACGCAGATCACCCGCCCGTCGGCGGGCGGGTGATCGTAGAGGTCGAGGATGCGGGTCTTCTTGGCCACGAAGTCCGGGTCCTCGCTGGCTTTCCAGGTCTTCGTCGCCTGCCAGGACACACCCGCCGTGCGCAGGATCTGCCGGACGGTTTCGGCGCTCACCACCAGCCGCGCGTGCTCGGCGAGATACTCGACCAGCTTTGTCAGGCTCCAGGTCGTCAACGGCAATCCGAGCTCGGTCGGTTTGCAGGCGGCGATGCGGCAGATCTGCTCGCGGGCGGCCGGCCCGAACTTACGAGGTCGGCCGCCGCTCCATTTTGGGGACAGTGCCGCGAACCTGGAGTCGTTGAACGCGTGGATCACCTCGCGCACATAGCCTTCGGTCGCGGCGAACATCGCCGCAATCTCCCCCGCGGACCGGCCCTGCATCGAGGCCAGCACAATCCCGGACCGCCGCAGCCGCACCCCGTCCTTCGCTGACCTGGTGATCTTGACCAGCCGCTGCGCTTCTTCGGGCTCCAACGACCGCGTGAACACCTCCGGCTGACGCGCCATCGGCCTCACCTCCGGGGTCAGCCTCGCGATCACTGGCCTGGATGTCACGCGACACGGTTACAACGTCAACGTTCCTTGATGAGGCACTAGTTCGCCAAATATGACAACCTTGTCTGCATGGCATACAAGGACTGCCTGGTTCGCATGAAGCCGTTCGACGATCACGCCAGGACGTCCGGCTCTGGGACAACGTCTGGGCTGAGTTCGTAGCGTTTTTGGCGTTCGATCCGGAGATCCGGCGGGTGATCTGCTCGACCAACGCCATCGAGAGCGTCAACGCCCGCATCCGCCGCGCGGTCAAGGCCCGTGGCCACTTCCCGAACGAGCAGGCCGCCCTGAAGTGTGTCTACATGGCGGTTATGAGCCTGGAGCCGACCGGGACCGGCCGCAAACGGTGGATGATGCGGTGGAAGCCGACCCTGAACGCGTACGAGATCGCCTTCGACGGCCGGCTGGCCGCCGGTCGTAAGTAAGTTCCTTCAACCCGAGTTACACCGCTCGTTTGACACACCCCGACCAGGCCGGCCACCGCCGAAGCGCTGCCATCCAGCGGCGCGTCTCGCGGCATTGCAGTGTCCTCCCTTCGTCGCACCGCTGTCGTCCTTCCCATGTGCCGGGCACCACGCTGGAGGCGCGAGTGGTGGGGAGGGGTGTCGGACGGTTCCCGTGTTCACTGTGTTCCGCTCGGTGGAGGAGGAGCCCGACTCTGCCCCAGCGGCGTCGCCACGAGTACGCCGCAGTCCTTCCTCGTGGCCTCCCGGGAGCTACCGCCTGTTCGCCCCGGAAGTTCCCGCCGCCACAGTCGGCGACGGTGCGCGCCGCGCCCGGCCCACGGTCGACCTGCCGCGACAGGCCAACGGCGAGGGGCTCTCACCCCCACTCGGACACACAACGCATCACGGCGCACGGGCAGGAATTCCCGGGGGATGCCGGTGTAGAGCACGAACAGGATGCCGCACAACACCTTGCGGTCATCCAGTCGAGGACGACCAGGGTGGCGAGGATCGTGCGGCACCACCGGCAACCGCGGCTCGATCCGTGCCCACAACTCGCCGGACACGATGCACGGTGGCTGCTGGCCCTTCCTCACACCTTTCGACAACCCAGGTGATCAACCTATTCCATGATCGGTTTTGTTAGTACTACAGCCGCACGGTGTGATACTTGTCGGCGTGTCGTGTTCACGGAGACCGCCGATGCGTGATCGACTTGGGTGTGCCGGACATGGAGCAGGACCTCACGGCCCTACCGGAGACGAACGCGGACGATCGCCTGGCGCGGTGGCGGGCAGGGTTCGAGGACATGTTCGCGCTGGTCGCAGGCCGGTTCGCACAGGCAGACTCACGCCACCGGGCCAGGATGTACCTGCTGGGCTTGCTGTCGGGCGCCGAGCGCAAGAACTCCTGGACGATCGCCGAGCAGGCCGGTGACCTGGCCCCTGACGGCATGCAGCGCCTGCTGAACTTCTACCGCTGGGACGCCGACGCGGTCCGAGACGACCTGCGGGACTACGTGCTGGACCAGATCACTGATCCCACCGGGGTCGTGGTCGCCGACGAGACCGGATTCCTCAAGAAAGGCACCAAATCCGCCGGTGTCCAACGGCAGTACTCCGGCACCGCCGGTCGGATCGAGAACTGCCAACTCGGCGTGTTCTTGACCTACGTGTCGGCCCGGGGGCGGGCGTTGATCGACCGCGAGCTCTACCTGCCCGCGTCCTGGACCGACGACCGCGAGCGCTGCGCGGAGGCCGGGATCGACGAGGATGTGGAGTTCGCGACCAAGCCCGTGCTGGCCCAACACATGCTGGCTCGCCTGCTGGAGGCGGGAAGGGACATCGACTGGTTCACCGCGGACGAGGCATACGGCGACAATCCCGGCCTGCGAACCTGGCTAGAAGACAACGACATCGACTACGTCATGGCCGTTTCCTGCGATCAGCGCTTCACCACCCCGAAAGGCGCTGTGCGGGCGGATGCGTTGGCTCGCAGCGCACCGCGCAAGGGCTGGCAACGCCTGTCGGCCGGTGAGGGCAGCAAGGGGCGCCGGCTGTATGACTGGCTGCTGCTGGACCCGGGCGCGGACGAGCACCTTCTCGTGGTGCGCCGGTCGATCAGCAAGCCGGACGAGTTGGCGTACTACATCTGCCACACCCGCCGTCCCGTGCCGTTGGCAGAACTTGTCCGGGTCGCCGGCAGTCGTTGGGGTGTCGAGGAAACCTTCCAGTTCGCCAAGAACGAGACCGGCTTGGACCACTACCAGGTCCGCAAGTATCAGGCGTGGTACCGACATGTCACGCTGTCGATGCTGGCCGCCGCGTTCCTGGCCGTGACCGCGTCCGCTGAACGCGACCGCGACGCAAAGGGGGCGTCACAGCCGGCCACGAGTGTTTGATCCCGTTGTCGTGCAACGAGATCAGACGTTTGTGGGCCATCCTGACGCGACCGACGCACCCCCGAGCGCACACTGATCGATGGTCGGACTGGCGGCGACTTCATCAGACCCACGCCCGGCGATGCCACTACCAGCGGCAACACCGCAAACATCACAGCCTGCGGCTGTAGTATTAGGAGCTCCTACAGGACCGTGGACTCGGCGCAGGATGAAAAAGGTTCACTGTCTCGAGGGCCACCTGTCGCGCCGACCGCGTGAAGCCACCTCTACGGTCAACACGGGCGTTTCGGATAGCCGCTCCCATACGCCAGATGCGCCGACGTACAGCTCCTCACGGAACCACACCGAAACCTGTGTGACCGGCCCTTCCGCACGGCGGTAACGGGGAGCATCACCCCACCGGTAGAGATGCCCGCTGGGTGCTCGGAGCCAGTGAAGTCCCCGGGGAAGCGGATTCTTCGGTAGGCCAGCATTCAGCGCGGCCATCATCGTCCGCAGGTAGGCAGCGTGCCGCGCAACGCGGTCCTCGTCCCGGTGCACGATGCCGTAGCGATGCTTGGCTTGGCGCAGGTCGGCCGGGCGCAGTGGCTCACGAAGGAGGACGTCACGGATTGCGACGTCCTCGACACCGCCCAGCGGAAAGGTGATCATCGGTTCGGGCACCAGGGCGTTGCCCACCACTCGCGCGTACTCACGGTCGTGAGGACCGAAGAAGTCGTTGTACAGCCCGAACACTCGACCGTCCGCGGTGTGCGCCCGCCACCAGACCTTCGCGGACAACGGCGTGTCCCACCAGCCAAGGACGTTGGGCCGCCACAACAACCCGGCCACCACCAACATCAGCACCGCCACGGCGCCGAGCCACGTCCAGCCGCCGAAGGCCACCCGTCCGGTGCCGGCGTCGGCGGCCATCGCGCCGGCCAACAGCAGGCCGGTGGCGATGTTCTCCCAGAACAGCAGGCCGGAAGTCAGCGCGACCACGCAGTTGAACAGCAGCGCACCAGCGATGCTGGCCAGGAAGCACCCCAGGTCGGCGAACGCGACCAGGCCGGCCAGCTCCACCACCATGGTGCCGAGGTTCAGCCACACCACGGCGGGCCGCAGGGCACGTACGATCCGGGCGGCCGTGCCTGCTGACAGGAAACGCGCCCACCCCCACGCGTACGCGGTGGCGACAAGCAGGTCGGTTCGGTTGGTCAGGGCCCACGACCACGGACGACGCCCCAGTTTCGCCTTGGCCCAGGCGGCCACCACGTAGTGCGACAGGTACACCGTACCGAGCACCAGGGCGAGACCCGTGGTGCCAGCCGCCGACGATCTGCCGACCAGCTCGGTCAGCGCCGAGTTCGCCAGCGAGAAGCAGTATGTGGCCTTGATCAGCCGGATGTCGACGTTGGCATGGTGCGTCCAGCCGCCGAGGCGTCCACAGACCAGCACGATCGCGGCGAGGCCGAGCGCCGGGAACACCAGCGCGGCCGCGCCGATGATCAACACGACCAGCCGGTCCCTCCGCTGCCAGCGCAGGTCTTGGCCCAGGTCGTAGTCCTGCGTCAGGTGCTTCCACAACATGAGCGCCAGCGCCCCCGTCGGCACCAGCGCCAGCCAGCCGTCCGGCATCCTGCCGAACACGGCGTCCACGGCGGTCAGCACGGCGAGCACCGTGCCGATCGAGAGCCCGCGGCCCAGGGGCACGCAGGCCTCGGGGTACACGCCGTTGAGCGCCTGGCGGGGATATCGGCCGGCGCCAAGGCGCACCGCGCACCAGGCGACCAGCGGGGAGAGCAGCCGGTACACCAGGGCGGTCAGTCCTAGCGCGAGCGCCCCCCACTCGGCGTCCGTCAGCGGCATCGTCTGCCTCCCGTCACGTCCGCGGGGATGGATCGGGGTGGGCCGGATCGCGTCCGGCCCACCCCGCGAGACACGTGTGGATCAACTGTTTCAGTGGTCGTAGCTCATATCGCTGCCCTCCTCTCGCGGATCGACACAACCACGGACGGCCTTGCTCAGTCCGCGGCGAACTCGGGGTGGAAGGTCACCGGCAGAATCCCGATGGTCCGCACGGTGGCCGTCGGCCTGCGGGTCGGCGTGCCGGCCAGGCGCAGCCGGCGCGGCGCACGCAGCAGCCCGACGATCAGTTCACGGATCGCCGCGCGCCCGAACAGCGCGCCGACACACGCATGAGGTCCCCAGCCGAAGCTCAGGTGCTGGTTCGGGGCGCGGTCCAACACGATCCGCTCCGGATCGGTGAACTGGTCGGGGTCACGGTTGGCCGCGGCGAGCAGCGTGAGCACGATGTCGCCGGGCTCGATCACAGTGTCGTCGACGACCATCCGGCACACCGCCACCCGGCTGGTGCCCTGGGCGGGCCCGTCGTAGCGGATGAGCTCATCGACGGCGGTGGGCAGCAACCGCGGGTCGGCACGGATGGCGTCCAACAGGTCGGGCCTGCGCAAGAGGGTGAGCACCACGTTGCCGGCGGTCGCGTAGATAGTGCCGTAGCTGGCGTTGAACATCATTCCGGTGGTGTTGCGGATGTAGTGCTCGGGAACCTGCGCCTGCTGCGCGCGGTTGCGCACGTCCGACAGCACACCCGGCCGGTCCTCGTCGCCCAGCCAGTTCTCCACCAGTTGGTTCAGTCGGTGACGGGCGCTGTCGCCGACCGCGGCGCGCTCGGGCGCCAACCCGGCATCCATCCGGTAGGCGATGCCCTCGGAGATCTCGGCGTACGTCGGCCCGTCCGGTTCGGCCACCCCGATCAGCTCGGAGGTGACGCTCAGCGCGATCGGGGCGGCGACCTCGGTCATCAGGTCGAACGTGTCCCGCTCAGCCAGCCGGTCGAACAGGGACTGCAGGCGGCCCTGCACCCGCTGCGCGATCTGCACCGGTTCCTGGTTGCGGAACGAGCTCATCAGCAGGCTGCGCAGCGGCGCCTGGTGCGGCGGGTCGAGCGACTGCAGGCTCTGCCGGAACTCCGGGACGTCCTCGCCGACCCGTCGCCGGTCCCGCGCGTAGTCCTGGTAGTTCTTCAGCACGTCCCGGCAGTCGCGATACCGCGTCAGCACCCAGGAACGCATGGTGTCGTGCCAGAAGATCGGGCGGTTGGCCCGCAGCTCGGCGTACAGTGGATACGGATCGACCAGCGTCTGGTGGTCCAGCGGGTCGTACACGGGTGCCAGGTCCACGCCTGCGGTCCCTTTCGGTGCGGGGAAACGGTGCGCGGCGGTCAGTTCGCCGAGTTCGTGGCGGTCAGCAGGAACTGGTCGACCTCGGTGGAGCCGCGGCGGGCGTCCCGCCGGTCGAGCCAGCTCAGCAGTGGCGCGGTCATCATGGTGGTGACCAGCGCGACCACCACCAGCACGGTGAACAACGCCGGTGAGACGATGCCGGCCTGGAGACCGACGTTCAGTGCGATCAGCTGCATCAGCCCCCTGGCGTTGATGAGGACGCCGATCCGCACGGCGATCGGCTGGGGCTCACCGACCAGCCGCGCCGCTGCCCAGCAGGCCCCGAACTTTCCCACCACCGCGACCGCGACGCACAACGCCGCGAACGCCAGCAGCGTCGGCTGGGCCAGCAGGGCAAACCGGCTGTTGAGTCCGGAGTAGACGAAGAACAGCGGCAGGAACACGATCCGGCCGACCGGCATGATCTTCGCCACCACCGCGTCGGCCATCTCGCCGCGCGGGAAGCACACGCCGAAGCAGAAGGCACCGAACACCGCGTACAGCCCGATCATGTCGGTGTACCAGGCCGCCGCGAACAGCAGCAGCACGGTGACCAGCACCCGTTTGTCCATGTCGAGCCGAGCGCTGCGCAGCAGCGAGTCGAGCCATCGGCGACCGACCAGCCACAACAACGACACGAGCAGGACACCACCGCCGACGGCCAGCGCAACTGGCGCCGCGCTGTTCGCCCGCAGGCTCACCACGACTGCCAGCAGCGTCCACGCCAGCACGTCGTCCAGTGCCCCGCAGGCGAGGGCGATCGAGCCGAACCTGGTGCCGGCCAGCCGCCGTTCGGTGATGATCCTGGCCATCATGGGAAACGCGGTGATCGCCAGCGCCACGCCGATGAACCCGACGGACACCACCGGCGACACACCCGGTGCGGTCACGTCCGCCCAGCCGGTGCCCAGAACGCCGACGCCGATGCCGAGCACCAGCGGCGCCACGGAGCCGGTGATCGAGATCGCACCGGCCACGCGGGCCGAACCGCGGACCTCGCGCAGGCTGAACTCGTGGCCGACACCGAACATGTAGATCACCAGGCCGATCTGGCCGCCCACGTAGAGCAGCGGCCGGATCGCGTCCGGGAACAGCACGGCCTGCGCGGCCGGCCAGACCAGCCCCAGCAGGGACGGGCCGAGCAGCACGCCGGCGATCATCTCCCCCACCACCGGCGGCTGCCCGAGCCGGCCGACGACCTGCGAAACCGCCCGGCAGGCCAGCAGAATCACGGTCACGGCCAGGAAGAACGCGGTGCCCGTGGCGGCCGTGCTCACGTCGCCACCCGCGTGCCGACCGCATCGGCCAGGAACGCGGTCAGCCCGTCGCCGTCCTGCCAGCGGTTCTCCATGTCGCTGTCCAGGTGGTGGGTCGCGACCAGTTCGCCGGCGCGGTACTGCCGGACCACCGGGTGGAAGAAGCTGGTGACCTCCCCCTCGCTGGCGTGCACGATGCTGCCGTCGAAGGGTTTCTTGCCGACCGGGTGCGGCCCGTACTCGAGGGTCACCGCGAACACCGTGTCGGTCGGTTCGAACGCGCGGTCGGCCAGGTGGCGCAGCGGCATCTCCTCGAAGTGCCGGACGGGGCCGTCGCCCGGCACGACCAGGACGTCGGCGAGTTCGCCGAACTGCTGCCACAGCCCGGACGAGCGGTTGATCCGGGCCAGGACCGACCTGGTCCACCCGGCCGGATCGGCGGCCAGCTCGGTGTGCGGCCAGGTCGTGCCGTGGTAGCGCTCGTCGAGCAGTCGGTACAGCGCCCGCGCGCCGTACCGGTACCCGTGGATGAACCCGTTGGTGGACACCCGATAGTCCAGCTGCTGGGTCAGTGTGCCCGCGAAGAACAGACCGTCCACGGACGTCGACTCGTAGCCGCTGGTCAGCTCCGGGAACCGGTCGTTGATGTCGAGCGCCGGCCGGCAGCCGTCGGCGAAGATCGTGGCGTCGAAACGGAATCCGGCACACACGATCACCCGGTCGTAGTCGACGACGCGAGGGCCCCGGCTGAAGCGGAACCGCACGTGGTAACCGGCGTCGTCCCGGTCTATCCGCTCGACGCCGACGTTGAGAACGGCGTTGCCGCTCTTGAGCTCGTAGGTGTCGAGGAAGTTGTTGTTCACCGCCCGGACATGGCCGACGAAGTGGGTGTCCCAGGCCAGTCGGACCGGCTTAGGACCCGCGATGTGCACGGCCGCGGTGGTGGACACCAGGTTGTCGGCCGTCTCGAAGGCGGAGTTGCCCTTGCCGATGATCAGCACTCGCTGGTTGGTGAACTCCGCGGGGTCGGTGGATACCGTCGAGTACTGCTCGGCGAGCTCGATCCCCCGGATCTCGGGCACGTTGGGCACGCTGAGCCCGGTGGCCACCACGACCCGCCGGCTGCGGCGCCGCGTGCCGTGCTGGTCGGTCAGCACGAATTCGTCGCCGTCGCGGGCGATCTCCCGCACCCGGCAGCCGAACTGGATGTTCAGGTCCAGCCGGCTCGCGTAGTCGGCGAGGTAGCGGACGTAGTCGTCGGCGGCCGGAAAGTATTCCTCGCTGTACTTGGTGAACACCAGGCTCGGGTCGTCGGACAGCAGCGAGTTCCAGTCCATCCGGAGGTTGACCTCAGGATCGTCGCTTCCGGTGAACCGCTTGTTGGAGGAGATCAGCTGCCGGTGCCGGGGGAATTTGGTGAAGAAACCGCCCGGCGCCGCGCCCTCGTCGAGCACCAGGTAGTCGTGCCCGCCGCGGTGCAGCAGATGAGCGAGTTGGAGCCCGGCCGGGCCGGCGCCGACCACAAGGTAGTCGGTCACGTGTTCAGGCATCGTCACTTCGTCCCCGTCCTGTGCCGCCTCGGGAAGATGCGGGAGTCCAGTGGTGGATCAGGTAGCTCGTGGCCCGGTCGTTCCAGGCCCGGTGCAGCGGATCGCGCACCAGTCGGCAAACCAGGCCGACCGGGGTGACCACGGCGTAGTACAGCAGGAAAAGTCCGACTCGAAGCATGTGGATGGTCCTTCGAGAACGAGCGGCGACCCGGTCAGTCCAGCGGAATCTTCGCGCGCCAGTCGGACTGCTCCCGCCACGCCGGCTGATCGGCCTTGCGCAACAGAAAGTCGCCGATTGCGAGTAGATCGATGTCGGTGCGCCGGAAACAGGTCACCGCGTCGTCCGGCGTGTTCACGATCGGTTCGCCGCGAACGTTGAACGAGGTGTTCACCAGCACCGGGCAGCCGGTGCGCTCCTTGAACGCCCTCAGTAGTCGATGATAACGGCCATGTGTCTGCCTGGCCACTGTCTGCACCCGGGCGGACATGTCCACATGCGTGACCGCCGGAAGCACCGACCGCTGCTGGCGCAGCAGATCCAGGCCCGTGCGGCGCGGACCGTCCGGGACCGCGACGCGTTTGTCCTCCGCGACGTCGGCCACCAGCAGCATGTACGGACTGTCCTGGGTGAGCCGGAAGTACGCCCGCGCGTCCTCGGCCGTCACCGACGGGGCGAACGGGCGGAACGACTCCCGAAACTTGATCTTGAGGTTCATCCTCGACTGCATGGTGGGGTCACGCGGGTCGCCGAGGATCGATCGGTTGCCCAGGGCGCGTGGCCCGAACTCCGTCCGCCCCTGGAACCAGCCCACCACCTGCCCGGCGGCCAGCGCGTCGGCCACCACGCGATCCAGCTCGTCCGGCGCGGCTGTCGTGTACACGAGGCCGTGCCCGTCCAGACAGGACCTGATCTCCTCGTCCGAATAGGACGGTCCGAGCAGGGCGCCGGACATCGCGTCCTGCCCGGTGCCCAGGTGCGGTCGGCCCGCACCCCGGCCGACCGCCAGGGCGAGAGCGGCGCCGAGCGCGCCGCCGGCGTCACCGGCGGCCGGCTGCACCCACAACTCGTCGGCGACCCCGAGCCGGGCCAGCCGGCCGTTGGCCACGCAGTTCAGCGCGACGCCACCGGCCAGGCACAGGCGCCGTTCCCCGGACAGCCGGAGCGCAGTTCTGGCCAGCCGCTCCACCACCTCCTCGGTCACCTGCTGAACGGACGCGGCCAGGTCGAACTCGCGTTCGGTGAGCGGGCCCTCGGGCTCCCGCCGCGCACCGCCGAACAGGCGCTCGAAGCCCCGTCCGGTCATCACGTGCCCGTGGAGGTACTCGAAGTACCGCAGGTCCAGCCGGAAGGAGCCGTCCGGCTTGATGTCGATCAGCCGGTCGCGGATCAGCCCAGCGAAGCGGGGTGTGCCGTAGGGCGCCAAGCCCATCAGCTTGTACTCGCCGGAGTCCACCTTGAACCCGCAGAAGTAGGTGAAGGCCGAGTACAACAGGCCAAGCGAGTGCGGGAACCGCAGCTCGGCCAGCGGCCGCAGCGCGCTGCCCCGGCCGTGCCACAACGTCGTGGTCGCCCATTCGCCGACCCCGTCCACGCAGAGCACCGCGGCGGACTCGTACGGACTGGGCAGGAAGGCGGACGCGGCGTGCGACTCGTGGTGACGACGGCAGCTGATGTCGGGCACCGGCCCCAGCCGCAGCGCGCCCAACTCCCGCCGAACCTCGTCGGCCGCCCGCCGCTTCCAGGCCAGCCACGCGGGCAAGGCCGCCCGGAACGGCCGGTAGCCGTGCGGGACGGCGCCCACGAACGTGCTCAGCACACGGCGGAACTTCAGTGCCGGGTCCTCGTAGTAGGCGACCGCCGAGACGTCCCCCAGCTTGGCGCCCGCCTCATCGAGGCAGTACCGCACCGCGCGAGCCGGAAACGCCGAGTCGTGCCGGACCCGGGTGAACCGCTCCTCCTGGGCGGCGGCGATCGGCACGCCGTCCTCGACCAGGGCAGCCGCACTGTCGTGGTAGTAGGCGGAGATGCCGAGAACCAGATCGGTCAACGTGAGCATCCCTCCCGGCCGGCGAGGGCCGTTGGTCGGTCAGTACAGCGGGTACATGGTGCCGTCGTCGTCAGGCGACCGCTTCTTCTTGCGTAGCGCGCGGTTCCGCAGCAGCGCACCGATGATCGGCAGCCTGCGCAGCAGTTTCGCCATGCCCGTCCCTCCTATTTCCGTATTTTCCGCGACAGCCAGGATTTCGACCCGTTCCCCGCGCCGGCCTCGACCGGCAGCCGGTCGTCCCGAAGGTCCTCCAGGGCAGCCGTGATGAGCACCCGCAACGCCTCCGCGGCCGTCGCACTGGCCATCGACGGCCGCTTCTCCCGCTCCGCGGCCTGTGCCGGAGTGAACGGAATATGCACGAAGCCGCCGCGCAGCCGGGGGAACTCGGTGGCGATCAGGTGGGCGAGGCCGTAGGCGATGTGGTTGCACAGAAATGTGCCGGCGGTATGGGAGATCGTCGCCGGAATGCCGGCCTCCTGGATCGCCGCGACACAGCGCTTGATCGGCAGGGTGGTGAAGTACGCGGTGGGGCCGTCCGGCACGATTGGCGTGTCGGTCCGCTGGTTGCCCGCGTTGTCCGCACCGATGGCGTCGTCCAGGTTGATCGCCACCCGCTCGACGGTGATGTCGGGACGGCTGCCGCCCTGGCCGGTGGCGACAACGAGATCGGGCTCCGTCCCCACGATCGCCCTCCGCAGCGCCGTGATGGCGTCACCGAAGACACAGGGCAGCTCGACGGTGTCCAGGTCCGCGCCCGGAGGTGGCTCGGCCACCACCAGCCGAACGGCTTCCAGCGAGGAGCTGAGCACGTTTCGACCGAACGGACCCACCGACGTCAGTAGCACACGAATGACGATCCCCTCCTCTGCTTTCCCTCCGAAGTCCTCATGGACTCCACCGCGGTGTCGCCGGCGATCAACGGATCCCGCTGAGCTCGTACCGGTTGGCCGGCCGTGCGAGCCCGTAGTGATCCCGCACGGTGCGGCCGGCGTACTCCGTCCGGAAGAGTCCACGCTGCTGGAGAACGGGCACTACGTCGTCCACGAAGGACTCCAGACCGGACGGCAGCACCGGCGGCATGACGTTGAACCCATCGGCCGCGCCGGCCGTGAACCATTCCGTGATCACGTCCGCGATCCGAGTCGGCGTGCCCGCGACGGTGAGATGCCCGCGGCCGCCTCCCAGCCTGCCGATCAGCCCGCGCACGGTCAACTTCTCCCGGCGGGCCATCTCGACGATCACCGTGAACCGGCTCTTGCCCCCCTCGACCTGATCCTCGGTCGCGATGTGGTCGGGCAGTTCCTCGTCCAGGCGCAGGTCCTCCGGCGCGACCTTGAGCATCCCTGACAGCTGCTCGATCGCGTACTCCGGACGGATCAGCCGATCGAGTTCGGCGTCCAACGCGTCGGCTTCGGCCTGGGTGCGGCCGATGGTGGGCACGATGCCGGGCAGGATCTTCACCGTGTCCGGGTCACGGCCGAAAGCCGCCGCCCGTGCCTTCATGTCCGCGTAGAACGCCTGCGCGTCGGTGAGCGTCTGCTGCACGGTGAACACCGCGTCCGCGTGCCGGGCCGCGAAATCCCGTCCGTCCTCGGAGGACCCGGCCTGCACCAGCAGTGGATGTCCCTGTGGGCACCGCGGCACGTTCAGCGCCCCCGCGACCTTCACGTACGGGCCCTCGTGCTCCGGCGGATGCAGCCGGCTGTTGTCACCCCAGACGCCGTTCTCCTTGTCGGCCACGATGGTGTCGTCCTGCCAGCTGTCCCACAGCTTCCTGGACACCTCGACGAAGTCGTCGGCGCGGGCGTACCGGACACGGTGACCCGGCAACTCGTCCAGGCCGAAGTTCCGCGCGGCGCCGACGGTGGCGGTGGTGACGATGTTCCAGCCGGCCCGCCCGCCGCTGATGTGGTCGAGCGAGGCGAACCGCCGCGCCAGGTTGAACGGCTCGTTGTACGTGGTCGACGCGGTGGCGATCAGCCCGATGCGTTCGGTCGCGCCGGCCAGCACGGTGAGCAGCAGCGTCGGTTCCAGCGCGCACGTCGGGCGGCGGCCGATGTCGGTCCACAGCCCCGGTTGGTCGGCGAGGAACAGCGAGTCCATCTTGCCCCGCTCCGCCACCCGGGCCAGATGCTTGTAGTGCTCGATGTCGGTGTCCGCGAACGGGTCGCTCTCGTCGAGACGCCAGGCCGCCTCGTGATGACCGACGCTGCTCAGGAACGCGTTAAGGTGCAGTTTCCGATTCACCGATCTCCTCCAGTAGCGCCAGTTCGGTGCGGTACTCGGCGGTGTCATCCGCGCCGCCCGGTTCCAGCGCCGCGTACTTCTCGTGCACCGCCCGCAACCGGGCCATCGTGTCGAGCAGGGCGAGGGCGTGCGTCTCGGTCGTGACGTCCCCGTGCCGCCGGGCGATCACCAGCGCGCAGAACAGCCCTTCGACGATCTTCTCCATCTCCCATTCCGGATAACACATGCCGGGACGGGAATGGGTGCCGAACCGGAAGGCCTCGCGGAGGTACCAGTACTTCACGGTGACGATGCGATCCGCCCGGCAGTCGTTGAAGATCTCCCGCTTCTCGGCCAGCTGGGCTCGCACCTTGGCCAGGATCCGCCGAGCGTGCTCGGGGTCGGTCGCCGGCACGCGCGGCGGGGGCACGGTGAGCCCCGGCAGCAGACGGTGCTGGTAGCGCGTGGAGTCCAGCGGCCACTGCCCGCGCACCGACTCGGGCAGCCCCCCGACGCCCCACTGCTCGGCGGCGTGGGCGTAGTCCCGCAGCAGCCGGTCGAGGTACAACTCGGGGAACCGGCCGACCTCCCAGCCGTGCTCGGGCAACCACGCGCGGAGGTCGTCCCGACAGGTCACCAGCGGATGCCTCGCGGCGAAGCGGAACAGGTTGCGCACGCCGGCCCGCACGCCCTGGTCGGCAGCGGGACGGCCCGGATCCTCCTCGCCGTCCAGCAACGCCGACGCTGCCTTGCGGACCTCCGCGGCGTCCACATCCTGGTCGATTGCGAAGTGCGCCAGCATGGTCGCGGGAAAGTCCAGGCTGGCGTCGGGGCTCGGATGCACGCACACGTAGCCGCTGTCCGGCTCGGCGGTGCCGGCTGCGGGGAGAAGCTGCACCAAGGGCCTGATCACCGAGGCAATCGCGCGATGGGCCGAGGGCGTCGGGTGGCAGTAGTCGACGAAGTCGGCCGCGGTGAGCACTGTGGCCAGATCGACCACGTCGACGTGCGAGTGCCGGGACAGCGCGGCGAGTTCGGCGCGGTAGGCGGACTTGACGCGGTACAGGTTGATGTCCCGCTCGGTGGCCAGCGTCGCATAGTCCTCGGCCTGGTCATGCCTGCCGCGGGCGGACAGCATCCTACCCAGGTTGTGGGCGGCCACCGCGCCGGCCGCGCCCGGGGAGTCGGCCAGTGCCTTGGCGAGGGCCAGCGGCTCCTCGCCTCCGACCGACTCGTCGAGCATCACCGCCAGGTTGTTCACGGCGACGGAGCGAACGGGATCGGACCGGTCCAGCAGTGCTCGGTACTGGCGGACGGCATCGTCGAGCCGGCCACCTTCATGGGCGGCGAGGGCGGCGACCAGTGCCCGCGACCGGTCGGTGGTCCCGGCGAGGCGGTCGGCCACCGCGGTGCGCAGGCCGACCATGCTGAAGAAGGGCCCGTTGGCCCCCATCAGCGCCGCCGGAAAACCGCGATTGGCAATGGGATTGACGACGATCACCCGTGCTCCCCGGCGGCCGGCGACGCGCACGATCGACTCGACGTTGGCGCGGAAGTCCCGTGGTGTGGTCGCCACGTCGGATTCCTCGGGGCGATCACTGAACAGGATGTGGTCGCCGCGCTCGATGGGGGTGAACAGGACCGGCCCTCTTCCCGCGCCGCGCCGGGCGGTGTCCAGCCACCGCCGATAGGTTCCCTTGTAGACGGAACGAGACGCGTCGGTGTTGCCCAGGTAGACGATGACCACGTCCCACCGCCGGCCGGCGAGGCCGCGTCGGTAGTACCTGGCCGCGTCGGCACTGGTGAAGCCGGGCACGGCATGGTTCTCGATCCGATGCTCGCCGCCGAGCAGCCGATGCAGCACGGACGGATACACCGCCTGTGCCGGCCCGAGCCCGGCACTGCACGAATCGCCCAACACCAGCAGCCGCACCACACACCTCCATGCCGTCAGTACCGTGGGACGCCGACCTCAGCCCTCCCAGCGGAGGTAGGTCGTCTTCGCCCGGCCGGGCAGGACGAATCGCACCGCGCCGCGATCCAGCCCCAGCGCGTCGCGCAGCGCCGCGGTCTCCCCCGGCCAGCCCCGGTGCGCGAGCTCGTCGAACGCCAGGATGCTGCCCTTCGTCAGGTAGGGCGTGATGGCGCTCAGCACCTCCTTGGTCGGCGCGTAGAGGTCGACGTCGAAGTAGGCCAGGGCAATCACTGTCTGCTCGTTGGCGTCCAGGTACTCCCGCACGGTCTTCGCGGCGTCACCCGCCACCAGGCGGACCGGCGGCTTGCCGGAACCGTCGCCGGTCCGCGCCGCCAGCACCTCTCGCAGATGGTCGAGGAAGGACGGCGGCAGCGCGAACTTGTCAGGATGCTCGGCCAGGTCCTGGCGGTCCATGTCGGTGGCGCCGGTGAAGCCGCTGAAGGTGTCGAAGCCGACGATCTCCCGATGCGTGTTGTGCGGCTCGTAGATCTCGCGCAGCTCGGCCAGGATCGCCAGGTGCCGCCCCTGCAGGACGCCGAACTCCAGCATCGCGCCGGGGATCTCCATCGCCATCCGGTACAGCGCGTCCATGGCCAGGATGTCCACCAGCGGCCGCCGCCGCAGGTACAGCGCCATCGTGTCGACCAGGTCCTCGGCGTCGATCGGGGAGTCGGCCAGCAACCGCGCCAGCCGGAGCCGAGTCCGCTGGTCGTGGTCCAGCTCGTCGATCGAGTCCATCGCGGTCATACCAGCTCCTCGTTCCGTCGCACCGAAATCCGGCTCACGCGGCGTCCGCCGTGAACGGCGCCCCGGCGTGCATCCGTTCCACCGCAGCCACTACATCGTCGATCGCCCGTTCGCAGTCCTCGACGGAATCGCCGTGCACCGCGGCGAACCCGACGCCGACGGTCGACGCCACCGCCATGTCGCGCATCGGCTCGCCCCGACCGACGCGCATGATCACTGTGTTGACGCCGGGAATCCGGCGGATCTCGTCCGGGTCGACCTGGTTCACCCGGCCCGGAGCAGTGGGCAGGAAGGTCCACCCGTGGGTGAGCTCGCGTTCTCCCGCGCCGCGCGGGATGCGATCGCCGGTGATGACGCGGGCGCTGGCCGCGTACATGTCCACACCGATCACACGCTCGCTCATCATCCCGACGATGCCGCCCGCCGGCCGGCACGCCAGTTCGCTGGCCACAAAGGCGCCGGGACCGCCGAACACCTCGAAGTGGAACACGCCCCGGTCGAGGCCCAACGCACGGAGCGCGCGGCGGGTGAGGTCTGCGGCCTCGGTGTACAGCTCCCGGTGGCGGGCCGGGGTGTAGGTGATGGAGCGGCTCGGCCGGCCGGACTTCGTGCACAGCAACGGCTCGCAGTACCGGGAGACCATGAAGGCCCACAGCTCGTCGCGCTCGACGACGCCGTCGAAGTGCCACTCCGGGCCGTCCACGAACTGCTCGACCAGCACCCTGCCACCGTCGTCCACCGCCGACGCCGCCCGGTGCAGCCCGCCGACGTCCCGTACCACCGAGACGGACTTGCTCGCGCCGCCGGCCAATGGCTTGACCACGAGCGGAAAGTGCAGGTCCGACGCGGCCAACACCCGTTCGGCGTCCAGTCGCGTGCCGATGCCCGTGGGCGCCACGTGCCAGTCGGCGGTGGGAATGCCGGCGAGGTTCCAGGCGGTCTTCTGGACGGCCTTGTCCCGGCAGGCCAGAGCCTGTCGCGGGGACACCGACCTGGCGCCGATCAGATGGCCGAGCACCGCGGTCGCGACCACCGCCCATTCGGTGGTGGTGACGACCGCGTCCACCGGTCGCGGCGGACTGAGGTGGTGCAGGGCCGACCACAGCGAGTCCACCTTCGTATAGGAATCCACCGCACATGCGCGGTCGATCTGGTCACCGAGGTCGAACACGCGCTGCCGGTGCGCGCTCTCGTAGAGCACAGTGATTTCGTGCCCGTCCGCGCGGAGTCCGCGCACCACCTCTTTTCGGGGTCCAACCAGCACGACATGCATGGGTCGCCTCCGATTCGGCCGGATGCCGCGTTCAGCTTGGATTCGATCCAGACTTCGCCGGAAACCGATACTGGCGCAAAGAACCGCCGACCGCCACTGCCCGGTCAGCCGCCCGCCGGCATTTCCCGCGGTGTCTCGTCCGCGTGTTCCGCGATCCTTTCAGCGAACTCCCACCAGGTGTGCGCACAGTGCCGCGCCAGATCGGCCACGGAGTCCGCGCTGTGCCTCGGAACGGTCTCGATCAGTCGGTCCCACTCACGCACCTGAATTGAATGCAGGTCGAGCAGCCGCAGCAGGAATCGCCCGGTCTCGGTCATCCGGAACGACGGATCGTGCCGAAGCATCCGGTAGGTCGCCAGGTAGTCCACATCGACGCGATCCTGGCGCGGCCCGCCGGCCGGGCGGCGTTGCCGGGGCACGAACGGCTGTTCGGCGACGGCGGCGGCCGGCCGGGGAGCCGTGGACTCGCGCCGGGCCGCCCCGGCGGCCGGCATCCGCCTTGGCCGACCGTCGCGGCCGACACGGACCCGGGACTGAGGAATTTCCTCAGTCAGGCGTGCCCGCGCCGCGCCGACGGTCTTCGGGGACAGCCCGACCAGGCCGGCGATCCGCCGGTCCGACCACTCGGGGTGGGCCCGCACCAGCCGGGCGGCCGCCGCCGTGCGGTCGGCCAGGCTGAGCGGACGGCCGTGGGCGATGTTGGCCTGCACCCCCGCGAGGAACGCGGCCTCGTCGTCGCCGTCGAAGAACCGCGCGTCGATCGTCGTGCGCCCCAACTGCCTGGCCGTGTGGAGCCGGTGCAGGCCGTCGATCACCCGCATGGTCCGCCGGTGCACCAGGATCGGCGGCAGCGTGCCGTCCACCTCGGCCAGTGTGCGCGCGTGGTCCGCGTTGATCCCGTCAAGGCGGACGGATTCGCCGACGACCAGCATATCGATTGGCACCACTTGGATGGAATCGCTGTCGAACACCGTCGCAGCACCGTCGGTCAGCCCAAACACACTACGCCCCCCATCCACAGTCCCCCATGTTCGAGAAGATTCCTACGGTGGGACGTCGACCGCCCCACGCATCAGTCGCCGGTGAATTACACCAGCCTTGCCTCCTCGATGTTAATCAACTACCGGTGCATGTCAACCCCATTGTCGGCGCCCACGAATGCGAAACTGTCTACATCATGAAATAGGCTCATTTCGGACCCGAGATCGACGCGGCATCGGATTGCCGCTTAGTCCGGTTTGTCAGTACTACGGCGGGCGCCTTTCGCTGGACCGCACGCACTTCACCCCAGTTCGGCGAGCCGCGGTCGACCGATCGGGGATTTCCGGCCCACCGAGCGGAGCGATCGCCTCGACGGCGTCTTCCCCGTCGAAGCAGTCACGGTCTGCCACCGGATTCGCCGCTCGGGGCCACCGCCGTGGCCGAGGACGGTTCGGGAACGGCCGTCGTGGCCGGCGCGGGCGTGCCCTTTTTCAACTTCTGGCGATCGGTCACGCTGTGCGGCAGCCGCCGGACGGCGGACGATGCAAGCGGCGCCAGTGCCGCCACCGCGTAGAACAAGCCGGCAAACAGTGCCAGCTGGAATCCGCCGAACACGGCGGACAGTGGGCCGACCAGCAGCTGGCCGACCGGAATCGCAATGTAGGACAACAAGTTGTCGAAGGAGGCGACTCGGGACAGCGTCTGTGTCGGCACGTGCTCCTGCAGGGACGTTTCCCAGCTGACGCCCAGAGCGGAGGAGCCGAGACCGCCGACGAAGGCGGCGGCTATCAGCCAGGGGGCGTTCAGCTGCAGGCCGAGTGCGATCAGCGGCAACGCGCCGATGACGCCCGCCAGCAGTCCGAAGCGGAGCAGCCGGCGGACGACCAGCCGGTACATGAGCACACCCATCAGCAGCAGGCCGACACCGCGGGCGCTGAGCACGAAACCCCAGGTCTGCACCCCGCTGAGCTGTTTGGTCAGGTCCGGGCCGAGGATCTGCCAGCTGCCGGTCTGCACCATGTTGACGAAGCAGAACGCGACGGCCACCGCCCACAGCCACGGCGTGCCGCGGAATTGAGTCCAGCCCTCGTGGATGTCCTTGAGGACGTTCGTCTTCCGCCGCGCGGCGACGTGTCCGGACAGCGGGAGCCGCGCCATGCAGACCGCGGCGACCAGGAAGCTCGCCGCGTCGCAGGCGATGGCCGGACCGCTGCCCAGAGCGACCACCAGGAGCCCGGACACGCTCGGGCCGAAGACCTTGGTCGCGTTGCGCATCGTGCCGAGCACCGAGTTCGCCTGCTGCATCTGGCTCTTCTCGACCAGTTCGGGCACGACGCCGCGCAGCGCGGGCTGGGTAAACGCGCTGAGCACGCCGTTGAGCAGCTCCAGCACGGAGACGGCGGCCAGTGAGTAGTGGCCGGTCAGCAGGATCACGGCGACCGCGCCCTGGGTCAGCGCCGAGCCGGCGTTGCTCAGGACGAGGACGGTCCGTCGGGAGAAGCGGTCCGCGGTCACGCCGCCGATGAGCAGGAACACCAGCAGCGGAACCATCCGGGCGACCAGCACGACGCCGAGTTGGGTGGTGCTGTTCGACGCGTCGAGCACGGCGAACGCGAGCGCGACGGGCGCCATGGAACTGCCCAGCAGCGACACCGCCTGCCCGGTGAAGAACCAGAGGAAGGCCGGTCGTTTGAGAGGGGAACTCACTCGAGCGAGTCTGAGGATCACTCGCGGTGAACGCTATGCTTTCGCCTGGAGGCGAAAGATGGTGCTGCTTCGGCTGAGCTCGCAGGCCCTGTCCCGGTCGCGGTTCGCCCTGTCGCCGCTGGCCGAGACGGTGGCGTCGATGATTCTGCTGGCCAAGGCCCAGATGGCCAACCCGTGGCTGGCCGAGTGGCACGACCGGCACCACGCCGACTTCGCCTCCGCCGTCGCCGCCGATCCCTTCGCCGCCGGCCTGGTGCGCCTGCTCAGCTCCACCCGGTGGCTGCCGGCGTTCGCGACCGTTCCGCCGCCGGGCTCCATGCGCACCACCCTGGCCGACGAGCTGCCCGCGGTCGCCGCGGTCGACGACGAGATGGTGCTCGCCGAACTGACCCGCTCGGTCGAGCACAGCTGGGCGACACACGACCTAGCCTGGCTGACCGGGAAGGGCTGGGCGCCCCGGGTCGCGGAGTTGCTGGCCTGGGGCTGGCGGACCTACATCGAGCCCGAGTGGCCGCAGCGGCGGGCGATGCTCGAACGGGACATCACCTACCGTGCCGGACTGCTGGCGACCCACGGCTGGCCGCGCGCGCTGAAACGGATGGGCCGACGCATCGCTTGGGTGGGCCCGGACGCGATCCGGTTCAACACCCAGGACGGCCCGGACCGGGTGGTCGGCGACGACGGCATGCTGTTCGTGCCGGTCAGCCGGTCCAGTGGATCATGGCTGTGCGTGGCGCCGCCGGACCGGCACGCGCTGGTTTACCCGATCCGCGGCTACGCGGCCGAGCAGGCCCAACCCCAGGGCGACGCGCTGGACCGGCTGGTGGGCGCCAACCGGGCCGCCATCCTGCGCAGCCTGGACCAGCCGGCCACCAGCAGTGAGCTGGCCACGAACCTGGAGTTGTCGCTGGGCACCGTCGGCGGCCACATCGCGGTGCTGCGTGATGCCAACCTGATCGCCGGTACCCGAATCGGCAGGTGGGTGATCTATCGGCGCACCGAGACGGGCGACGATCTGGTGGGCAACGCCTGACGGCGCGGTGCACGGTTGAAGCCACTCACGAACATCGCTTCGCTGGCGACCACCCCACCGTGAAACATGCTGTTGCTGGTCAGGAGTGGCCGCCGGGCACTTTCACCCTCATGCCCGCGCGGTGGACCACACGATCAAAGACGACTCAGCGGGCTCTCGGTACCACCCCCGATACCCCCGCGAACTGGCCCAGCACCTCGACCCATCCCTGCGATTCGAACGCCGCAGAGGCGGCGCCCGAGCAGACTGTTCATGGCGCTACGTAGTCACACGCGACCCCAGTTTTGCTGGCTGAGCTGGGAAACGTGCTCGCACCCCCGGCAAGGTATGACCTACGCCCGTCCGGGTGCCGTGCGGTCTGGTTCAGCTTGGATCGAACGCGCAGACTCGCATCTACCGACCCGAGTAGCAGGCGAGCCAATATCAGCCATGAGGTGCAGAAATTGGTCTGGAGTACGCTGTAGTCGACCAAGTTCTCCAACGCTGCTAAGGCAAGCGCGGTTCCAATGGTCGACTCAGCCAAGGTCTCAAAGGCGCCGCTCTTCTACACGGTCGCTGAAGCAGCGCAGGTTCTGTGATGTGACGCAGCCACGCTGTAACGCCGCCCGCCCTGTACGCAGCGAGAACGTCCTTCTGATCGATCGGCTGGTCGACCGATCGATGGTCGCTACTCATCGGAGATCCCCGTGATCTTCGCTCGGCCCAGTCAACCGGGCAGACGAGTTGCTGGTGATCAACGCGACCGCCCCGGCAGGCAGGCCGTGGACGAGTAGCGCGCAGCGGTCACGGTGGAAGTCGTGCAGCGGCCGGCTTCCCTGTACGTCACGGTCGATCGCGGCGAGGTACTCGGCGCCTTTGGCATTGGTGAGACCGTCGATGTGGCTGTGACGGGCCGCGTTGGCGTAGCACAGTCGCTCCGGTCCGCGGGTGATTGCAGCGAGACTCGTCAACCACTGGCGCACAGTTACTTCGGGCGTTGTTCGCCGGAGGTCGGCGCATCGCTTGACGCATGGCGGCCAGCCTACTCAGCATCGGTTGTTCATCCGCGGCATGTGCTCGCGGCCGAAGATGCGGTACGCGCCGGCATTTCAGGTGAGCCGACGAGACGGGTGTTGCAACCGATCGGGTAAACGAAGCCCTGTCACGACCGACTGGGCGTTCTGTCATGCGTGATCGATGGTGCGGTGCCGACGTTGGCGTGCGATCGGCATGTCGGTGGTGTGATCAGCGGTGGATGCGCTCGTCCTGGTCGACGTCGAGATGAATGAAGGTGAAGGTGGCGCCGTCTGGCCTGTGACGACGTTTCTCGGTCCAGTTCTCGCCGACGACCTCGGCCGCGACTTGCTTCCAGAAGCGCGCCGCCGGTGCGTTCTGCTCCAGGAAGGCAATGGCCCAGCGTCCCCGACGTGACCGCAGCAGATCGGTAGCAGCTGCCAACCCTACGCCCTGGCGCCGCAGGGCACGAACGACGAAGAACGCGTGAATGAAGGTGGCCCCGCCATCGAAGGGGCGGACCAGACTGAAACCGGCGAGCTGACCGTCGGAGTAGATCAGGTAGGCATCGTGGTCAGCGTCTGTGAAGAATCGCGACAGTCGCGGGTAGTCGAACAGTCCTGCGTATCCCGGCAGATCTCCCGTCCAGGGTGACAGGTCGTGCCGTTCCAACTGGCCCAGCCGCTCAACCACCGGGCGCGAGGTGGTGTCAGCCAATCGCAGGGTGACGCGGCCGGGCTGAGTCTGGTCGTTGCCGTTCTGCATGCTGCGACCTTGTCAGGTCGCAGCGCTGCTGCCACCCCTTCGCCGCGCCCGCTCATGCCGCTTGGCGTGAGCGAGCACCGCGACTTTGTGTTCGACGAGATCAAGTGCAGGCTCGCCACCAGCCACTTCGAAAAGACCTGGCTGGCCGAGTTGTGGCTGACCTGACAGGAACTGCTGGCGGAAGCCCAGCACGCCACGCGCGGGCAGCTGGAACAGCTCGTCGATGCGCTGCGCCGACGCGGTGCCGCCCACCGGCCCGGTCGTCGCGCTCAGCGCGAACCACGGTCCCCTGCATGGAGACCTGGTTGATGAATCCCGACTGCGAGGCCCGTTCGTGCGGGCGTGGACCCGTGAACTCGGCGTCGGCGACGCGACCGTCAACACGGTGCAAGCTGGCGTCCTTCTCGGTCAGCGGACAGCAGCAGCGTGGTGTCCAGAAGGTTCAACTGGCGACCGCCATTCAGCCGGGGTCGGTGTGCGTGATGAGACCTGCAGGCGGTGAGGCGTGCCGTGATCCGGCCGCTTGTTTCGGCCGTCATCGACGGCCCCGCCTCTCCCGTGACCAGTCGGACGCTGCTGCTCACGATGTCGCGTCGGCCGCCTGGCCGGCGAGCGCGTCGGTCATTGCCGCGACCGCGGTGACGACCGACCGCCGATGCGCGGCGAGCCGGCGGTCGTCGTCCTCGCCCTTGGGATTGCGAATCCTGGGCGAGGTGGTGTTCCAGGCCAGCACGGCGCCCAGGGCGATCATCATCAGATCGGTAGCCACGGTCAGGTCGACGCCGTGGTGCCGGGCGATCTCGGCGGCCTTGGCGACGTGCGAATCCACCTCGGCGTCGGAGGCGTCCGGAAACTCCAGCATCCGCCACTGGCTCAGGCGTTGCAGGCCCGGGTCTGCGACCAGGGCGTCGAACAGGGCGCCGGCATAGCCGGGCAGGTCGTCGGCGGTTATCGGGGCGACGTCGGCCAGCACCCGCAGCCGATCGGCCATCACGGCGTCGAACAACCCTTCCTTGGAGCCGAAGTAGGCGTAGATCCCCTGCTTGTTGGCCGCGGCGGCGGCGGCGATGCGGTCGACCCGCGCGCCGGCCAGACCGACCCGGACGAACTCGTCGTAGGCCGCGGCCAGCAGCCGGGCACGGGTGGCGGCGGAGTCGTAGGTCATGCCAGCAGTTTAAACCAACTAGATGGTTGACATCGAGCTCGGCGACGCCTAGCTTCAGCGTCGTCAAATAAAACAACTAGTTGGATTGAAGGACGACATGGCAGCCAAGACATGGTTCGTCACTGGCGCCTCGGCCGGCATCGGCCGCATGGTCACCGAACAGCTCCTCGCCTCGGGCCACCGGGTCGCCGCCACCGCCCGGCGGCCCGAGGCACTGGACGACCTGGCCGAGAAGTACCCCGAGCAGCTGTGGACGGCGGCCCTGGACGTCACCGACACCGCGGCCCTGCGCGCCGTGGTGGGCCGCGCGGTGGCCGAACTCGGCCGGCTCGACGTCGTCTACTCCAACGCCGGCCGAGGCTCGCTCGGCGCCGCCGAGGAGATGACCGACGAGGCGATCGACGAACAGATCGCCCTCAACATGACCGCGCCGATCCACCTGCTGCGCGCCGTGCTGCCCCAGCTGCGCGCCCAGGGCGGGGGCCGCTTCATCCAGATGTCCACCATGGGCGCGCACATCTCCACGCCCGGCGCGAGCATGTACCACGCCTCGAAGTGGGGCGTCGAAGGCTTCTTCGAGTCGGTGGCGCCCGAGGTCGCCTCGTTCGGTGTCGGCATCACCATGGTCGAGCCCGGCGTCATCCGCACCGCCTTCGGGGCGAACCTGGACATCGCCCCGGCGATGCCCGAGTACGCCGGCACCGCCGCCGGCCGGATGCGCAGCTACGTGGACTCCGTCGACAACGTGACCGCCGACGCCCCCGGCGACCCGGAGAAGGTGGCGGCCGCGATCATCGCCTCCGCCGACGTCTCGCCCGCCCCGCGCCGCCTGGCACTGGGCAGCGACGCCTACTCCGCGATCCGCGCCGCCCTTGCCGCCCGTATCGCCGAACTCGACGCCGGCAAGGCGATCGCCACCTCCGTCGACTTCTGACGACCCGCACCCATCACAATCCGGAGAACAAGCCATGTCCCTGACCGACTTCCGCACGCTGGGCCGCACCGGACTGCGCGTCAGCCCCCTCACCCTTGGCACGATGACCTTCGGCGACCCGTCCTGGGGCGCCGACGAGGCCACCTCGATCGAGATCCTCGATCGCTACCTCGACGCGGGCGGCAACTTCATCGACACCGCCAACCGCTACATGAACGGCGAGTCCGAGCGCGTCATCGGCACTTACCTCGGCAAGCACCCCGGCCTTCGCGACCGGCTCGTCATCGCGACCAAGTTCGCGCTCACCATGGACCCCGACGACCCCAACAACGGTGGCACCGGACGCAAGGCCATCCGCCGGCACGTGGAGGAGTCGCTGGCCCGGCTCGATACCGACTACCTCGACCTGTACTGGCAGCACAACTGGGACCGGCACACCCCGCTCGAGGAGACCATGTCCACATTGGACGACCTGGTGCGCGAGGGCAAGGTGCGCTACGTCGGCCTGTCCGACACCCCGGCGTGGGCAGTCGCGCGCATGGCCACGCTGGCCGAATGGCGGGGCTGGACCCGGATCGCCGCCATCCAGGTCGAGTACAACCTGCTGGAGCGCACCTCCGAGGGCGAACTGTTCGAGGCCGCAAGGGAACTCGGGCTGGGCGTGCTGCCGTGGAGCCCACTGGCCAACGGCATGCTCACCGGCAAGTACACCCGCGACAACCCCAGCCCCGCGGGCTCCGGACGGGGAATGTTCGTCGGCCGGCACCTCAACGACCGCACCTGGAACCTGCTCGACGCGCTCGGTCGGATCGCCGCCGCCCACGACACCACCGTCGCCGCGACGGCACTCGCCTGGGTGCGCCAGCAGCCCATGATCACCTCCACCATCATCGGCGCCCGTACCGTCGACCAGCTCACCGCGAACCTCGCCTCGCTCGACGTCGCGCTGTCACCCGAGGAACTCAGCGAGCTCGACGGCCTGACCGTCCCGGTCCTGAACTTCCCGATGCCGTTCCTGCGCGAACTCGGCATTCCGGCCCAACAAGGCAACACGACGATCAACGGGGTGACCGCGTAACCACGAGACCTGCCGACGGCACGTCTTCCTCGCTGGCGGACATCCGCTCAGCAACCCCAGTTTGGGTTCCCGTTGGGCGAATCGATCGGAAGTGTCGGCAAGCAGACCTCCATGGCAGGCCATCACAAATCGACGGGTACCTGCCCAGGCACGCCACCAGCGGCATGACAGCGCCGGCGCGACCCGGAGTCGGGCAAGATCCTCGAACGAATCCTCGCCTGGCGTCAGCACATCCAATGGCAGTCGGTGAAGCCGTTCAGGGTCGCGATCTTGGCGCTGGTGAGCTCGGCGGGGGTCGGATGCAGCCCGAGGGCGCCGGTGTCGAGCTCGATGCGCAGGCCGATGCCGGCCGTCGGCGAACTGCCATTGCAGTACCTAGGCGATCTGACATTCCTCTTTGGACGGTAACGTGCCGGCCGCGAGATAGGCGTCGATCGCGTTCGCGGCGCACGGCGCGTTGTCCAGCGCGCCATGCCCGTCGGCCGGCGCGACCAGCACCTGGGAGCCAGCGATCCGGGCCGCGAGGTCGGTGGCCCACGAGGACGGATTGATCGGGTCGTCGGCGGTCGCGGTGATGAGCACGGGCGAGGCCGGGGCGAGGTGGCCGGGCACTCGTTCGGCCAGCCCTGCCCCGTCGGGCCAGCCGGTGCAGGACAGCAGTGCGTCCCAGGTCAGGGAAATGCCGCCGGTGTGCGGGGCCGCCGCACGGACCTTCTGGGCGAGGCCAGCCAGCAGGGCGGGATCGCTCGGGTGGTCCGCGCACGTCTGGGCGTGGCTGGCTGTGTACTCGGGGTCGGTGTACGTCAGTGCGACGTAGGGGGCGAGCTCACCGGCGTCGCCGTCCCGCGCGGTGGCGAGTGCGTGCCCGAGGCCGGGCCACGCGAACGGGTAGCCGAGCAGGAACTGCCCGACGGCGATGCGCACCTCGTCACCGGTCAGGCCGGGCGCGCCATGTGCGCCCAGCTCGTCGAGCACGGCTCCGACGTCTCGGCCGGCCAGTGGGCACTGCTCAGGCGTGTGGTCGCACCAGGTGGCGAACCGGCCGAACGCCGCTTCTTCGGCGTGCGCTGTGTCGAGCATCCGTTGCGCGGTCGGCACGAACGGATCGACGGCGGTGTCGAGCACCAACCGACCGGCGTGGGCCGGGTGGCGGGCGGCGTACACGACGCCCAGTTCGGCACCGGTCGCTTGGCCGAGGAAGTCCAGCCGCGGAGCGCCGAGCGCCACGCGCACGGCGTCGAGGTCGTCGGCCTGCTCGACGAGGCCGGTGTGGGCGATCAGCGGGCCGGTGGCGGCGGCGCAACGGAAGTACACCGACGCCCCGTGCGCGGTGATCCGCGCGGTATCCGCTGATGTCGCGGGCAACTCGGGCACCGCGGGGTCGTGTGCGGGCAGGGGGCAGCGCACCGGTGTGCTCCCGCCGAGCCCTCGCGGGTCGGCCAGAACGATGTCGTGCGTGCGGTGGGTCTGCGGCAGCCGGCTCAGATAGTTGTCGCCGTGCCGGAGGAAGAAGTCGATCTGGCTGCCGCCGTAGCCGTCCATCTCTTGGGAGTCGGCGAACACCGGCCCCTGCGAAGACTCGGTGGCGGGAATCCGCAGCAGCGCGAGCGTCGCGCCGGAGGTGGCGATCGTGGCGCACTCGGCGTGGTACTTCAGCGCCTGCGGTTGTGGGCAGGGCACCCAGCTGACATTCGGCGCGGCGGACGCGGGCGCGGGCACCGTGACCAGGGCAAACACGGCTATCGCAACAGTGATCTTTCGGCGCATCGAGGCCTCCATAATGTTTGACGATCAAACACTATACTGGTCGCATGCCCGCCCGCGAAGCGCTGGCCACCGCACTCGGCGCGGCCATGGCCGACCTGCAGGCCGCCATCGACGCCGATGACCAGGCGCTGGCCGACCACCTCGGCGTGCACCGCACCGACCTGCGCTGCCTGGACCTGGTATTCCGGCACGGACCACTGCCGGCCGGTCGGCTGGCGCGGCTGCTCGGGTTGACGCCCGGTTCGGTGACCGCGCTGGTCGACCGGCTGATCAAAGCGGACTACGTGCGCCGGGCCCCGGACCCGACGCACGGCCGACGGGTGCTGATCGTGCCGACCGACCGGGCCGCCCGGGTCGTCACCGAACTGCTGAGGGAGCGGCTCGCTGAGGCCCACGCCGATCTCGTGCACTTCAGCGACGCCGAACTCGACGCCATCGTGCGGTTCCTGCGCTCGGCGACCGAACGGCACGAGCGATCCGCGGCCCATCTGCGCGGGACGGCGATCACCGGTCCTAGTGCTCCCACTTCACGATGATCCGGTCGTCGTCCCACTGCGAGAAGTTGCCCGCGTAGGAGACGATGGCCAGCTGGAACTCGCCGGTCTCCCAGTCGCGGCCGAGCTGCCGCTCCACGGTCTCCCGGTTGATCACGATCTGCCCGGCGGCCTGGAGCTTGACCAGCCCCGGCGGGTGCCGGACGGTGAGCTCGGGGTTGTCCGCGCGAATCGCGGCGACCAGCTGAAGCGGGGGCGCCTCTACGAGCTGATGCACGGCGGCCGCGGGCTGCTGCTCGACCAGACCGGCCGGCTCTCGGTCGCGGGCTGGGCGGATCGGGTCGACCACGTCGTCGACGTGAGCGAGGAACTGGACGTGCCCGCGGCGCTGTTGCGGCCGGACGGCCACGTGGCGTGGGTCGGTGAAGACCAGCAGGACCTGCTTGCCCAGCTGCCACGGGGGTTCGGCGCCGCCGCCAGCTGAACGCGCAGTTGTGGCTCCACATGGCCACGTGCGGCAGTCACAGCAACTCCGCACTGCGGCGCCGAGCAACTCACTGTCTCGCTGGCGTTTAGCGGTCATTGTCGCGACTGCGCCTACCGCTGCCGTTCCCCATACCGGATTGCTGCCACATTCTTGCCTGCAGTTTGTCGGCAGCCATGGCACTTCGTCACGCGCGGAGGTGCGTGCGGAAGGTACGGGTAACGCGACGTGGCCGCAGGTGGACCCGGTGACCGGGTCCGGCTCGCGGCCTGGATGACACCTGCGAACGTGGGATCTGTGATGTCGGGCATCAGGCCGCGGCGGCACGCGGGCAACCTTCCCGCCGAGGCGACGAGTTTCGTGGACCGCCGCCGGGAGATCTCCGAGACGAAACGGCTGCTGTCCGCGGCCCGGCTGTTGACGTTGACCGGGGCGGGTGGGGTGGGCAAGACCCGGCTGGCGCTGCGGGTGGCGGCCGGGGTGCGGCGGGCCTTCGTCGATGGCGTGTGGCTGGTCGAGCTGGCCGCCCTGCAGGACCACACGCTGGTGGAGCAGACGGTCGCGGACAGCGTGGGGCTGCAGGATCAGTCCGCGCGGTCGCCACTGGACGTGTTGGTGGGCTACCTGCGGGACAGGCAGGTGCTGCTGGTGCTGGACAACTGCGAGCACCTGGCGGACCGCTGCGCGGGGCTGGCGGACGAGCTGCTTGCGGCGGCTCCGGGACTGCGGATCCTGGCCACCAGCCGCCACGCGCTGTCCACGCCGGGCGAACACATCCTGGCGGTGCCGCCGCTGCCGGTGCCGGACCCACAACGCTCACCCCACCCTCGGAAACTGCTTCAGAACGAGGCAATCCGCCTGTTCGCCGAGCGCGCGGCGGCGGTGCGGCCCGAGTTCAGGGTCACCGCTGACAACCACGAGACGATCGCGCGGATCTGCCGTCGGCTGGACGGACTGCCGTTGGCGATCGAGTTGGCCGCCGCAAGGCTGCGGGTGCTCTCCCCCGAGCAGATCCAGCACCGGCTGGACGACCGCTTCCGTCTCCTGCGCGTCAACACCGGCTCGGTGCCGCCCCGTCACCAGACGTTACGAGCCGTGGTCGACTGGAGCTACGAGCTGTGCTCGCCGGCCGAGCAGACGCTGTGGGCTCGGGTGTCGGTGTTCGCCGGCGGGTTCGACCTGGAAGCGGTGGAAGCGGTGTGCGCCGGGAACGGCGTCGACTCCGACCAGGTACTCGATCTGCTGGCCGGGTTGGTGGACAAGTCGATCCTGATCCGGCAGGGCCAGGATGACGCTGCCCGGGCGCGGTATCAGCTGTTGGACACCCTCCGCCACTACGGGCGGGACGTGCTGCGGGCGGCCGGGGCGGAGGCCGTGCTGCGTCGGCGGCACCGGGACTACTACCTGGGGCTGGCCGAACGGGGCGAGGCCGAGTGGTTCGGCCCGACCCAGCTGGAAGTGGCCGCCCGGACCCGGCGCGAGCACGCGAACCTGCGGCTGGCCCTGGCGTACTGCCTGGCCACCCCGGGCGAGTCCCGGGTCGGGCTGCGGCTGGCCGCGGCCCTGCATTTCTACTGGCGTTGTGGCTTCGTGGCCGAGGGCCGCCACTGGCTGGACCGAGCACTGGCCCTGCACGCCCAGCCGGACAGAGCGCGGGCCGCCGCGCTGTGGAGCAACACCAGCGTCGCTCTCCGGCAGGGAAACCTCCCAGCCGCCACGGCGATGGCGCAGGAGTGTCAGGACTGGGCCCAGCTGCACGGTGACCAAGCCATGCTGGCGTACGCCGTCTCGATGCTGGGAAACGCCGCATGGCTGGGCGGTGACCTACCGCGTGGGCGAGTGCTGTTGGAGGATGCGATGGCACGCTTCGACGCCCTTGGTGAACTGAACAGCACGGTGGTCATGGCCCATGTCATGCTGTCCGCGCTAGCCGTTTTCCAGGGGGACCTCGCCCGCGCCGTCGAGGTCTGCCGGCGGGGCCTGGAACTCTGTGAACGGCAGGGCGAACAGTGGGTGCGGGCCTACACACTCGGCGTTCTGGCTCTCGTCGAATGGACACGGGGCGAGCTGACGCGGGCGAGCACGCTCGCACGAGAAGCCCTGCGGGTCATGCACATCTTCAACGACATCTTCGGCACGGCGTTGCTGGTGGAGCAGCTGGCCTGGATCGCCGGCACAGCCGGCGAGGGCGAGCGAGCCGCCGTGCTGCTCGGCGCGGCGCGGCAACTGTGGCCCCTGCTCGGCGGCCAACCCCTGCACGGCTCTACCCAGCATCTTGCCGCGCACAAGGCGTGCGAGCGGCAGGCCCGCCGCGCCCTTGGCGACCGTGCCTTCCAGACCGCCTTCAACCGTGGCACCGACCTCGACCTGGATCAGACCATCGCCTACGCCCTCGGCGAGAAATCCACATCCTCGGACCCAGCCCCCACGCATACCGTGGAGACACCGTTGACCCGCCGGGAGCAGCAGGTCGCCGAACTCGTCGCCGAGGGACTGTCCAACAAGGACATCGCCGCCCGATTGGTGATCGCCCAACGCACCGCCGAAGGCCACGTCGAACACATCCTGGCCAAACTCGGCTTCACCACACGCATCCAACTCGCCGCATGGGTCATCCACCAGCGAGAAACCCGAGACCAGTGATGGCCGGGACCGGACCGGGTCGGCCGGTGGGCAACCTGCCGGAGTTCTCCTTGCCCCGGGCGAGGTGGCGCGCGCCTACGCCCACGTCAACATTCCGGAGGTCAGTGACGCCGTCGTGCACGGTCCGGAGGAATTCCCGGTCGGAAGCCACGTGCACGCACGAAGTTTCCGACCGGGCGGCCACTCGCGATGACACTTCGCTGCGTGTCGAAGCAGCAGTGACCAACGACTGGCCGCATCAGCGGCTAGCCAGGCGCGCAGCACGTGTACCGCGCCAAAAGTCGAGGAGATGTCGCCGAAACACGCTATCGACGTTGCTTCACCCGGCTGCGAAACCGTTCATGATCGCGGTGGGTTCGCGATTGGTGGAGTTCCAGGCGCCCATGTTGTAGCCGTTGAACGGCGAGTAGCTCTGGGGCTCCCAGTACAGCAACCCCTGTCCGCCGCTGCTTTTCAGCGCGGTCAGGAAGTTCTTCAGCGTGGTCTCGGTGCCCGACGGATTGCTCACCGGCCCGCCGAACTCCACCTGCATGTACGGCTTGCCGTAGGCGTTCGAGACCGACTTCATGTCGTTCACCAGTCCGGCCGCGGCACTGGCACTGCCGTAGGAGGAGAAGCCGTTCATGTCCCACTTGCCGCCGTGGGAGCTGTAGGCCTTGAAGAAGCTGGCCACCGACGAGTGCTGCGGTGAGGCCAAGTGGATCATCACGATGGCGTTGGGGAAGACCTGTTTCACCGCGTCGTGCGCGGCGTTGAGCAAGCCGGTCATCTGCGCGGGGTTGGAGACGCTGCCGACCGGGTGGCAGATTCCCGAGTTGATCTCGTTGCCGATCTGCACCCAGGTGGGGGTCACGCCCCTGCTCTTGATGACGTTCATGCTGCTGTCGACGTAGCTGGCGATGGCGCTGCGCAGCTGGCTGTAGCTCATCCGCGCCCACGCCGCCGGCGTAGGCTGATGTCCCTCGTCCGCCCAGGTGTCGCTGAAGTGGTAGTCGATGCTCAGCGCCATGCCGGCGTCCCGCACGCGCACCGCCATCGCAGCGGTCTCGCTGATGCTGCAATGCCCGCTGACCGGATCGGACGACGGGTTCACAAACGTGCGCAGCCGGATCGCCGACAGGCCGTAGCCCTTGAGGATGGTGAGGATGTCCTGGCGCACACCGCTGGCGTTGCGCCAGTAGTAACCGTGGGCCTCCATCTGCGGCACCCAGCTGATGTCCGCGCCCTTGTGGAAAGCGCTTTCCGCCTCGGCTGCGCCGGCCGACTGCCCTGCGGTCAGGGCGCCGAGTGCCAGCGCACCCGCGCCCGCCGCGGTGGTCCGGAGAAAGGATCGCCTGCTAACCGGCAGCTCGCCCATGAGTGCTCCTCACTGTGAAAGCACCAGGGAGTACAGCAAGCTGTCCACCAACACGGCAAAGGTCCCGGCAGCAATCAGCGTTCACCACCACGCAGGCGCTCCTCGCCTCACGCCCATGAGCTGCGGCAACGCCGGTGCATGCACATACGGTTCCCCAGCCCGCCAACGACTGAAACTTTCAACCAGCCGCACTCTGGACCGAAAGCGATCCGTCGACGGCGGCAACCACGTGCTCAACCCCAGCATCGAAGCTGACCGGGTCTCGCGGAGTTCGATGGCCGGCTGGACCAACTCGTCCAACGTCGCCAACCACTCCGGCGGGCACACCAGCCGCTGGTCGAAGGCGGTTTACAGCACCCAGGGCGGTCTGTACCCTCGGTCACCGCAGATAACCGCACATAGACCGATCGTCTTGGCAATTGATATATCTTGTTGGCGGTGCCTCGGGTCCTCAGGCCGGCAGGCAGCGTCACCGACCGTCGCCGGCCCGGCCCGCGACACCGCGCCTCGCGGGTCGTTCGCAGGACGGCCGACACCACCTCCCGCATCACCAGCGTGCCCGCACGCGGCCGTGGTCGGGAGGAACCCTGACGTTCAGGAAAGCCTTAGCCTTGCGATTTCAAGGAGATCATCATGGCGATGAGCCGACGTGCCCTCCTGAGGGCGAGCCTGGCCGGAGCGGCGGCCGTGGGAGGCCTCTCCCTCGTCAGGCCCTGGGAAGCGGGCGCCGCCACCGTCAGTGGCCAGCAAAGCGCGCCGACCACACCGTTCGCGGTGGGCGTGCGTCAGTACAACTGGACGCGCGGCTCCCGCCGGATAACGACCTACGTGTACTACCCGGCCACCGGCAAACCAGGCGGCAACCCGGTCACCAACGCACCGGTCGCCCCGGGTGTCTTCCCGATCTACAACTTCACCCACGGCTGGAACAGCAGCCCGCAGAACTCCCTCTTCCTCATCAAGCCTCTCGCCGCGGCGGGCTTCATCGTCCCGGCGCCGTACTTCCAGCACAACTTCGCCGACGTCAACAACGGCAACGAGTCCAGGGACGTCTCGGAGATCCTCACCCGGACTCTCGCGCTCAACACCGCCAGCGACCCCCTCGCCGGCCACATCAACACCACGGTCGGTGTCGGCGTATCGGGCCACTCCCTGGGTGGCATGATCACCGATGGCCTCCTGACCTCCTGGCCGGACAGCCGCATCGTCTCCGCCAACCCGCAGTCGTGCCAGCGAATGGGCGCACCGAGCAGCACGGTCCATGCCAAGGTCCTGTTCGTCCACGGCGACAAGGACACGACCGTCAGCTACTCGTCAGCTCGGCAGGCGTACGGCGAGATGCCCGCGCCCAAAGCCTTCCTCACCTTCCTCGGCGGGACCCACACCAGCTTCTGGAGCGACAACCGGTTCCCCACCACCGTCGTGGACTGGGCGCGCTGGGGCATGTACGGCGACACCGCCGCCCTCAACCGCCTGCCCAGCGACGCGATGTCCGCCAAGACGAAGTGGGAGTTCGTCCCTCGCTAGGACGAGCAGCTACGCCGAGGGCGCGCGAGGACGCCTCGGTAACCCCGATGGCCTCAGTGCGGATCCCCGGCATCGGCGGCGCGCTGGTCACCACCAACGGCGACCGGCGCGCCGCCGTACACATCTGGAGTACCGCTCACCAATCCAACCTCACGCCAGGAGCACAGCATGGATCGGTTCTACGGGCGGCGTAGGCGCTGGCACCGCCGCCTCGTCCTATCGACCGTTCTCACCCTCGTCGCGTCGGTACTCGCGGTGGCCTCCGCCACGCCCGCTCAGGCCGCCACGACGACAACGATCGACGGCAGGGCGACCGGCCGGGTGTTCGACGGCGTCGGCGCGATCAGCGGTGGGGGCGGCAACAGCCGACTGCTGTTCGACTACCCGGAGCCACAGCGCAGCCAGGTCCTCGACTACCTGTTCGCCCCGGGCTACGGCGCCGCGGTGCAGTTGCTGAAGGTGGAGGTCGGTGGGGACACGAACTCCACGAGCGGCGCGGAGCCAAGCCACGAGCACACCCGGGGCGTGATCGACTGTAACCGCGGCTACGAGTGGTGGCTGATGGAGCAGGCCAAGGCGCGTAACCCGAACATCAGGCTGGCGGCGTTGTCCTGGGGCGCGCCGGGCTGGGTCGGCAACGGCAACTTCTGGTCCACTGACATGATCGATTACCTGACCGCGTGGCTGAACTGCGCCAAGGGCCATGGATTGACCATTGACTACCTGGGCGGGTGGAACGAACGCGGCTACGTCAAGAGCTGGTACGAGAACCTGAAGAACACGTTGAACGCCAAAGGGTACGGCAACGTGAAGGTGGTCGCCGACGACGCGTCCAACAACTGGAACGTGGCCAACGATGTGGTCTCCGACGCTGCCTTCGCCCGCTCGGTGGACGTCATCGGCATCCACTACATCTGCGGGTACCGGTCGGCGCAGACCACCTGCCCCAGCTCCAGCAACGCCCGTGCGTCCGGCAAGGTCATCTGGGCCAGTGAGAACGGATCGGACGACTACAACACCGGCGCCCAGGCGCTGGCGCGGGGCATCAACCGTGGCTACATCGACGGGAAGGCGACCGCGTACCTCAACTGGCCGCTCATCGCGGCGATCACCCCGAACCTGCCGTACCCGACGATGGGGGTCGCGCACGCGCCGCAGCCGTGGTCGGGGTGGTACTCGATCGGCAAGAACGCCTGGGTGATGGCGCACACCACACAGTTCACCGCGCCCGGCTGGCGCTACATCGACTCGGCCAGCGGGTTCCTGGGCGGGAACCGGGCCAACGGCAGCTACGTGACGCTCAAGTCGACGAACAGCACCGACTACAGCACGATCATCGAGACGACGCAGGCCACGGCGAGCCAGACGTTCACCGCGACGGTCACCGGTGGCCTGTCCACCGGCGCGGTGCATGTGTGGGCCACGAACGTCAACTCGAACAATCCGAGCGCCTACCTCGTCCGTAACCTCGACATCACGCCCTCCGCCAACGGCACGTTCTCGCTGACCCTGCAGCCGGGCTACGTCTACACGCTGACCACCACGACCAGGGGCGGCAAGGGCACGGCGACCAGCCCGGGCCAGTCGGTCATGGCCCTGCCGTACGCGGACAACTTCGACGGCTACGACGTGGGTCGAGAGGCCAAATACCTGCAGGACCAGCAGGGCGCCTTCGAAATCACCGCGTGCGGCGCCAGCCGTTCCGGGCGGTGCGTGCGGCAGATGGCCGCCCAGGCGCCCATCAACTGGGCCAACCGGTCCACCCCGTACGCGTTGATCGGCGACATCGCCTGGCGGAATTACGCGATCAGCACCGACGCACTGCTCGAAAAGCCCGGATCCGTCGAACTGATCGGGCGCGCCGGCACCCAGAAGAGCTTCAGCCCCAACGCGATCAACGCCTACTACCTGCGCGTCTCCGACACCGGTGTTTGGTCGATCCTGCGCAACAACAGCAACGACGGGAACAGGGTCACGCTGGCCAGCGGCACGGTGTCCGCGCTGGGCACCAACCGGTGGCACACCCTCGGCCTGTCCTTCTCCGGCAACTCGATCAGCGCTGTCATCGACGGCCGGACCGTGCGTACGGTCACCGACGGCAGTTACACCGCCGGAATGGCTGGATACGGCACGAGCGAGGGCGAGACCGCCCAGTTCGACAACCTCTTCATCACCGCCGGGCCGGGCGCCTCGACGCCAACGACGTAGTACAGCGCGGTCCCCCAACGGCAAACGGCCATCGTCGGCAAACCAAGGAGAAACCGTGCGACCGGTACAGGTGATTTCAGCACTGACCGCGTTGGTGGTCGTCGGCGTCGTCGCGACGACCTTCAACGCCAGCGCCGCGGCACATGGGTGCGCGGTGGCATATGAGTCCAGCTCGCAGTGGCCCAATGGCGTCACGTGCACTGGCGGCGTCACTGCCACGCCGACCGTGCCGTCGTCCAGTTCTCCGACGCCGACCGGCGTGCTGTCCCAGGTTCAGACCGCCGGACGGGTCAAGGTTGCCAATGACGCGGTGCAGTACAGCTGGCCAGGCGTGTATTTCGAGGGCCGCTTCCGCGGCACCGGCGTCGGGCTGGTTCTCAACGACTCGGCCAGCGACTACGACATCCAAGTGGACGGCGCCACCGTGGCCACGCTGGTGAAGCCGGGGCGCACCACCCGTTGGATCACCAATCTGCCCAATGGTGAGCACAGCGTGCGACTGGTGAAGCGCAACGACAGCCCGTGGGCCACGAGCGCGTTCGGTGGCCTCGTCGCCGCCCCGGGCGGCTCGATCCTTTCGCCACCGGCCGCACGCCGCCGGCAGATCGAGTTCATCGGCGACTCACTGACCGTGGGTTACGGCAATCTCTCCACGACCCGAACCTGCACCGGCGATCAGCTTGCCCTGCGCACCAACACCGATGTGAGCTACGGCGCCCTCGCCGCCCGGCACCTGGACGCCGACTACCAGGTCAACGCGTACTCGGGGCTGGGCATGGTCCGGAACTACAACGGCGGCTCACCCAGTGTCAACTACCGTACGTACTACGATCGCGCGCTGTTGAACGTGAACGGCGACGTCTGGCAGAAGCCGGCCACCTGGCAGCCCCAGGTCGTCGTGATCCACTTGGGCACGAACGACTTCTCGACCCCTGTCAACGGCTCCGAGCAGTGGACGCCGGACAGCCTCGCCGCGGCGTACCGGGCCGCGTACATCGCCTTCATCGGCAAGCTCCGTGCCCGGTACGATCCCACCACGATGATCGTGGTTGCCGGCACCAAGCTGTTCGGCGACCAAACCCGGCAGGTCGTCCAGGCTGTCAACAGCCGGGGCGACAGCCGAGTCCGCCACTGGCAGCTGGACGAGGCCGGCCTGGACCTCCGCGGCTGCGACTGGCACTACTCCGCGCACGACGACCAGCTCATCGCGACCCAGCTCGGCACGTTCCTCGGCACGCTGCCATTGACCTGGTAGGTGCAGACGCAGCAGGCGGACACGCCGGGCGACCCCACTCTCGCGGGGCGCCTGGCTGTCGCGCCACGATTCGCCCAGGCCTCGACGGCGACATCAGCCGCGCCGGCCGGCACCGGTCGGGCAACCGGAACAGATACCGCCAACACACGATGGCCCGGGTCGACAGCCCGTGCCACGGCGGCCTCAGTGCGTGGGCACGTCGATACCCGCGGTCAACTCAGCCACGGTGTGAGCCTGGATGCCCCGGCTCGATCCGTCATCCACGCCGGCCACAACCTCACGGACGTACTGCTGAGCCGGATCGGCGAGTCCGTCGTACACCGCCACGAACAGATCCCTGGCCTGTGCGCGCGGCCAGTCCGACTGCATCACCTCGGCGGGAAGTCGCGGATCGATCATCAGGAAGCCCCGGTACGCGTCCACCATCTCGGTACGTGCCCGCAACGCCGCCGCACCCGTGACCGCGCCATCCTTGATCGTGGATACGATCCCGTCCCAATGCCGGATGAACTGCTCATACCGCTCGACGATGCCCGTGAGGTCCCAAGCCTCGACGGGATTGCGGGTGACCCCCGTCTGGAGGTCGCAATGCTGTGCGCGGAGAACCGTCAACGCACCGAGCGTCGCCGTCGACAGGTGGGTCCGGGTCTCCGCGGTCATCGGGTGCGGTGACACCCACACCCCGTCATAGAGCGGCGCGTACCCCCGCCACCGCAACTCGCCGCGCAGTGCCCGCCGCTGCGCGACCGCCTCCTCCGGCACGGTGAACATGACGACCGTCCACGATCCATCCCAGGGCTCGGTTTCGGCACCGAACGTCGCGATCGCGGACCCGCCGATCGACAAATCGGCGGCGGCGGACCGGGTCAGACGGTAGAAACTGTGTCGGCCCTGCCGTCTGCCCTCCAGAAGTCCCCGCCGGGCCAGCCTGCTGATCGTCATGCGAGCGGCCGCGCTGGTAACGTCGAACTGGGCGAGCAGCGCCACGATCGCCGCCGTAGGCAGCCAGGCCCGGGTGCTGGCCGTGTAGTCCGCCACCACAATCGTCGCCAGATCCTGCGGAGACCGACCCTCCCGCCGACGCGGAAACCGCACCCGTTCCTCGACCGCGTCGGGAAACATCTCCCGCAATCCCGTGCTCGGCGCGACCACGACCCGACTGTACACCAGGTGTCATGGCGAGTTGCGTTAAGCACACCGAGCCTTGCTTGGCACAGTGAGACGTGAATGGCGTACGGTGAAGCGGTCACCGCGCTGCACGGATCGGTTGGCCACCAAAGACCTGCTCGCGGAACTGTGGGAGGTTGATGACCGCCCATGGATCGACCTGGCCGGAAAGGCGCTGACCGACCGGCGAATGTCCAAGGAACTACGCAAGTACCTGGTCGCCCCGAACGCGTTAACTACGGCACAGGTAGTGCTGACCGACGCGTGGTCCCTGTACCTGCCTCTGTAGCACCGCGAGTTGATGACGCAGCACGAGGATTTCCGCGTCCGTGGCGTTCTTGGACCGCGAGCACAGCAACAGCCGAGTAGCCCGCGCACCAGCTGGTCAGCCTCTCTGTTCGCACGTCGACCATTCCGCAGTCAGCCACTAGTAGGACTTTGTTAGGTCGTCATGGTGGCCGCTGATGACATGTGGGGCATCGACCTGTCCAGGTCGCGAGCAACACCTGGAGGACGTGCAGGATCTTGTAGAAAGTCAAGCCGCCCCAACAGCTTTTGGGTCGCTCAGACGCAACTCGGTCAGGAACAGGTGTGCGGTCGAGACCAGGGTGACGTGACGGTGCCACCCGATCCAGGACCGGCCCTCGAAGTGGGTCAGGCCGAGCCCGGTTTTGAGTTCGCGGTAGTCATGCTCGATGCGCCACCGGATCTTGGCCAACCGCGCCAAGGTCTTGACCGGCGTGCGCTCGGGCAGGGTGGACAGCCAATAGTCGGTCGGCTCGGACTCGCCGACCGGCCATTCGGCCAGCAACCAACACTGCGGCAGGCTGCCATCCTCGGCCCGAGGGATGTCCCGGTTGGCCGGCCGGACCCGCAGCGCGATAAACCTCGACCGCATACGCGCGGTCGGGTTGCCCGGCGTCTTCTTGCTGCCGTGGCGCCAGGTGACCTGGCGCAGCCGGCCGCGCCCGGCCGCCTGGACCAGCTCCGCCACGGTGCTGGCCTGGTCGGGGTAACCGGGCCGCGGTGGGCGTCCCCGTCCGGAGTAGGGCGCGGTGACCGGCATCGCGTCGCCGGGGTAGGCCGAGGTGCTGCCCTTGACCGCCACCACGTAGCCGATGCCCCGGTAGTCCAGTTCGAGTCGGAAGGTGGTGTTGTCGCCGTAGCCGGCGTCAGCGCACAGCAGTGGCGGGGTGTGGCCCCACTCGGCGAGTTCGTCGAGCATCTCCAAGGCCTGTTGCCACTTCGGGATGTGCCGCTGGTCCTCGCCGATGCCGCACCGACGGCGGCGGGCGGCGATCTGGGCGGCCTGGCCCGGATCGTCGGTCTTCTGGTCGTCCCAGCTCTCGGGCAGGAACAGGCGCCAGTCCAGCGGGGCCGAGCAGGTGTCGGTGACGGCGTGCACGCTGACCGCGATCTGGCAGTTGGTGATCTTGCCGGCGGTGCCGGTGTATTGGCGGGACACGCACGGTGAGGCGTCGCCGTCCTTGACGTGGCCGGTGTCATCCAGCACCCAGGCGTCCGGGGCCACCGTGGTGATGGCCCGGTCGGCCAGGCGACGGCGCACGGCGATGTGGTCCCAGGTGGAGGAGGTGATGAACTGCTGCAGCCGTTGATGGTCCACGCCGAGGCGTTCGGCCATGGGCTGCATGGACTTGCGTCGCCCGTCCAGCATCAGCCCTCGCAGGTACAGCCCGCCGTTGAGTCGCTGCTCCCGCCGCGAGAACGGCGCGAACACCTCACCGGCGAACTCCTCCAGGCGGTCACGCACAGCGTCCAACTCGGCGGGCATCACTCCAAGATCATCTCACACTCCATCCCGAAGTAACAAAGTCCTACTAGTGTCCTGTCGTTCGAAGACCCAGGCGACGACCTGGGTGCGTGAAGTCACACCAAGCTTGACCAGAATGCGTTCCACGAGTGCCTCTGCAGAGCGCTGGGTGATGACCAGTCTGGCGGCGATGGCTTTGTTCGACAGACCTTCGGCGATCAGCAGGGCCGCGTCTCGCTCCCGGCATGTCAATGGCGACCACAGCTGGCCGTCCCGCTTCGGTGAAAATCCTTGCTCGCTGGCACCTGTGCCCAACACCTGGCCGAGTGCCTGGTACGGACCCATACCTGCGACCTTTCCGAACGCGGTGTCGAAAGCCTTTCCACCGAGGGCGGCACGGGTATTCGCTTCGTTCTCCTCGTGGTGCTCGGCGAGCGGCTGGATCCCCATCAAAGGGACGCCGACCAACGGCCAGATGCGCTCGAGGGCGCCGAACAGCCGTGCCGCGTCTTCGTGGCGGCCGGTACAGGTCAGCGACCAGGCAAGGAATTCCGTCGCCATGCCGAGACCGAACAGGTCGTGGAGGGTGCGTTTGATCGCGATGCTCTCCCGCAGTGGCGGGATCGCCTGCTGATAGTCGCCCCGGCGCCACAGGGCGAGGCCGAGCACGACGAGACCCCACGAGCGGGTCCACTGCTCGCCGTGTGCCCTGGTGATGCTTACGCACTCCTCGGCGTACTCGACGGCCTGGTCGAAATCTCCCTGCAGCGACGCGGCGAAACCCTGCTGCATCAGTGCCATGACCGCGGGGCTGGCCATCTGACCGAGGGCGAGATGGCGGCGCCACGCCTCGGCACAGAACGCCCGCGTGCCCGCGAGATCGCCGCTGCTCAGCGCACTCAGCCCGGCCACCTGCAGGCCGTAAGCCGCCATCTGTGCGTCCCCCAACTGCTCGGCCAGCGCGCGGCACTGCTCGGCGCTGGCGTGGCTGGCGGCCGGTTCGCCCTGATGGGAGGCCGCCCAGCTGTAGACCCACAGCGCGGTGCCGCGCGCCCTGGTCGGTTCGGGGGCCAGCGGGAGCAGACGGTCGATCCACTGCCGCCCTTCCGACAGGACTCCGCACGGCATCCAGTAGCACCACAGCGCTCCGGCTATGCGCAACCCGGACTGGGCGCGAGTCCGTTCGGCGAGGCAGAACTCGATGGCTGTCCGCAGGTTGGTGTGCTCGCTGCGCAGCCGAGTGACCCACTGCTCCTGGTTCGGGCCGAACCAGTCCTGCGCGGCCTGCTCGGCGAGGCGCTGGTACCAATCGCAGTGCCGCTGCCGCACTCGTTGCTCCTCGCCGGCGGCACGGAGCCTTTCTTGTCCGTACTGACGAATCGTCTCGAGCATGTGGTACCGCGCGCGTCGGCTGTATGGGGGGTCGGACCGGGTCAGGATGGACTTGTCCACCAGGTTCTCCACGAGATCGACGACGTCCGCAGGGGCGATGCCGTCACCAGAGCAGACGCTCTCGACGCCGTCGATGTCGAACTCCCCGGCGAACACCGATGTCCGGGCCCACAACTGTCGTTCCGCGGGTAGACAGAGCTCGAAGCTCCAGTCAATGGTCGCACGCAGGGTTTGGTGGCGGGGCAGGGCGGTGCAGCTTCCGCCGGCGAGCAGATGATGATGGTGTTCCAGCCCGGCGACCAGTTGTTCGATCGACAGCGTCCTCAATCGCACGGCGGCGAGCTCGATGGCCAACGGGATCCCGTCCAGTCGCCGGCAGAGCCGGACGGCGAGCGGGATGGTGTCAGGAGTGAGGATGAAGCGGCGACCCCCGGCGCCCGCTCGCTGGCTCAGCAGGGTGATCGCCTCGTACTGGTCGAGTTCATCCGGTAATGGCACGCGGTCGGAGTCCGGTAGCGACAGCGGCGGCACCAGCAGGAGCTGTTCGCCCTGGACCTGCAGCGACTGCCGGCTGGTGGCCAGTACTCGCAGTTCGGGGGCTACGCGCAGCACGGCTTGCACGAAGTTCGCGCAGGCGTCGATCAGGTGCTCGCAGTTGTCCAGCACCAGCAGAATCTGTTTGTCCGTCAGGTAGTCCAGGAGCACTTCACGGGTCGGTCGGGACGACCAGTCCCGGATTCCCAGTGTCATGGCGACGGCTTGCACCAGCAGGTCTGGTTCCTCCAGCGTGGCCAGCTCAACCAGCCAGACGCCGTCCCGGAACGCGCTACCCACCTTGGCGGCCATACGCAGCGCCAGCCGTGTCTTGCCCACCCCACCGGGACCGCTCAAGGTCAACAGCCGAGTTCCCGACAACCACCGCCTCGCCGAGGCGACCTCCAGGGTGCGGCCGACGAAACTCGACGCCTCATAGGGCAGGTTGCCCCGCGGCTGCTTCACAACCATGTCCTAACCCCACTGCCGGTTCAAGTCGGGGGCCATTGTCCTCACCGTCCAGGCCCTGAGGAACAGCGTCACCTGGCGTGCTCTCGTCAGTGGCCGCTGGCTGCCAGCGTTACCGGGGGCGAGGATCAGCCTCGTCACGACGTGACGGCGGGGTGATCGTCGTCGGGCGGCGGAACTGATGGAGGAGCCTGCGCCTTCACCGCCTGGTGGACGATCCAGTCACCGCGTTCTCCTCACCCTGCATCTGCCGGAGCAGGGTCTCGTTGTCGTAGTAGATGCGCTCGCCGACGAGTTTTGCCGACTCGTCCCCGTCTCCGAAGAGATAGAACGCGGCCACCTGCACCGAAACCGGCCGGCCCTGCGGCGCGAGCCCGCAGTACTCGCCGCGGTGTGTCCCCGTGATCGTCACCTCACGAACGGATACCCCAGGGGTGTCGTATTCACCGGCGACGACGATGCGAAAGTCCGGGATGGCCGCTTCGATGATCTGATAGAAGTCCTGGACACCCTGAAATCCAGGGTAACGGGTGCTAAAGGGGACGACGTCGTAGTACGCACGCTCGTCCTTGAGGAAGGTGTCGTACACACGTGCCCAGTCGTGAGCGTTCTCGCCTTGGAGGTGCTCGTCGATCGTCCGGCGTTGGGCGGCTATCCGCTCCTGGTCGGTCATGGCCATTATCGATCTCCTAGTTTGCCAATGTTTTCAGTGTTTCACCGCCGGACTTTGCTGGCAACCCGGCTGCGAACTCGCAGTGTCCGCACTGGGAGCCGGGCGAATATGCGACATTGTCCAGAACGCGACAGAGCCGGACAGGAGGACGGCCGCTGTGTACGGGGATGTCCCGCTGGTGACCCGGTTCGACGAGACGCCTGCGGGCTTCCTTCGGGACCCGACGGCCACTGAAGCCCCAATGAAAAGACAGCGCAAAGACAATACAAAGATCGCACCCACACCCGGAGTGAAAGTGGGGAATACCGGGTCCACCACGAGCGGCATGTCCGGCCGTGGGCCTGTCCGATCAGTCCGCTAATGGCCATTGACGATACTGCGTCAGCTCGTGCGGTTCTGGTGGCGCGTTACCGGTATATTCTCTGCTGGTGTCGTATTCTCTTGCGCAGCAAGAGTTGAAGCCCTCGGAGTGCTCTTGACGGGAATGGTGATATTTCGTTGCCTACCGAGGGTGTTCTCGTTGATATGGCGGGTTGTGTAGCGTGATGTCGATGGCCGCAGTGAGCGTATCGTGGTCGCTGCGGACCGTTCAGCATGCGCCCGGCTCGCGGCCCGTTTCGAAGTCAAACGAACGAGAGGTCCATGTCGGGCATCAGGTCGCCGCAATGTGGTGGCAATCTTCCCGCGGAGGCCACGAGTTTCGTGGACCGTCGCAGGGAGGTCGCCGAGGCGAAGCGACTACTGACGGCCAGCCGGCTCCTGACGTTGACCGGGGTTGGTGGGGTGGGCAAGACTCGCCTGGCGTTGCGGGTGGCGGCCAGGGTGCGGCGTGCGTTCACCGACGGAGTGTGGCTGGTCGAGCTGGCCGCGTTGCAGGACCGCACGCTGTTGGAGCAGACGGTCGCGGACACCGTCGGGCTCCGGGACCAGTCCGCGCGGTCGCCGCGAGAGGTCGTGGTGGACTACCTGCGGGACAAGCAGCTGCTGTTGGTGTTGGACAACTGTGAGCATCTGGTGGACCGGTGCGGGGGGCTGGCGGCCGACCTGCTGGCGGTGGCGCCGGGGCTGCGGATCCTGGCCACCAGCCGGCACGCGCTGTCGACACTGGGCGAACACGTTCTCGCCGTGCCACCACTGCCCTTGCCGGACTTGGCCCCCGAACGTCCGCGGCAGCCGGGGACACTGGTCGGCAACGAGGCGATCCGCCTGTTCACCGAGCGCGCGGTGGCGGTGTGGCCCGACTTCGCGATCACCGCCGGCAATCACACGACGATTGCCCGGATCTGCCGCCGGCTGGACGGGCTGCCGCTGGCGATCGAACTGGCCGCGGCGCGGCTACGGGTGCTCTCGCCAGAACAGATCCTGCACCGGCTGGACGACCGTTTCCGGCTCCTGCGCGCGGGCTGCCGGGCGGTGCTGCCCCGTCACCGGACGCTGCAGGCAGTGGTCGACTGGAGTTACCACCTGTGCTCGCCACTGGAGCAGATGCTGTGGGCGCGGGTGTCGGTGTTCGCCGGCGGGTTCGACCTGGACGCGGCCGAGGAGGTGTGCGCCGGGGACGATATCGCCCGGGACCGGGTGCTGGATCTGGTGACGGGATTGGTGGACAAGTCGATCCTGATCCGGGAGAACCAGGATCACGGTCACCGAGTGCGGTACCGGTTGCTGGACACCATCGCCCACTATGGGCACGACGCCTTGAAGGCGACCGGGCAGGAGGCGGTGCTGCGCCGACGGCATCGAGACTACTACCTGGCGTTGGCCGAGCGAGGCGAGGCCGAGTGGTTCGGTCCCACCCAGTTGGAGGTGCTCGCCCGGACCCGGTGTGAGCATGCGAATCTGCGCCTCGCCCTGGGGTTCTGCCTGGCTGTGCCCGGCGAATCCGAGAACGGGTTGCGGCTGGCCGCGGCCCTGCACTTCTACTGGCACTGCGGCTTCCTGTCCGAGGGCCGGCACTGGCTGGACCGGGCACTGGCAATGCACGTCAAGCCGGACAGGGGGTGGGCTACGGCTCTGTGGATCAACGCCCACCTCGCCGTTCTGCAGGGGGATGCGGCCACTGCCGCGGACATGGCCGAGGAATGTCGGGCCTGGGCCCAGCCCCGAGGCGAAGACAACCTGCTGGCGTACGCCCTGTTCATCCTGGGAGCCGCCGCACGGTTCCGCGACGACCTACCACGCGCACAGGCTCTGCTGGAGGATGCCCTGGCACGCTTCGAGGCCCTCGGCGAACTGAACACCACCGTGATCATCGCCTACGTCACGCTGGTCGGGGTCGCTGTTCTGCAGGGAGACCTCGCCCGCGCCGACGAGCTCTGCCAGCAGGGTCTTGCGCTCAGTGAGCGGCACGGCGAGCAATGGACGCGGGCGTACATGCTCTACGCTCTGTCCTTCGCCGAATGGACACGACGCGAGGTGGCGCTAGCAAGCGCGCATGCCAAGGACAGCCTGCGGGCCATGCACACCTTTCGCGACACGTTTGGCACGGTGTTGCTGGTTGAGCGGCTGGCGTGGATCGCGGGGACGGCTGGCGAAGGCGAGCGGGCCGCGGTCCTGCTTGGCGTGGCCAGCATGATCTGGCCCCTGGTCGGAGGCCAGCCCTTGTTCGGCTCCCGGTACTACCTGGCCGCGCGCGAGGCGTGCGAGCGACAGGCCCGCTGCGCCCTGGGCGACCGCGCGTTCCAGATCGCGTTCGACCGTGGCACGGCACTCGACCTCGACCAGGCCGTCTCCTACGCGCTCGGCGAGACACCAGAACGCGCCACTCCGGCCACCACCACAACGGACACCACGGGCACGTCGTTGACTCGCCGGGAGCGGCAGGTCGCCGAGTTGGTCGCGGAGGGACTGTCCAACAAGGAGATCGCGGCCCGGCTGGTGATCGCTCAGCGCACCGCCGAGGGTCACGTGGAGCGCGTCCTGGCCAAGCTCGGCTTCACCAAGCGCACCCAGCTCGCCGCCTGGATCGTCGAAGAGCGAAAGGGCCGGGGCCGGTGAGGACCGGCGTCGGATCACCGCGGCCGGTGGGCAACCTGCCGGGCGAGGTGACCAGTTTCGTGGGCCGCCGCAGGGAGGTCGCCCAGGCTGTGCGGCTGCTGCGGCGGGCGCGGCTGCTCACGCTGACCGGGGTCGCCGGGGTTGGCAAGACCCGCCTGGCCCTGCGAGTGGCCGTTCGGACGCGCGAGGCGTTCCCGGACGGGGTGTGGCTGGTCGAGCTGGCCGCGCTCACCGACGAGAAACTGTTGGCCCCAACGGTGGCCGACGCCCTGGGCATCCACCATCAGCAGGGCCAGCGGTCCACCACGCAGACGCTGGCCGACTACCTGGCCGACAAACGGCTGCTGCTGGTGCTGGACAACTGCGAGCACCTCCTCGACCCGTGCGCGGTGCTGACCAGCCGGCTGCTGCGGGCGACCACGGGAGTGCGGATTCTGGCCACCAGCCGGCAAGCTCTGGGCACGGCCGGGGAGCACCTGCTGGAGGTGCCTCCGCTGCCCGTGCCGGATCTCGGACAGCCCGTGATCCCGCGCGCCCTCACACGGGGGGAGGCGGTGCGGCTGTTCGCCGAACGGGCCGCGCTGGCCCGGCCGGGGTTCGCGGTCGATGCCGGTAACCGGGCGACGGTGGTGCGGATCTGCCACCGGCTGGACGGTATCCCGCTGGCCATCGAACTGGCGGCGCTGCGGGTTCGGGCCATGCCGGTCGCCGAGATCCTGATCGGGCTGGACGACTACCTGGGGTTCCTGAGCACCGGCAGCCGGGTCGCGGTCCCGCGGGCGCAGACGCTGCGGGCCGCGATCGACTGGAGCTTCGCCCTGTGCTCCTCGCTGGAGCAGCAGCTGTGGGCCCGGGCCTCGGTGTTCGCCGGCGGGTTCGACCTGGACGCGGCCGAGGTGGTCTGCGGCGGGATGGGCATCGCCTGCGAGGACGTTTTCGATCTGGTGGCCGGGCTGGTGGACAAGTCCGTGCTGACCGTGGTCCCCGACGAGACCGACGTCCGCGCGCGGTACCGGATGCTGGAGGCCATCCGCCAGCACGGCCAGGAACGGCTGGCCTCCTCCGGCCACCTGATGGTGGTGCGCGCGCGGCACCGCGACCACTACCGCCAGTTGGTCATGCGGGCGAGGCCTGAGTGGCTGGGCCCGAACGAGCTGCCATGGATCACCGTTCTGCGGCGCGAGCACGCCAACCTGCGGGCCGCGTTGGAGTTCTGCCTGACCGAACCCGGCCAGGCCCGGGCCGGGCTGGAGATCACCGCCGCCCTGCGGCATCACTGGGTCCGCTTCTGCACGCACGGGGAGGGCCGCTACTGGCTCGACCGGGCCCTGGAACTGGACCCGGAGCCGAGCCCGCAACGGGCCAACGCCTTGTGGGTCGACGGCCACCTCGCCCTGCTGCAGGCCGACCTGGTCACCGCGCGGTCGCTGCTGGAGCAGGCTCGTGTGCTGGCACACCGGCTGGGGGACGAGTCCGTCCTCGCGTACACCACGCTGTGTTTTGGAGTGGCCGCGTTCTTCCAGAACGACCTGCACCACGCGGTCACGCTCCTCGAAGACGCCCTCGCTCGCCATCAGGAGCTCGACGACCCGCCCGGCGTCTGGCTCGGCTTGATCTATCTGACCCTGGCCACCGCGGTCCTCGGCGACCCGGATCGCGCGGTCGCCCTTGGCGAGAAATGCCTGGCCCTGTGCGACAGTCGGGGTGCGTCCTCGTCCAGGACCTACGCGTTGGCAGTGCTCAGTCTCGGTCGGTGGCTGTCCGGTGACCGGCAGGAGGCCTGCCGGCTGATCCGGGACGGCATCCCCGCCGCACTGCGCATCGGTGACTGGTGGGTTGTCGCGCACTACCTGGAGACGCTGGCCTGGATCGCGGGAGCCGACGGCCTGCACACCCGCGCCGCGCGGCTGCTCGGCGCGGCCCACGCGATCTGGCGCTCCGCCGGGACGCCGTCATCCGGCCCGAGGTACCTTGCCTCCATTCACGACCGCTGCCAACAGCACGCCCTCAGCGTGCTGGGGAATGAGCAGTTCACCGCGGCCTTCCGGCACGGCGCCCGCTTCACCCTCGACCAGGCCATCGAGTACGCCCTCGAGGACACCAGCGACCGAACGGCCACGTGAACCAGCCCGCACCGGTACCTGCCGACCGACCTCTCTAGCTTTCAGGGAACACCGGGTCGCCGCACCCGCCGGCCTCGGACTGTCCACTCAGGACATCACTATCCACCGCCCCCGACGCCGACGTCCTCCGCGCACGACTGACCCAGCACTCACCGACCCCACAGGGAACCCGCCGGGTACCGAGCGGGTACCGAGCACCGACAAGGTGACAGCTGTCGGCCGACATCGAGACATCCACGCTGAGAATTGGGGAAATCAGTGAAGAGTCCTTCCATGCTGGCGCGTCGGGTCGCGACGGCAATCGGCGTCGTGGCGGTCGCCGTGGCCGTCACCGCGGGCTCCGCGAACGCCACCGCAGGGCAGACCCACCAGACCCAGGACGTCACCGCTGCCACCGGCGACGTCCTCGTCAAGACGGTCACCACCGCGAACGGCACGCTCAAGATCTTCAAGGAGTCCGCACAGCACGACAGCGCGGCGACCACGCTGGCGCCCAACTCGTCCATCGGCTGCTCCGGATCCAACCCTCGAGTCTGCCTCTCCATCCACGGCTCCGGGCTCTACGTCCAGTACATGGAGAACAAGACGGACTTCCTTTCGTCCGGCAACGCCGACATGCAGATCAACGGTCCTTCCGGCGTCATCGCCGACAGCGGGTGGTTCTACGAGACGGGCGGCGGGTATTTCTTCGATTGGTCGCCCTACAACTACGTCGCCGCCGGGTACTACTGCGCCACCACCTTCGTCGGCGGAGGCCGTCAAGGCGCCTGCGAGACCGTGCACAACTGAACGAGTCACGAACTGACGAGGGCCGCGGCCACGCCGCGGCCCTCGCGGTTGCGCTACCGGGTTGAATGGTGGGATTCACCTACCCCGCGTTCACGCAGTCGAGGAGGAGCCGTGGCCACAGTGGCGGACATTCGTGCGGTGACGGCGTCGCTGCCGCGCAGTGAGGAGCGAGTGGTGCGCGACCGGGTGAAGTTCCGGGTGGGACGGCTGGTCTACATCGCGCTGTCGCCGGACGAGACGACGATGGGCTTCGCGTACCCGAAGGAGTACCGGGAGGCACTCGTCGCCGCGGAGCCGCACAAGTTCCAGCTGCCGCGGCCGTCGGACATGCGCTACAACTGGATACACGCGACGCTCGACGAACTCGACGCCGACGAGCTCACCGAGCTGGTGATCAACGCTTGGACGATGTGCGTGCCCAAGCGGGTGGCTGCGGCGTACCTCGACGCCGGCTGAACCGTCAGCCGACGCCCCAGCGCGACGGCGTCAGGGTCGAGGTCGGCAACGAGGCAAAGGCACCTCAGTTCGCGGCGCACAGCCTGGCGACATCATTCGTCCACTATGGACGTCAGTATCTCTCGGGCCGACCTGTCAGCCGGACCCGCCCACTGCTGGCGCAGGGTGCGGAACAAGGCCGCGGCACGCACTCCCGGCCAGTCCGCGGGCAGCAAAGCCGCTGGCAGCACCGGATCGCGCCGGATCAGCAGCAACCACTCCGCGCCCAGCTGGACCCGTCGAGCCAGTTCGTCGAACCCGTCGGAAGCCGTGTCGGTCCACCGCTGGCGGAACTGGTCGTATCCGGCGGCGATCTCGGGCAGGTCCCAGGCTTCCCGGGCGATCCGGGCCGGATCGGTCCACATGGACGCCTCCGCCCGGAACACCTCGGCGTGCTCCAGGAGGTCAAGCTCGGCCAGCGCCCCTGAGACGTCCTTGGCCGAGGGCGAGACCCACAGGCCGCTGCGCAACGGTCCGAAGCCGAACCAGCCCAGCCGGGTCCGCAGGGCATGCCGATCGGCGCGGCGGCTTTCCGGCACCGAGAACGTCAGCAGGGTCCACCGGCTGTCCCAGTGCCGCTCGACGATGTCGCCGTCGAGCTTGCGCTGCCCGTCGCGCAGCACCGTGGTTCCGTGCGCGGTCAGGCCGAGAAACGCTTGCCGCCCTTGACGAAGCGTACGAAGCAAGCCACGTCGGCTCATCCGGCTCAACGTCGCACGAGTCGCGTGTTCGCTCACGCCGAGATGCTCGAGCACGGCGATGACGCCGCCGGTCGACACGGCGATGCCACGGTCCAGCACGTAGTCACCGAACAAGGTGAGCAGCAGTGTCTCCGGCCGCACGGCCGCTGCGGTCACGCCGCCGGAAGGAACAACGGCTGGCAGCATCACCACTCCTCTCGACGGCGGAGCCTGCCCGTAGCCTACCGTTCGTCATCGAGCTGGCGATCATCACTTGGCCGGGTAATGAAAGTTACAGCGCACAACCGGCGGCTTCTCGGGGAAATGCCTGCCGAACAAGGCCGACATTCGGCACTTCGTTGACGGTCGTCAACACCGTGCCTACCTTCCTCGAAGACGGGTCCCCGACGGAGGTCGACGATGACTGGAATCAGAACCGCGCTCGTGACGCTCGTCAGTACCCTGCTGATCACTCTCAGCGGCGTTGCCTTCGCACCCCAGGCGGCCGCCGCGTCACTGGTGGAGGTGACCAACTTCGGCAGCAATCCGGGCGGGATGCGCATGCACGTCTACGTGCCGAACTCCCACCCGGCCACGCCGGCGGTCGTGGTCGCCATGCACGGTTGCGGCGGCTCCGGGCCCGGCTTCTACGCCAGCAGCGAATTCGCCGCGCTGGCCGACCGGTACGGCTTCATCGTCATCTACCCGAGCGCCGAGCAGCAGGCCGGCTTCGGGAACTGCTTCGACACCTGGTCGGACGCCGCCAAGCACCGCGGCGGCGGCAGCGACCCGGTCTCCATCGTCTCGATGGTGACCTACGTCGAGCAGCACTACGGCGGCGACCCGAACCGGGTCTTCGCCACCGGATCGTCCTCCGGCGGCATGATGACCAACGAGATGCTCGCCCTCTACCCAGACGTGTTCAAGGCCGGCGCCGCGTTCATGGGCGTGCCCTTCAACTGCTTCGCCAACGCCGCCGACTATCCGCCCGGCAGCAGCAAGTGCACCGGCGGAAGCATGAACCGAACCCCGCAGCAGTGGGGAGACGCGGTCCGGCAGGCGTATCCCGGATACAGCGGCCCCCGGCCGCGGATGCAGCTGTGGCACGGCACCGCCGACCCGCTCGTGCCGTACTCGCTGCTGCAGGAGGAAATCAAGCAGTGGACCAATGTGTTCGGGCTGAGCCAGACACCGACGTCCACGGACAGCCCGCAGCCCGGCTGGGACCGTCGTCGCTACGCCGACTCCGCCGGCACCGTCCAGGTGGAGGCGTACAGCATCCAAGGCGCCGGGCACAGCCTGCCGGCAACCGGGATGGCGGCCTACGCCGTGGCGTTCTTCGGTCTGACCGGTTCCGACAACCCGCCACCCGGGTCGGGCTCGTGCCGCGTCACGGACACGGTGAACGCTTGGAACAACGGCCTGACCGAGAGCATCACCATCACGAACACCGGCACCAGCGTGATCAACGGCTGGTCCCTGGTCTTCACGCTGCCCAACGGACAGGCCATCACATCCGGCTGGAACGCCACCTACTCGCCATCGTCGGGCCAGGTGACGGCGCGTGACGCCACACACAACGCCATGATCGCGCCGAACGCCTCGATCACCATCGGCTTCCAAGCCACCCACACCGGCAACACCGGCAAGCCCACTTCCTTCACCCTCAACGGCATGTCCTGCGCCGCCGTCTGAATCGCGAATCGGCCGGCAGTTGCAGTACGCAGAAGCTGATCGTCGATACCGCGCCGCACGCGGATGGCCTGGCCGCGTGCGGCGTCCTGCCAGGAGTTCTTCGCCGCACCTCCGGGCTGAGTCGATCCGGTTGAACGCTCACCTCGTTGCTGGTCTGACCTGGACCTGATCAGGCGGTTTTCGCAGCGCGGCCGAGACGCAGGGCGGAGACGAGGAAGAATATGCCGCCGAGGGCGGCGTAACCGGCCAGTGTGGACAGTCCGGTGCCTTGCTGGCCGGCCTGGAGGATGAACGAGGTGCCGGCTACGGTGGAGATGGCGCCACTGATGATCATGGGCCACTGGCCGCCGAGCTTGCGGCGGGTGAGGCCGACGGCGAGTTGGACGAGGCCGGACAGGATGGCCCAGGCGCCCCAGACGCGAAGCACGCCGGGAATACCGGACGAAACGACGACGGCCAAACCGACGGCGGCTAGCAGGCTGATCGCGATGTTGACGTACAGGCCCGACACCGGCTTGGTGCTCCTGGACGAGCGGGCGTCGACGATGGCTGCGGCCACGTCGAACACCGGGTAGAGCACGAGCAGCGCCACGCTGAGTGGATTGATGGTCGACGCGGTCGCGACCAGTAACCCGGCCCAGATGATCGCGAAGCCGAAACGGGTGAAGTACAGCTGTCTCAGGGAAGGCGCGATGCCCCCGTCGACAGCAGCCGTGCCGGTGTTCACAGGTTCTCCTTCTGGTTCGGTTTCTGCTGGCGCAGCTGCGGGAAAGACCGGTGTCGTGGCGTCGATGAGCAGCTTGTCGGTGATGCCCTGCGGCGACGAGCCGGCATCCGCGGGCGGTCCCCCGGGGCCGAGGCCACCGGCGCGCGCGTCGTCACCGAATCGCATCGCCCACCCCTTTTCCACGGATCGCCGACCGCCTCGTTGCCGAGACTGACACCGGCCGCGGATCCCCTGAAAGGGCCGTTTCCGTCCCCCGACAGAGTTGTCCAGGGACAATCCAGGCCCACCCTGGACGGTATCGGCGCTGTTAGATTCCTGGTATGACCGGCGACGCGCATCGCAGCGAACTGGGCGATTTCCTCCAGGCGCGGCGCAGCGAGCTGAGCCCCGACATGGTCGGGCTGCCCGACACCGGCAACCGACGGCGTGTCCGAGGACTGCGCCGGGAGGAGGTGGCCGCCCTCGCGTCAATCAGCACGGATTTCTACACGCGACTCGAGCAGGGACGGCGCCGGGCGTCCGAGGAAGTCCTGTCGGCCCTCGCGCGGGTGCTCCGGCTCAGTGCGGACGAACGGAACTACGTGTTCGAGCTGTCGGGCCGGGAACAGCGGCCGGAGCGGCCGGCACCGCAGCAGGCCCAGCCGCAGCTGCGGCGACTGCTCAGTGACCTCACCACCACCCCGGCGGTGGTCCTGGGCCGGCGCACGGACATCCTGGCCTGGAACCCCATGGCCGCCGCGCTGTTCACGGACTTCGGGCGTCTTCCGGAGAAGAAACGGAACTTCGTGCGGCTGGTCTTCTGCGACCAGAGCGTGCGGGGGCTGTATCCGCACTGGGAATATGCGGCCCGTAACGGGGTCGCGCAGTTGCGGCGGGAGGCCGCGCAGGATCCCGACGATCCCGAACTGGCGGCTCTCGTCGAAGAGCTCTCGGCGCAGGACAAGGACTTCCAGCGATGGTGGACCGCACACCAGGTCGCGGTCCGCGGCGCCGGCACCAACCAGGTGCGGCATCCGGTCGTCGGCGATCTCACCCTAGACTGGGCGGCGCTCGTCTGCACCGCCGATCCGGACCAACAGTTGTTCACCTGGACCGCCCAACCCGGTACGCCGTCCCACGACGCACTGCGCGAACTCGCCTCGCGGGTCAGCACGGGAGTCCATGACCGGGTCGTCGTGGGAATGGGCGACGAACAATGAATCGAGATGCTCGATACCTCGTGAAGAAGCCGTCGATGACCACGCCGTTCAGCTCGCGCGTCGACCCGCCGAAGTCAATATCGAACATCCACTTCGGACGATGGACGACCGCGCCCCGCGGGCGGCGGCCCCCAGCCTCCGGCGGTCACTTGTGGTTCGTGGACACCGGGTTCGCGGAGAAGTTGTCGTGCCAGGCGGCCTGGGCGCCGGAGTCGCCGATCCGGTAGACCTCGACCACGGAACCGACGGAGACGGCGACCGACAGGACGGCGATGACGATGGTGGTCACCGGCAGCCAGCGCAGGCGGGCCAGCCGGTCGCGGTAGTGGTGCAGTGCCCAGACCACGGCGGTGAGAAGGAACAGGCCGCCGGCCCAGGGCAGCAAGCCGTCGCCGAGGTGGGCATGGGCGCGGACGAGGGGATCCATCTGCACCCGGCGGATCAGCCACGAACCGGCGCTGGTGGTGAGCGGCACGGAGATCAGCGCCACCAGCGCGACGACGGGTGTGATGATGCCGAGCCGGCGGCGGGCGGCCGGCCACACGGCGCTGCATACGAGCAGCAGCGCGGCCAGCGGCACGAACACGACGACGATGTGCACGAGCAGCACGTGCGCGGGCAGGTCGTTGATGGTGGTGGGCCCCATCGGTGTCCTCCAGGATCGTCTTCACGGTGCGCGGCGGCTCGCGGACGGACCGTAAGCAGGTGATCTTGGAACTTTCTCGGAGCAAGACCCCGGCCGCGACGGAAAGCGCAGTTGGCAGCTGTCGGCACGGACAGGTTCGACCAAGAATTCACAAAGATTCAGGCGTGAAACTGGGGTCTCGATCATCGAGAGAGGCACCGATGTCCCTACGGATCTGGGCGGACGACACCGTCGCGGAGGCAACCGGCCGCCACCGCCGCCGCGACCCCGTCCGCCCGGTCACCGGCGGCCCGGCCGGGAACGCCCGCCTCACGGCGTGGCTCGGCGCGCTGCTGCTGACGCTGTTCCTGGCGGAACTGGCCACGCTGCTGGCCGTCGAGGACCTGCTGAGCTGGCACATCGTGATCGGCGTGCTGCTCGTGCCGCCGGCGCTGGTCAAGACCGGCAGCACGGCCTGGCGCGTCGTCCGCTACTACGTGGGCCATCCGGCCTACCGCAAGTCGGGGCCGCCACCGATGCTGCTGCGGGTGCTCGGGCCACTGGTCGTCCTCTCGACGCTGGCAGTGCTCGGCACCGGACTCGCGTTGATCGCGCTGGGACCGGACGCCGGTCGCGTGCCGCTGCTGGTGCTCATCGGCTACCGGGTCAGCGCGCTGACCCTGCACCAGGGGACGTTCATCGTCTGGGCGACGGTCACGGGGCTGCACACGGTGGGCCGCCTGGTGCCGGCGCTGCGCATCCTCAGTGGACCGACGGCGGCCGGCGACGCGGTGCCGGGTCGCCGGCAACGCGGCGTGCTGCTGCTGGCGACGGTGCTGGTCGCCGTGCTCGCCGCGGTGCTCGTGCTCAACGCCAGCAGTGCCTGGCTGACCGCGGACCTGCACCGGCACCACGCGCCCCGAGAGACGACAATCGGCCCGTGACCGAGGACCGCAAACGGGTGTTGCTCGTCGAGGACGACGGCGAACTCGCGGTGATGCTGGACCGCCTGTTGACGTCCGAGGGCTACGACGTGGACGTCGCCCGGGACGGCCACACCGGCCTGCACCGCGCGCTCACCGATCGCTACGACGTCATGGTCATCGACCGGGGCCTGCCCGGCGTGACCGGCCTGGACCTGATCACCAGGCTGCGCCGGCGCGGCACCGTCACGCCGATTCTCGTGCTGTCCGCGATGGGCACGCCCCGAGACCGCGTGGCCGGTCTGGACGCCGGCGCCGAGGACTACCTGGCCAAGCCGTTCGACATCGACGAGTTGCTGGCCCGCCTCCGCGCCCTGCTGCGCCGGCACCTCCACCACGCGGAGACGTTGCCGCTCGGCCCGGACACGGTGCTGGACGTCGCCTCCCGCACGGTCTTCCGCGGTGAGCGGGCGCTGGAGGTGTTGTCGGAGCGGGAATGCGAGCTGCTGGCGTTGCTGGCGTCCCGACCGGGTGTCGTGTTCACCCGGACGCAGTTGCTGCAGCTGGTGTTCGCCGACGCGATCACCGACACCACGGTCGACACGTACGTGTACTACCTGCGGCGCAAGCTGGGCCGGAAGGTGATCGGCACGGTGCGCGGCATCGGCTACCGGCTGGGGACGACCTCGTGACGCCGACCAGCGAGGCGGTCGTCCGGCGGGCCGCCCGCCGGCTCGGGCTCCAGGCGGCGGGCATGGTCGCGGTCGTCGTGCTGGCGGTCGCCGGTTTCGGCGCGCTGATCACCGTGCGCCAGGAGGCCGCGGACGCGCGGATGGTGGTCGTGGCGGCGGCCAACAACGCAGATGACGTGATCGATCCGCCGGCCGGGATGTGGCTGGCGATGCGGGACGCGGACGGCACAACGCACGTCACGAAGGGCATGCCCACCGGCCTTCCCGACCTGTCCGCATTGGACGATCACAGCTCACCGCCCGACACCACTGTCGAGCTGCCCACCGGGCACTTCCTCGTGCACACGGCACAACCGCCTGACGGCAAGACCGTACAAGCCGTGCTCAACCTGCAACCCTGGGAAGCGCAGCGGGACAGGCTCCTGCTCGGACTGCTCGCCGCGGCGGTCGTGGGTCTGGCGTTCGCGGCCGTCGCCGGCATCCTGCTCGCCCGCCGTGCACTCACGCCGTTGCAGCGAACCCTTCGGCTGCAACGACAGTTCGTCGCCGACGCCTCCCACGAGCTGCGTACCCCGCTGACGCTGCTGCACACCCGCGCCCAGCTGCTCAACCGCGCCCTGCGGGACGCCCCGGACCATCTTCGCGACGAAGCCGCCGGCGTGGTGCGCGACAGCAGCCGGCTCACGGAACTCGTCGAGGACCTGCTGCTGGCGGCCGAGGGAGACGGCACCTCCGACAACGTAGAACTCGGGCCGCTCGCGGTGGACGTGATCGGCGCGATCAGACCGTACGCGGAGGAACGCGGCATCACGATCGAGTCCAGCTTCGCCGCGGCGGCGACCCGCGCGTCCCCGTCGGCGTTGCGGCGGGCGCTGACCGCCTTGGTGGACAATGCCATCGAACACACACCGACGGGCGGCAGGGTCACGATCAGCGTCGAGCCCGCCGGGCACGAGGTGCGCCTGCGGGTCAGCGACACGGGTTCCGGTTTCTCGCCGGATCAGGCCGCCGCGCTGATGACCCGGTTCCACTCCGGCGGCCAACGCTCCGGCCGCCGCCGCTACGGCCTGGGCCTCGCGCTGGTCAACGACATCGCCGATCGGTACGGCGGCCGCCTGGAAGCCGACAGCCGGCCCGGCCACGGGGCGACCTTCACGCTGGTGCTCCCCCGCGTCGTGAAGTGAATCCAGCGGCCGTCGGCCCTTCAGGGTCTTTCGGCCGTGAGCGGCCGTGTCCTGCTTCCCTTCACCGGTCATCCCGGTTCTTCCTAGCGTCGATGTGCACGAGTCGTGCCCTGACGCCGAGGAGAGCGAAGTGACCAGCAACGTGGTGGGCCGCCAAATCGTGGCCGCCGTGGACGGATCCCAGTCCGCGCTCGACGCCGTCCGCTGGGCGGCGGACGAGGCGGCGCGCCGAGGAATGGCGCTGCAGTTGACGCACGCGATGAGCTTCGGAGCCATCGCCTACGGCGGCGCCTACGCGTGGCCGAAGGGGTACTTCGAGGCCGTGGAGCATGCCGGCCGTGTCTTCCTCGCGGACGCCGAGTCACTGGTCCACAAGTCGCACCCGGGCCTGTCCGTCACGACCCAGCTGGTCGAGGGCTCACCGGTCCCGGTGCTGGTGGACGCCTCCGAGCACGCCGCGTTGATCGTGCTCGGCTCCCGTGGGCTGGGTGGCTTCACCGGCATCCTGATCGGTTCCACCGCCACCGCCACGATCGCGCGGGCGCACTGCCCGGTCGTGGTGGTCCGTGGTGACCAGCCCGCCCCGGACGGACCGGTCGTTGTCGGCGTCGACGGGTCGCCCACCAGTGAAGACGCCCTGGCTTGGGCGTACGAGGAGGCGTCGTCGCGGGGTGTCGAGCTGGTGGCCGTGCACGGCTGGACCGAGTTCGCCTCCGAGAGCTCCTACGCCTTCGCGCGGCAGTTCATCGTCGACTGGGACGCCGTGCAGACGCGGCAGGAGCAGCACCTGGCCGAGCGGCTCGCCGGCTACGCCGAGAAGTATCCGGACGTGACCGTTCGCCGGGTCGTCGAGGGCTGCCGGGCCCGCCAGCTCCTGCTGGACCAGGCCCGCGGCGCCCAGCTGGTGGTTGTCGGCAGCCGCGGCCGCGCCGAGCTCGGTGGCCTGCTGCTCGGTTCCACCAGCCAGGCTCTCATCCGCCATGCGCCCTGCCCGGTGCTGGTCGTCCGCGCCCACCAGGGCTGACGTCAGATGAGCAAGGGCCACGCCGTGACGCAGGCAGCGGTCCGGGAGACCCATTGCGCCACGGTCTTCTTCACCGGCGACCGTGCCTACAAGGTGAAGAAGCCGGTGAATCTCGGATTCCTCGACTTCACCACGCCGCAGGCCCGGCGGGACGCGTGCCACCGCGAGGTGCGGCTCAACCGCCGAATCGCGCCGGACGTCTACCTCGGCGTCGCGGAGGTTCGCGATCCGGCCGGCGTGCCGTGCGAATGGATCGTCGTGATGCGGCGGATGCCGGCGGAGCGGTCGCTGACCCGGTTGCTGGCCGACGGCGTGGACGTGCACGACGAACTGCGCCAGGTGGCACGCCAGATCGCCGCCTTCCACGCCGAGGCCGACCGCGGACCACTGATCGATCAGGTCGCGCTGATCGAGGGACTGCGCGAGCGCTGGACCGCCAACCTGAGCGAGCTGGTCCCGTTCCGCGACGGCCCGCTGGACGCCGACGTGCTGGCCGAGATCACCGACCTGGTCGATCGCTACCTCGCCGGGCGGCGGCCGCTGTTGGAGGCCCGCGCACACGCCGGCGCCGCCTGCGACGGGCACGGCGACCTCATCGCCGACGACATCTTCTGCCTGCCGGACGGCCCTCGGGTGCTGGACTGCCTGGAGTTCGACGACCGGTTGCGCTGGGTCGACGCCCTGGACGACACCGCGTTCCTCGCAATGGACCTGGAGCGGCTGGGGCGGCCCGACCTCGGCGCCTGGTTCCTCGACTGCTACGCGGAGTTCTCCGGCGCCGACCGCTGCGCGACGCTGGCGCACCATTACATCGCCTATCGCGCTGTGGTTCGGTCCAAGGTCGCCTGCCTGCGGCACGCCCAAGGTGTGGCGGGCCAGGACGACCAGGCGCGGCAACTGGCCGCCCTGGCGCTGCGGCACCTGCGAACGGCCGAGCCGAGGCTGGTGCTCGTCGGCGGGCGACCAGGCACCGGAAAGTCCACAGTAGCCGGTCGGCTGGCCGACGAACTCGGCGCCGTCCTCGTCCAATCCGATCGAGTGCGCAAGGAAATGGCCGGTATCACCCCGGAAGCCGGCGCCGCGGCGGCCTGGGAGGAGGGCATCTACGGCGTCGCGAGCACCGAGCGCACGTACCGGGAGATGGTGCGACGCGCCGAACTCCTGCTCGGCCGGGGCGAGACCGTGGTGCTCGACGCCAGCTGGCGGACGGCCGCGCATCGGGAGATGGCCCGCGTGGTGGCCACCGGGACGTCGAGCCGGATCGTCGAGCTGGTGTGCCAAGCGCCGGACGACGTCGCCGACGCCCGGATCAGGACCCGGGCCACCACCGCGCACGCGTCCGACGCGACCCCTGAGATCGCCGCCCTGGTGGCCCGGAAGTTCGACCCGTGGCCGGAGGCGGACGCCGTGGACACCGGTTCGCCGGCCCACTGAGCGGGCCGGCGAAGTGGGTCACTTCTTGTCCTTCTTCCGGGTTTCGTTGTACGCCACCGCGCCGAGATAGCGGGCGAGCGGATCGCCGTGCCTCGCCGTCGCCTTCGCTTCGTTCTTCATGTGCTCGCGGGCCTCCGCGGCTGCCTTGCCGGATTCGACATTCGTCACGTCGTCCACCTCCTTCGCACTCGATCATCCCGCTCGCGGAGGGGCTGGCACTGGTGCCGAAAGCCCTGCTCCCCCACGTACTTGCGGCCCTTCGACCCCCGTGTCCACCTCCCTAGCGTGTACACCATGAGAATCGTCCAGTTGGCCTCCATCCCCGAATGCCTTGAGCCGTAAGGAGTCCATCATGCGTACGACGTTCCACCAGGAGCTGGAGAGCATCGACGGGAAGCTGATCGGCATGACGCAGCTGGTGCAGTCGGCCATGGGGCGGGCCACCACAGCGCTGCTGGAGGCCGACCGGACCACCGCCGGCGAGGTCATCGACGACGACGCCACGATCGACGCGCTGCGCCGCGAGATCGACGAGCACGTGCTCCGGGTGCTGGCCACCCAGCAGCCCGTCGCCGGCGACCTGCGGGTGCTGGTCGCCGGGCTGCGGATCGACCGCGACCTCGAACGCATGGGCGACCTTGCCCGGCACATCGCCGAGGTCGCGGCCGAGGACTTCCCGCACGTCGCCGTACCGGTGAAGCTGCGCGGCATCGTCCACTCGATGAACCGCGTCGCGCTGCGGATGGCCGAGCAGGCCAAGGAGGCCATCGGCTACCGCGACAAGAACTCCGCCGCCGAGCTCGACCGTGAGGACGACGAGATGGACTCCCTGCAGGCGGCCCTCTACCGCGAACTGCTCACCACCGACGTCCCCGTCCACACGGCCCTCGAACTCGCCCTGCTCGGCCGCTACTACGAGCGCTACGCCGACCACGCCGTCTCCGTCGCCGAGAGCGTCCGCTTCGAGACGGGGGCAACGGCATGAGCCGCCATCGGCCCTCTGCGCTGAGCCCTTACGGCACCAGGACGGCGGCACCGTCGACGCGGTCGCCGGCGAGGTCGGTCAAGGCGCGGTCAGCGTGGTCCAGGGGGTACGGCGTCGTCGTCACGTGCAACCGGTGCTGCGCGGCGAAGGCCATGAAGTCGGCGCCGTCCTGACGGGTGTTGGCCGTGACGCTGCGCAGTTGGCGTTCCTGGAACAGGTGGCGCTGGTAGTTCAACACGGGAATGTCGGACAGGTGGATGCCGGCGATCGACAGCGTGCCGCCTCGGTCCAGGGCCGCGAGAGCCGGCAGCACGAGGTCGCCGACGGGGGCGAAGAGGATGGCGGCGTCGAGCGGCTCGGGCGGCATGGCGTCGGCGGGGCCGGCGGAGGCGGCCCCGAGGCTCAGGGCCAGTTCGCGGGCGGCGGCGCTGCGGGTGAGCACGTGTACGGTGGCTCCCCGCGCCAGGGCGACCTGTGCGGCGAGGTGGGCGCTGGCGCCGAAGCCGTAGACGCCGAGACGACCGCCGTCGGGCAGGTCGGCACGTTCCAGCGCGCGGTAGCCGATGATGCCGGCGCACAGCAGCGGCGCCAGCTCCGCGTTCGAGTAACCGGTGGGTAGGCGGTACGCGTACGCCTCGGGCACCACGGTGTAGTCGGCGTAGCCGCCGTCGGCGTCCCAGCCGGTGTACCGGGAGTTCGGGCAGAGGTTCTCCGCGCCACGGCGGCAGTAGCGGCACTCGCCGCAGGTGTGCCGCAGCCACGCGATGCCGACCCGCTCCCCCACGGCGAACCGCGAGCCGGGTGACACCACCTCCCCGACGACCTCGTGCCCGGGCACCACCGAAGCGCGGTGCACCTCCAAGTCCCCTTCGGACACGTGCAGGTCGGTACGACAAACGCCGCAGGCCAGCACGCGGACCAGGACCTCACCGGCGCCGGGCACGGGCCTTGGTTCGTCCGACAGCCGAAGCGGTCCGGACGCCATCGGTCCAGGCCGGACCACACGCCAAGCCCTCATCGCTGCCTCCTCACCGCGCACGGTCAGTCTCCCAGGGCGTCGGCGCAGGACTGCGAAGGGCCGACGTGTGCACGCCGTCATGTGCGTTTCGTCCACCGCGGCACGGACGCCGGGCGGTCCTCGCCGACGTCGGTCGGGGCGGACGCCTCGATGTGGGCATCAGGGCCCGGGAAGACGAGGGCCTCGTGGTCGTTGTGGGTCCAGCGCACGACGTACGGCGGCGCACCGTCCGCGCCGTGCACCTCGGTGATCAGACCGCGCCGGGACGGCTTGTCCAGCACGGCCGACTTGATCACCAGCCAGTCACCGGGTTTCGCGTGCACAGCTCCTCCTGAGGGTCAGCGGGCCGGCGCAGCGAGCTACGGCCCCAGCCGATTCGCCGGGTCGATCCCGGCAACGGATCCTGCCTGCCCATCGTCGGCGTCCCTTCTCGATCGCATCGAGCATCGCCGTCACGCGGAAGGCGATCCAGAGTCGTTGGCCGCTCTCCAGGTCCCGTGCCGACAGGGACTTCCGACCCCCTGCGGCGCGCCGGATGGCGGCCAGCGCAGGGCCTTCTCCTCTGCGCCGGCCGCCGCTCCGAGGAGTCCGATGAAGAGGCAGATCGTGACCGGGGAGGAGAAGACGGTGAAACACCGGGAGATCAACACTGTGATGGCCACCGATGTCGCCGTCGTGCACGGCGACACTCCGTTCAAGGACGTCGTGGCGCTGCTGGCCGAACGGCACATCAGCGGCGTGCCCGTGCTCGGCCCGGAGCAACGCGTGGTGGGCATCGTGTCCGAGAGCGACCTGCTGCACGGCACGACTGAACACCACAAGACGTTCTTCGGCCGGCACGAGCACCAGCCGCACAGTGTCGCCGCCGACGTGATGAGCTCGCCCGCGGTCTGCGTGCACCCGGACACGACCGTCGCGCACGCGGCGAAACTCCTTGCCGAGGAAGGTGTTCGTCGGCTGCCGGTGGTGGACGCCGACGGCCGCCTGGTCGGCATCGTCAGCCGCCGGGACGTGCTCAGCGTGTTCCTGCGCTCGGACAAGGACCTGCGCGAGGAGATCCTCGACGAGGTCTTCGGACGCACGCTGTGGATGGACCCCGGTGAGGTGTCCGTCGAGGTGCACTCCGGCGTCGCGACGCTGCGCGGCCAGGTGGAGACGAAGGCGCTCGTGGACATCGCCGGCTCGCTGACCCGCGGCGTCGACGGCGTGGTGGACGTGCACAACCACCTGACCCACGCCCGTGACGACGCCCGGATCGACCGGGCGCACGGCAAGTTCGTGGAGTTCGACCACGAGCCGCTCAAGCCCATGCCGCACCGCGGAGGCTCGCTGTGATGCCTTGGTACTACTACGGATCCGACGCCGGCTGGCTGATGCCGCTGACGATGGTGATCGGCATGGCCCTGTTCTGGGGCGGAATGCTTTTCATGGTCGTCCTGGTGCTGCGGCACTACGGCTCCGCCGCACAACGCCACCGCAACGCCGAGCAGGTGCTGGCCGAGCGGCTGGCCCGCGGCGAGATCGACGAGAACGAGTACACCCGGCTGCGTGACGTCCTGCGCGCCCACTGAAGGAGCTGGCATGTCGCGCTACGTGAAGAACTTCGGCGAACTGGGCCGGGACGACACCGCGATCGCCGGCGGCAAGGGGGCCAACCTGGGCGAGCTGACCCGGGCCGGGCTGCCGGTGCCGGCGGGCTTCGTGGTGACGGCGCAGGCGTATCTGGACTCCCTGGACCGCTCGGGCCTGCGCGGCGAGATCGCCGAGGCCTTCCGCACGGCGCTGGACGTGTCACGGACACCCGACCTGCCGGCGGCGTGCGAGCGGATCCAGACGCTGGTGCGCAAGGCCGGCATCGCCGACGACATCCGGGCGGAGATCGAGGCCGCCTACCACCAGCTCGGTGACAATGCCGAGGTGGCCGTCCGGTCGTCCGCGACTTCCGAGGACACCGCCGGCACCTCGTTCGCCGGCATGAACGCCACGTACACCAACACCCTCGGCATCCACGACGTGCTGACCCGCCTGATCGACTGCTGGGCCTCGCTGTTCGGCCCACGTGTGGTCGCCTACCGCGCCAGCACGGGGCTGGACGAGGAGCCGGCGATCGCCGTCGTCGTGCAGCTGATGGTCGACTCGGCCCGGTCCGGCGTGGCGTTCACCGCCGACCCGTCCACCGGCGACCGCGGCCGCATCGTCATCGAGGGCGCGTACGGCCTGGGCGAGGTGGTGGTCAGCGGCGCGGTCGAGCCGGACACCTACGTCGTCGCCAAGCGGGGTCCCCGTCTGCTGCACGCCCGCACGGGACACCAGACGCACAAGATCGTGCGCGGCCCGGACGGCCATGACCTGCGCATCGACCTCGACGAGCAGACCGGCGCGAGCCGGGTGCTGACCGACGACGAGGCGATCGAGCTGGCCCGGCTGGCGCTGCAGGTGGAGGAGCACTACGGCAGCCCGCAGGACATGGAGTGGGCGATCGCCGACGGCCAGACCTGGCTCGTGCAGTCCCGCCCCATCACCACGCTCCACGAGGACCAGGCCGCCGGTTCCGAGCTGGTCACCGGCCTGGCCGCGTCGCCGGGCCGCGCCGTGGGCCGGGTACACCGGCTGGCCGGTCCCGCCGAGGGCGACCGGTTCCGGGACGGCGAGATCCTCGTCGCGGTCATGACCACCCCGGACTGGGTACCGACGATGCGCCGCGCCGCCGCGCTGGTCACCGACGGCGGCGGCATGACCTGCCACGCCGCGATCGTGGCCCGCGAGCTGGGCGTGCCGTGTGTGGTGGGCACGCGCAACGCCATGGAGGTGCTGCGCGACGGCGAGACTGTGACCGTCGACGGCGCGGCGGGCAAGGTCTTCGCCGGCCGGCTCGAGCCCGCCGCGCACACCGTTCCGCGGATCGCGCCGATGGCCGCACCGGCCGTGGAGACGTTGGGCACCAAGGTGTACGTCAACCTCGCCATGCCGGAACACGCCGAGGAGGTCGCCGCGATGCCGGTCGACGGCGTCGGCCTGCTGCGGGCGGAGTTCATGGTCACCGAGGCCCTGGATGGTGAGCACCCACGCAAGTTGACGTCCCGGCCGGGCGGCAGCGAGAAGTTCACCGCTCGGATGACCGAGTCGCTGCTGCGGGTCACCCGCGCCTTTGCGCCGCGGCCGGTGATCTACCGGGCGATCGACTTCCGTACCAACGAGTTCCGCAACCTGGCTGGCGGCGACGCCTTCGAGCCGGTCGAGGACAACCCGATGATCGGCTACCGCGGCTGCTACCGTTACGTCCGCGAGCCCAAGTTGTTCGCGTTGGAACTGGCTGTGCTGGCCAAGGTCCGCGAGCAGACACCGAACCTGCACCTGATGATCCCGTTCGTGCGCACGCTGTGGGAGCTGCGCGCCTGCCTGGCCGCGATCGACGCCAGCCCGCTGGGGCACGACCGCCGGCTGCACCGCTGGGTGATGGCCGAGGTGCCGTCGGTGGCGTACTGGATCCCGCAGTACGGGCGGCTCGGCATCGACGGGATCTCCATCGGCAGCAACGACCTCACCCAACTCGTGCTGGGCGTGGACCGCGACTCGGAGATCTGCGCCAACCTGTTCGACGAGGCCGACCCGGCGGTGCTGGACACCATCGAGCGCATCATCACCGCCGCCCGCGAGAACGGCATGACCACCTCGCTGTGCGGTCAGGCGCCGTCCACCAAGCCGGGGTTCGCCGAGGAGCTGGTGCGGATGGGCATCACGTCGGTGTCGGTCAACCGGGACGCGATCGCCGCCACGCGGTCCGAAATCGGCTCGGCCGAGCGCCGCCTGCTGCTGCGAACGGCCCGAGAAAGGTGATCACCATGCTCACGAGCCCTGACGTGCGGACGTTGCGGAGCGCCGTGTCGCTGGCCGCACGTGCGCCGTCCATCCACAACTCCCAGCCGTGGCGTTGGCTGCTCGGCGCCACCTCGCTGCACCTCTACGCCGACGCCTCGCGCCTGTTGCCGGCGACCGACCCCGACGGGCGGGACCTGATGCTGTCCTGTGGGGCCGCGCTGCACCACCTCCAGGTGGCGCTGGCGGCCTCCGGCTGGGGCACGCACGTGCACCGGTTCCCCAACCCGAACGAGCCCGACCACCTGGCCGCCGTGGAGTTCCTGCCTCGGGACGCCAGCCGGAACGACGTCGCGCTGGCGGCCGCGATCCAGCTTCGCCGCACCGACCGCCGCCGCTACACCTCGTGGCCGGTGCCGTCGGAGCTGATCGACGACCTGGCCCGGACTGCCGGTGCGTTCGGCACCGTGCTCATGCCCGCGACCGACCCCGACGACCGTTACCAATTGGTCGTCGCCCTGAGCGAGGCCTCGACGCAGCAGGAGGCCGATGAAGCCTACGCCGCCGAGTTGGCGACGTGGACCGGGCGCAGCCCGTTCGTCACGGAAGGCGTGCCGGCGACCAACATCCCAGCCGGTGAGCGCCGGCACGGCGACACCACGATGCGGGCCTTCCCGAACGGCCAGCTCACCGAATCGGGCGACCGGTGGGAGGACGACGCCGGCGAGTTGCTGGTGCTGGCCACGTCGACGGACGACGTCGGGGCGCGGCTGCGGGCCGGCGAGGCGATGAGCGCGGTTCTGTTGTGGGCCACGGACTTCCGCATGGCCACCTGCCCGCTCAGCCAGGTCCTGGAGATCGAGGCGACCCGGAACGTGGTCCGCGACCGGGTGCTGGACGGCTTCGGCGTGCCGCAGATCGTGCTGCGGGTCGGCTGGGCCCCTGTCAACGCCGCGCCACTGCCCGCGACACCGCGGCGGCCGTTGGACGACATCCTCGGGAGGCAGGGACGATGAACGCGAAGGTCGGCACCAACGGGTTCGGCCGCTCGGGCGGGGCCTCCTGCGTAACGCCTCCACCTACGGCCCGCTCAGCCAGGAGAGGTACCGGGTGATCGGCCCGCGCCTGCGCGACAACGCGATCGTGCTGGACGAGGTGACCGGCGCGGCCGACCTGCCGTCCGGCTGGGGCGTCGACGTGAGTCTGGGCACCGGTTTGAGCGACGCAGTCGCACAAGCGCTCCCCGGACTCGTCGATCGGGTGCTCGGCGAGCTCGACCTCGATCAGGCCCGGCGAGACCGGCTGCGCTGGGCGGCGTCGTAGCTGTTGCGGGCCTGTTCGACCTTGTCCATGTTGGGCGTCCACTCGGACAGCGCGGCGAACAGCGGCGCAAGGCTGCGGCCGAGGTCGGTGATCTCGTACTCGACCCGGGGCGGCACCTCGGCGTAGTAGGCCCGGGTGACCAGACCGTCGCGCTCCAGTTGCCGCAACCGCTGGGTGAGCACCTTGGGGGTGATCGTGGTGATGCGGCGCTCCAACTCGACGAACCGCATGCGCCCGGACTGGTGCAGCGTCCACAAGATCGGCGTGGTCCAGCGACTGAACACGAGGTCGACCACCGGGGAGACCGGGCAGGCGTTCTCGGGGTCGGCCGCGGGTTCCGGCGTCCGGGCTGTGTCCTCGGCCACAACCGCCCCTCTCACCCAATACTTTCCTCTAGGTACCTACTAGTCCCACGACAGTACCGTCACCGGGTCCACACAGGAACTCGGAACGGGAGACAGGACATGATCGTGGTGACCGGAGCGACCGGAAACGTGGGACGGCCGCTCGTAGCGGCGCTGGCGGCGGCCGGCGAGCAGGTGACGGCGGTCTCGCGGGGAATCTCCGCGGCGGACCTGCCCGCGGGCGTGCGCCGTCATCGGGCGGACCTCACCGACCCGCGGGGCCTCAAACCCGCCCTGGACGGGGCGCGGGCGCTGTTCTTGCTGACGGCCGGGGACTTCGCCGCATCCGGCGGTGATCTCGACGAGGTCCTGGACGTCGCCCGGGCCGCTGGGGTGGACCGGGTGGTTCTGTTGTCCTCCCAGGGCGTGGGCACCGGACGCCATCCGGCCGGCCACGAAGACGCCGTCGCCCGGTCCGGTCTGGAGTGGACCGTGCTGCGGCCGGCCGGCTTCCACTCCAACACGCTGCACTGGGCCGGCACGGTCCACGCGGAGCGGATGGTCGCGGCGCCGTTCGGCGACGTGGCGCTGCCGACCATCGACCCGTTGGACATCGCCGAGGTCGCCGCCGCCACGCTGCGCGAACAGGGCCATGCCGGCCGCACCTACACGCTGACCGGGCCGGCGGCGATCTCGCCCCGCCAACAAGCCGCGGCAATCGGGGACGCGCTGGGCGAGCCGGTGCGGTTCGTCGAGCAGAGCCGGGCCGAAGCCAAGGCCCAGCTGACGGTGTTCATGCCCGAGCCGGTCGCCGAGCACACCCTCGACATCCTCGGCGATCCGACTCCGGCGGAGCAGCAGGTCAGCCCGGACGTGCTTGACGTCCTCGGCCGCTCACCCCGTCCGTTCGCCGAGTGGGCCGCACACAACGTCGCCGCCTTCAGGTAACGCGGAGGGTGGCACCGCTGGTCGGTCAGGTGCTCGGTGTCAGGCTGAAATAGCCCTGTTCCTCCTGGGCGAAGTGCAGCGTGAGCACGGCATCGAGGCCGTAGAGCGTCGCACGCAGGTCGTCGACCTGGCCCGGCCGCACCGGGCCCTCCGACAGGTGACGGGCCAGTCGGCGCACCAGGCGTTCGATCTCGGCGTGCCCACGGCTCATCGTCGTTGTGGACTCGCTGCTGCCGAGGATCTCCCCCACCGCCGGATACAGCTCGTGTTCCTCCGCCCGCTCGTGCGGCAAGAGGTGGTCGACGAGCAGCCGGTAGGCACGGCGCGTCTCGGCGTCGGCGTGCTCGGTGGCGCCGTCGGAGAGTGAGTCGGCGGCCGCACGAACGGCGGCGCGCACCGGCACCAGCAGCTCGTGCTCGTCGGCGAAGCGCCGCAACAGCTCCTGATCGTGTTCGCCGACGCGTTGCCGACGCTTGGGCAGCAGGGCCCGCAGGCTGTTCAGGATGACGGCGACGTCGATGAGCTCCTGCACGAGCGCACCGGCAACGGGTATCAGCAGCCCGAACGCGGCGACTCCCATGGCCGCCACGGACAGCCCGAGGCCGGTCGCCGCGCTCTGCACGGCGATCCGCCGAGCGCGGGACGCCGTCTCGACGGCGGCGGCCAGCGGGTCGATCCGGTCGCTCAACACCACCGCGTCCGCGGCCTGTGCGGCGGCGGTGGCTCCGCGGGCGCTCAGCGCGACGCCGACATCGGCCGTGGCCAGCGCCGGCGCGTCATTGAGACCGTCGCCGACCATGACCGTGACGGCACGGCGATGTTCCGCCGCCACCCGCTCGACCTTCGTCGCCGGGGTGGACTCGGCCTGCACATCATCGAAACCCAGCAGTCCGCCGACATCCACCGCGGTCTCAGTGCGGTCACCGGTCAGCAGCACGATGCGGCGGAGGCCGACCGACCGCAGTCGACGCAGCGTCCGTGCCGCATCGGGCCGGATCTCGTCCTTGGCCAGCACCGCGCCGACCGCCTCGCCGCCGACGGTCACCCAGATCGGGATCGCACCGTCGAGACCGGCACGGCGCAGTGCGGACGCCGCCCACCCGGTCTCGGGCGGAACGTCCCACAGCGGTTTCCCCACCGCGACAACCTCGCCGTCGACGATGCCGACGGCTCCACGGCCCGGCTCCTCGCGCACCTCGGTGGCCTTCAGGATGCCCAGCGGCCGTGCCGCATCGACAACCGCGGCCGCCAGCACATGGGATGACAGCGCCTCCACGGCGGCCGCTGTGCGGAGCACCACCTCGCGTTGGTGACCGGGAGCGGTCAGCACGTCCGTCACCCTCGGCGCGCCCCGGGTGACCGTACCCGTCTTGTCCAGGACGGCGGTTTCCGCTCGTCCCAACGCTTCCAATGCTCGCCCGTCACGGACCACGACACCCTGCCGGCTTGCGCGGGACATGCCGGCAGTGACCGCGATCGGCACGGCCAGCAGCAGTGGACACGGCGTCGCGGTCACCAACACCGCCACCGCTCGCACCGGATCGCCGGTCAGCGCCCACGCGATCGCGGCAATGCCAACCGCAAACGGCAGGAACACCGCCGCGAACCGGTCGGCCAGGCGGGCCACCGGGGCGGACTTCGCGGTCGCCGCGCCGGCCATCCGGACGATGCCCGCGTACGTGCTCTCGGTTGCCCGCCGTGCAGCGACGATGTCGACCGCACCGCCGGCGTTGACGACGCCGCTGCTCACGTGCTCGCCGGGCTGCCGCTCCACCGGCAGCGGCTCGCCGGTGAGCGCCGACTCGTCGAACGTGCCGGCCATGGCCAAGCGGCCGTCGACCGGCACGATCTCGCCGGGCAGCACCACGATCGTGTTACCCGGCACCACCTCGTCAACATCCACGGGTGTCAATTCGTCGTCGACACGCACCCGTGTCCGGGTGGGCGACCGGTCCAGCAGTGCGCTCAAGTCGCGGCCTGCACGACGTTCCGCGTACAGCTCCAGGACGCGACCGGTCGCGAGCATCACGCCGATCACCGCGCCGGCGAGGTATTCGCCAACCGCCAGCGTGCCACCCAGCGCGAGTACGGCGAGGACGTCCGCGCCGAGGCGACCGGCACGCAGATCCACGGCGGCCCACCACACGGCCGGCAGCAGCGCGGCCGCCGCACCGGCACCCCACGCGAGGTCGGCCCAGCCAGCGCCAAGCGCCCACAGGGCCAGGCCTGCGGCCACTGCGGCGGCCGTGAGCGCCAGCAACGCTACGGCGAAACGTTCCATGTCAGTACAGCGGTCCGGGCGTCGCAGGTGCCTCGACCAGATGAGGAGCCTGCTCCTTCGCCGTCCGACGGGCCGGCGTGATGACGACCGGGCAGGCGGCGTGCCGCACGCAGTACGCGGTCACCGAGCCGAGCAGCTTCTCCGTCAGCCAGGAGTGACCGTGCCGGCCGAGCACCAGCAGGTCCGCGTCGGCGCACATCTGCACGAGTGCCCGCGGCGGCCACTGCTCGACCATGTGCCGGTGCACGGTGACGCCATCGCCCTGCGCCTCGGCCATCACCCGATCCTGCTGCGCCTGTTGCTCGGCGAGCGCGGACTCCCTGGCACGGTAGGGAATGCCGACCATCGGCGGCGGCCCCTCCATCGGCGGCGGATCCGTGTGCCACGCGGTCACCACGTGCACCTCCGCACCACGCTTGCGTGCTTCCTCCAGTGCCCAGCGCACGGCGTCCACACTCGAGGCCGAGCCGTCCACACCCACCACGATCGTTCCGTTGCCAGCCATCATCGCTCACTCCCTTCCAGGTTCACGCTCGTCCATCCGCCGAGCAGCCACCACCGGCTGTCGGCCTGTGGCGGCCGGGACCTTCGTCCTGTCTGACCGGGGCCCTGCCGTTCGACCGGGTCCACGGGGGGCTTTGTGCTCTGCTGGAGCGCTTTGGGCGAGGAGTGCCATGGAGGTGGAAGACCTCCCGGCACACGGTGAGAGGTGATCACATGGCCATCACGGGTGTGAGGGTCTGGTTGTCGCGGCACGGCGAACCGATCCTGGCGGCGCTCGTGGCACACGAGCTCGCGGCCGGCGCGGCGTTCACGGTCGCCGGTCTGCCCGGCGTGGGCTCGTTCCTGTGGGCGGTGGGCACCGGACTGGCTTTGGCCTACCTGCTCGTCAACCTCCCGATGCGGATACGAGTCGGTCGACGGCCCCAACTGTTCGTGGTGACGACCGTGCTGCTGGCGTCCGCGACGGCCGCCGCCGTCGGCGGCGTCTACGGGCTGGGCAACGCGCTGGGACTGCTGGGGATGCTGGCGGTGATGATCCCGCCACGTCGTCCGGGCCCTCGCGTGGCTTCTGTGGGCCACACCGCGAATGCGAGGACCTGTGATGAGCAATCACGCGACCGCGCCTGATCCCGTGGTCGTCGGCTTCGACGGCTCCGACTCGGCGATGCATGCCGTGCGCTGGGCGGCGAGGGAAGCCGAACTCAGCGGCGTTCCACTGTCCATTGTGTACGCCTGCGCGCTCGACGTGGTGCGTGTGCCCGCGGGCGTTCCGTTGCCACGGCCCTATCACGAGGCTGTGCTGGAGATAGGTCAGCAGTACCTCGCCGAGGCCACGGCGGCAGCCGAAGCGGTGGCACCCGAGGTGGAGATCACCGCACGGCTCAGCCATGGATGCGCGGCGCCCACACTGGTCGAGTTGTCGTCGGCGGCACAGGCGGTTGTCGTGGGGTCCCGCGGGCTCGGCGGGTTCACGGGCTTGCTCGTCGGCTCCACGGCGGTGACTGTCGCCGCGCATGGGCACTGTCCACTCGTTGTTGTACGGGGCCCACGCCAGGACGCCACGCAGGGTCCCGTGGTGGTGGGAGTCAACGGCTCGCCGGAGAACGATACCGTGACCGCCTTCGCGTCCCGGGCGGCCGCGCTGCGCGAAGCGCCGGTGGTGGTTGTCCATCACGCTACTACTCGGGCTTTGCTCCACGAGGCCGTCGGTGCCCAGCTGGTGGTGGTCGGGTCACACGGTCGTGGCGGACTCCGGGGTTTGCTCCTCGGCTCCACCAGCCAGGCCCTGATCCAGCACTCCCCCTGCCCCGTCGCCGTCGTCCCCACCCGCCGATGATCGACGCGGCGTGGTGTGCCGAGCCCGACGAAATCGCTCGGAGGCTCGACGTGGATCCGACCCGCGGGCTGGATCCCGACGAGGCCCGCCGTCGGCTGCGGCAGACCGGTCCGAACCGGTTGGCCGAGCCTGCGGCCCGGCCGTGGTGGCGGCTGCTGCTCGCGCAGTTCGCCAACCCGCTGGCCGTCACGCTCGGCGCGGCCGCGGCGGTTGCCGGCGTCGTGGAGCGCTCCTACCGGGAGGCGATCGCCATCGGCATCGCGCTCGCCCTCAACGGTGTGCTCGGCTTCCTGCAAGAGCGGAGGTCCGAACGCGCGGTCGCCGAGCTCAGACACATGCTCAGCCCCTCGGCCCGCGTCCGGCGCGGCGGCGCCGTTCTCGCCGTGCCCGCCGCCGAGCTCGTCCCCGGCGACGTCGTGCTGGTCCGGGCCGGCGACCGCGTCCCGGCGGACGGCCGCGTGCTGCGGGCGGCGAACCTGGAGGTCGACGAGTCCGGGCTGACCGGCGAGACCCTTCCCGTGTCGAAGTCGGCCGTCTCCCTCGACGGCGAGGCCGGACTGGCCGACCGGACCTCGATGTGCCACATGACCAGCACGGTCACCAGGGGCAGCGGGGAGCTGCTGGTCACCACGACCGGCACGCGCACCGAGGTGGGCAAGGTCGCCGACCTGCTGGCCCACACGAGCACCGAACCCACTCCGCTCCAGCGCCAGCTCGACCGGCTGGGGTTGCGGCTGGCGCTGCTCGCCGGGGTGGCGGTGGTGGTCGTGGCAGCCGTGCTGTGGCTGGCGGGTGGGTCGCTCGGAGAGGTGATCACGGTCGCCGTCGCGCTGGGTGTGGCGGCCATTCCCGAGGGCCTGCCGGCGGCCGTGGCCGTCACGCTGACGTTGGGCATGCGGAAGATGGCGCGGCAGCGGGCGATCGTCAAACGCCTGCCGGCGGTCGAGACACTCGGTGCGACGACGGTCATCTGCACCGACAAGACCGGCACGCTCACCGTCAACCGGATGACCGCCCGGTCGGTCTGGTACGCGGGCCGCGGCCGGACGGTCGCCTCCCTCGACGGCGGCCTGGATCTGCGCGACCTGCTCGTGCCCGCCGTGTTGTGCGGTGACGCTGTCGTCCGGGACGGAGCCGTGGTCGGGGACCCGATCGAGGGCGCGCTGGTGGTGCTCGCGGCGAAGGCCGGCCTGGATGTCGCGAGTGAACGGGCGGCCGCGCCCCGGATCGCCGAGATCCCGTTCGACCCGGGCCTGCGGTACATGGCCACCTTCCATCGGACCGTCGCCGGGACAAGAGCCTGCGTGAAGGGCGCCGCCGACGTGCTGCTCGACCTCGCCACGCGCGTTCGCACGGAACTGGGCGACGTCGAACTCACCCGGCCCGTGCGCACGCGCCTGACGGCCGAGATCGACCGGCTCGCACACCGCGGCGAGCGCGTGCTGGCCGTCGCGATCGGTGACGCCTCCGTCGCTCCGGAGCTGCCGGCCGACCTGCTGCTGCTCGGCCTGATCGGCGTGACGGACCCGCCGCGGCCGGAGGCGGCCGACGCCATCGCGGAGTGCAAAGCCGCGGGCATCGACGTGAAGATGATCACCGGGGACCATCCGACGACCGCGACCGCGGTTGCCAACGCCGTCGGCATCGACGGCAGTGCCCTGTCCGGCACGGACATCGAACGCCTCGGCGACGAGTCCCTGACGCAGGCGGCCGTGTTCGCCCGCGTCACCCCCGAGCACAAGATCCGCATCGTGCGGGCGCTGCGGCGGAGCGGCCATGTGGTGGCCATGACCGGCGACGGCGTCAACGACGCGCCGGCGCTCAAGGGAGCCGACATCGGCGTGGCGATGGGTCGTACCGGCTCGGACGTGGCCAAGGAAGCGGCCGCCATGATCCTCACCGACGACAACTTCGCCACCATCGTCACGGCCGTCCGGCACGGGCGGACCATCCGTGACAACATCGTCAAGTTCGTGCGCTTCCAGGTCAGCACCAACGTCGCGGCGATTCTCGCGATGGCCGCGGGCTCGGTGCTGCTGGCCGGCGCCAGCCTGATGACGCCGCTGATGCTGTTGTGGGTCAACGTGATCGCCGACGGCCCACCGGCACTGGCGCTCGGGCTGGAGCCGGCCCGTCCGGGTGTGATGCGGGAACCGCCCCAGCGCGCCGGCGCCCAGATCCTCACCGGTCGTCGCCTCGGCTGGATCACGGCCGCCGGCGCCGTGATGGCCGTGGGCACGCTCGCCGCCTTCGGGCTCGGGTCGCCCCGCGGCGTGCCCACCGCGCGGACCCTGGCGTTCACCACCTTCGTGCTGTTCCAACTGGTCAACCTGCTCAATGTCCGTGACGAGCGCGGGAGCGCCTTCGGGCCGCTGCTGGTGCGGAACTGGCGGCTGTGGGCGGCGATGGCCAGCGTCGTCGTCCTCCAGGCGGCCGCCGTTCACCTGCCGGCCGCGCAGGGCCTGTTCGGGACCACCGCCCTCAGGCCAGTCGACTGGTTGGTGGCCCTGGCCATCGCGTCCTCGGTGCTGTGGCTGGAGGAACTGCGCAAGGGCTTCCTGCGGATCACCCGACGACGGCGTACGCGGCCATGCCGCTGAGCACGAGTCCGACGCCCATCGCCGCCACCCACGAGCACTGGAAGATCACGGTGCCCCGGATCGCGAGATGTCCAGTACGTTCACCGGTTCTCCCTGTCGTCGCGGAGCGCGTCGACACAGCCGTTCAGCAGGGCGCTGCGGCGGACGGACGAGACGCGCGGCCGCAGTCCGTCCGGCACCGGCGGCTTGTCCTTCCAGTCCAGGCCGGTCAGCACGACCGGCAGCCCGGCGCGCAGGCCGCACACCGCGCCGTACTCATGGGCGGTCAGCTCGCGTTCCCCACGAACGCCAACCACGAGATCGGCGGGCCGGCGGCCCTCCAGCGGACAACCGCCGGCCACAACGCCCCTGCAGATATCGGCGCTGCCGTCGTGGCACGTGCTCACCGTGCAACCGAGGTAGCGCAGCCGCTGGGCCAGATCCTCGCCCTGGCCGGGATTCTGTTCCGTCACCAGTATGTGCATCGCACTCACTCCGGCTTCACGACGGCGACCGGACACGGGGCGTGGTGCAGCAGGGTGTGGCTCACGGAGCCCAGCAGCGCGTTCGCCAGCGCGCCGCGCCCCAGCGAACCGACCACGAGCAGTTGCGCGCCCTCGGCCTGGTGGATCAGCCGCTGCACCGGCCGGTTCTCGTGCACGTACTGGCGCACGGTGGTGTCCGGGTAGCGCTCCCGCCAGCCGGCCAGCCGTTCGGACAGCACGATCCGCTCGTCGGTCGCGACCGCGTCCCAGTCGAGGTCCGGGATCGGCACGGAGCCGCCCCACACCGAGATCACGTCGCTCCACACGTGCACGGCCTCCAGATCGGCGTTCCGCCGTGAGGCCATGTCGTACGCGAACGCCAGGGCCGCCTCGCTCGCGGGTGATCCGTCGACTCCGACGACCACCGGCCCACCGGCCGTCTCCTTCCCACGCATCACGATGACCGGGCAGTGCGCACGGGCGGTCAGCGCCACGGCCGTGGACCCCACGACCAGCTCGGCGAAGCCGCCACGGCCACGTACGCCGACCACGACCATGTCGGCCTTCTCGGACTCGTCGGTCAGCAGGTCGACGCCGGGCTTGAGCTCCAGCACCGGCTCGACCTCGAGCTCCGGATGCGCGTCGAGGGCCAGCTTCACGCCGTCGCGAAGACAGTGCTGGGCGGCGGCCCTGGCCTCGACCAGGAACCCGTACGGCAGTCTCGGCGTCGTGATCGAGTGCCCGTGCACGACCCGCAGCACGGTGTGCCGGCGATGAGCCTCCTCGGCCGCCCAGCGGACGGCGTTCATCGACGGCTCGGAACCGTCGACGCCTACGGCGATGGTGTTCGTCATGTCTGGCTCCAGGGGGTCAGCTCGGCCGGGGTGAGGCCGAGCAGGGCTTGCGGGATGCCGCTCAGCGCGAAGTCGTTCATCAGCCGCCGGCGGGTGTCGGGCAGGTGCATCGGGCGCACCACCGGGTGCGGGATGAAGCCGAGGCCGGGCGCGGCGAGCATGGCGATCTGCAACACCGCGCCGGCCAGCACGTGATCCGCCCGGGTGTCACTGTCGGTGACGACCGCGAGCATCGGTCGGGTGGCCAGGCGGTCCGCCAGCCCGCGAATCGACTGCCGCCGGGTCATCGGGCCGGGTGTGCGTTGCGTGGGCACGAGCTGCCGCCGCCACGGGACGAGCTCGGCCGCGCACCGCCGGTCGCCGTCCAGCTGGCGGCTCGCGTCGTGCAGGATGGCCGCGAACGCGACGCCGCCGACCGGTTCCAGCCGGGCGGTGCGGAAGTGCGAGATCGCCATCAAACGGTGCAGTTCCTCCGCGCCGCCGTGACCTCGGTTCACGACGTCCGGTGCGCTGATCGCGCGGTAGAGCTCCAGTTCCCGCTTGGAGGGCGGTTCGGACCGCACGGCCGTGATGCGGGCGATCAGGTCCGGTCGGCCGTCCAGGTCGACGGCGATGTCCCAGCCCAGGGCGCGGACCGCCAGCACGACATTGGCCAGCGCGGTGCCGCAGGACAGCAGCCGGTCGATACCGGCGGTGTCGTACCGCTCGCCGCCGAGCACCTCGCGAAGCTCGACGTCGTGCCCCTTCAGCTCCAGCACCCACGGCTGCTCGTGGCACAGCACCGGCGCGCCGCGGGCGGCCCGCACGATCGCCGCGGTCTCCTCGACCGTCCACTCGGTCACAGCACGTCTCCCTCGATCAGGCCAACGAGGTGCACGCCGTCGATCACGCTGAGTGCATCGGTGTGGTCGCGACGCAACTGCTCGTCGATGCGGCGGCGGTCCGCGTCCGGCGGGACGCACGGGGCGGGTCGTCGGCACAGCAGGCCGATGATGTCGTCGGGGCCGGTGGCGCCGGCCAGTTCCTCTTCCCCCACCAGGCCGACGCACTGGCGCTGCTCGACCACCGGCAGGTGACGCACCCGCAGCCGGCGCATCAGGCGGGTCGCGGTCGCCACATCCGTCTCGGGCCCGACCGCCGGCACGTGTCGCATCAAGGTTCTTGCCGTGTCAGCCATGTCGCGCCCCCCCGGCGAACTCCACGGCGCCCCAGAGGGCGAGCAGCGCGATCATCGCCACTGCCTCCACTGGGGCGCGGTCCGAGCCCAGTCCGCCTCCCAGGTCCGGGCGCCCCACCGCTGGATCGGCAACCGCACCAGGTGCACGAGGGCCCGCAGCACGATGAACGCCACGGTCAGACCGGCGACGAGCGTCACGAAAACCATCAGCACGACATCGAGCACGGTGATCGGGCGGCTCACGACAGCGCCGGCGGGGTCGGTCCAGATCTGGATCGACGCCCCTGCACTCTGCTGGGAGAAGGCATCGACGGGTCCGGTGTGGACGGTTCCGTCCCGCGTCGTCCAGCGGGCCGGCGCGGTCAGCGAGGGGCCGGAATCCTTCAGCAGCACCGCGGTCGTCGCAGTCCTGGTGGCCTGTTGCCGGGCCGCGACGCCGGCCTCGTAGGCGCCCAGCCGCAGTCCTGCCAGGACACCGGCGACGACGAGCGCCACCCCGACCAGAACGGCGAAGCCGACGATCAGCCCGTCGACCCGGTCCACGGGGCGGCGCAGGTCGTTGCGTCCGAACCCTATCTGCCGGGCCAGCCGCAGCACGGGGTTCATCGTCACCACTCTCCCGCTGTGTAGCCGAATCCGTCCTGTTCAGCGTCGCGGGAGCGGCCGGCCGGCCCCAGGGCCGTTGGCCACGGTCGAGGTCCCGATCTGGCCGGGACCTAGTAGGACTTTGTTACTTCGGGATGGAGTGTGAGATGATCTTGGAGTGATGCCCGCCGAGTTGGACGCTGTGCGTGACCGCCTGGAGGAGTTCGCCGGTGAGGTGTTCGCGCCGTTCTCGCGGCGGGAGCAGCGACTCAACGGCGGGCTGTACCTGCGAGGGCTGATGCTGGACGGGCGACGCAAGTCCATGCAGCCCATGGCCGAACGCCTCGGCGTGGACCATCAACGGCTGCAGCAGTTCATCACCTCCTCCACCTGGGACCACATCGCCGTGCGCCGTCGCCTGGCCGACCGGGCCATCACCACGGTGGCCCCGGACGCCTGGGTGCTGGATGACACCGGCCACGTCAAGGACGGCGACGCCTCACCGTGCGTGTCCCGCCAATACACCGGCACCGCCGGCAAGATCACCAACTGCCAGATCGCGGTCAGCGTGCACGCCGTCACCGACACCTGCTCGGCCCCGCTGGACTGGCGCCTGTTCCTGCCCGAGAGCTGGGACGACCAGAAGACCGACGATCCGGGCCAGGCCGCCCAGATCGCCGCCCGCCGCCGTCGGTGCGGCATCGGCGAGGACCAGCGGCACATCCCGAAGTGGCAACAGGCCTTGGAGATGCTCGACGAACTCGCCGAGTGGGGCCACACCCCGCCACTGCTGTGCGCTGACGCCGGCTACGGCGACAACACCACCTTCCGACTCGAACTGGACTACCGGGGCATCGGCTACGTGGTGGCGGTCAAGGGCAGCACCTCGGCCTACCCCGGCGACGCGATGCCGGTCACCGCGCCCTACTCCGGACGGGGACGCCCACCGCGGCCCGGTTACCCCGACCAGGCCAGCACCGTGGCGGAGCTGGTCCAGGCGGCCGGGCGCGGCCGGCTGCGCCAGGTCACCTGGCGCCACGGCAGCAAGAAGACGCCGGGCAACCCGACCGCGCGTATGCGGTCGAGGTTTATCGCGCTGCGGGTCCGGCCGGCCAACCGGGACATCCCTCGGGCCGAGGATGGCAGCCTGCCGCAGTGTTGGTTGCTGGCCGAATGGCCGGTCGGCGAGTCCGAGCCGACCGACTATTGGCTGTCCACCCTGCCCGAGCGCACGCCGGTCAAGACCTTGGCGCGGTTGGCCAAGATCCGGTGGCGCATCGAGCATGACTACCGCGAACTCAAAACCGGGCTCGGCCTGACCCACTTCGAGGGCCGGTCCTGGATCGGGTGGCACCGTCACGTCACCCTGGTCTCGACCGCACACCTGTTCCTGACCGAGTTGCGTCTGAGCGACCCAAAAGCTGTTGGGGCGGCTTGACTTTCTACAAGATCCTGCACGTCCTCCAGGTGTTGCTCGCGACCTGGACAGGTCGATGCCCCACATGTCATCAGCGGCCACCATGACGACCTAACAAAGTCCTACTAGGACCCTGCGGGCACGACCACCACCGGGACGGTCGCGTACCGCAGGCATTCCCGGCTCACCGAGCCGAACAGCAGCTCGCCGACGGAGTTCCGTCGGTGGCTACCCAGCACGAGCATGTCCTCGCCCTCGCTGACCTCGTGCAGCACGCGGGCGGCGTCACCCTGCACGCTGGAGTAGCTCACGTGCTCCGAGTCGGCCAGGCCGGCGATCTCGCGCGCCAACAGCCCGGCGGAGTCCTCCTTGATCTGCTCCCTCGGCAGCAGATCGGTCATCGGGTCGAAGCGCCACGCGTGCACCACGTGCACCGGCGTGTGCCGGACCCTGCCCTCGTTGACGGCCCACTCCAGGGCCTTCTGCGACACCTCGGTGCCGTCGACACCCACAACGATCATGTTGTCCTCACTTGTCCGGACCGGCGGCGCCGACGCCACCGGTCGAGTTCGTCCACGCCCCACACCGCGATGGGGAAGGGCAGCAGCATCAGCACGACCCAGGGCGGCAGCGCGGCCGTGCCGAAGACGTCCTGCAGCAGCGGCACGTACACCAACGCCCCGGTGAACGCGAGTTCGAACGCGATGCCGGCCAGCAACAGCCGGTTCGTCGTCAGCCCGATCGCGCGCAGTGACGCCCGTTCGGTCCGTGCCGCGAACGCCGTGCCGACCTGGCACGCGACGACCCCGACGAAGGTCGCCGTCGTCGCCTGCAGGTACACGTGATGCAGCGGTGCGCCGAGGCCGACCGGGTCGCCGAGATGCCAGCCGCCGACCAGCAGGACCGTGAAGAAGGCCAGCAGCGCCAGCACGGCCGACACCGACCCCATCACGCCCCAGGCCCGCCACAGCAGCCGTTTGGTGATCACGCCCTCGCCGCGTTTGCGCGGATCTCGTTGCATGAGGCCGGGTTCGGCCGGCTCGCGGCCCAGCGCCAGCGCCGGCAGGGTCTCCGTGCCCAGGTCGATCGCCAGGATCTGCAACACCGTCAGCGGCAGCGGGATCGCGCCACCGGCCAGGGCGAACAGCAGGAACGGGACAACCTCCGGGATGGCGTGCGCGAAGATGTAGAGGATGAACTTGCGCACGTTGTCGAACACGCGCCGGCCTTCCTCGATGCCGGCGGCGATGGTGGCGAAGTTGTCGTCGGTCAGCACCAGCGTGGCGGCCTCGCGGGCGACGTCGGTGCCGGCCGCGCCCATCGCGACGCCGATGTCCGCGCGGCGCAGCGCCGGCGCGTCGTTCACGCCGTCGCCGGTCATCGCCACGACCTCGCCCTTGTGCCGCAACGCGTCCGCGATGCGCAGCTTCGTCTCCGGGGTGGAGCGGGCGAACACGATCTCACCCTCGCCGGCGAGCAGCCGATCCAGCTCGTCCTCCGGCATGCGGTCCACGACCGCGCCCTCGATCACGCGGTCGGCGTCGAGACCGACCTGCCGTGCGATCTCGGCGGCGGTGTGGCCGTTGTCGCCGGTGACGACGTGAACCTTGATCCCGGCGGTGTGCACGGCCCGTACCGCGGCCGCCACCTCCGGCCGTGGCGGATCGAGCAGCCCGACCACACCGATCGCCGTCAACCCGGACTCGGCGTCTTGCTGCGTAGGCACGTCCTGGCCGGATAGGGGTTTCGTGGCCACCGCGAGCACACGCAGGCCACGGCTTTCCAGTTCCTCGGCATCCCGGCGCAGCTTCGAAACGTCACCGACGCACCGGGCCAGCACGGTCTCCGGCGCGCCCTTCACGTGAATGCCGTTGGCGTCCACCGTGGACATCATCTTGCGTCTGGGGTCGAACCTGTTGAGCGCCAGCCGCTCCCGCTCGCGATCACCCACATCGGCCGTCACGCCGGCCTCTCGGGCGTAGCGGAGCAGCGCGACTTCCGTCGGGTCGCCGGTGGTGTCGTCCGCGGTGCCGCAGCGGAACAACGCATCGGCCAGCTCGGGCGAGGCCGGCCACGCCTCCACGACGCGCATCTTGTTCGCTGTCAGCGTTCCGGTCTTGTCAGTGCAGATCACCGTTGTCGAGCCGAGCGTCTCGACCGCCGACAGCCGCTTGACGACCGCACCCCGGCGCGCCATCGACCGCACGCCGACGGCCAGCGCCAGCGTGATCGTCGGCAACAGGCCCTCCGGCACGTTCGCCACCAGCAAGCCGATGGCGAACAGCAACGCCGCCGCGAGCGACAGTCCGGCGACCAGGCCCAGCGGCAGGAACACCACGCCCGCACCGACCGCGACGAGCGCGATCAGCCACGCGACACGGCGCACCTGGCGTTCCAGCGGGCTCTGGTCGACGTGCACCCGCTGCGACAGCGCCGCGATGCGTCCCAGCTCCGTGTGCGCGCCGGTGCCGACCACCACTGCCTTCGCCGAGCCTTCGGTGCACACCGTGCCGCTGAAGACTCTGGTCGGGGAGTCCAGCGGGTTCTCCCGGTCGTCGTCCAGCGACGCATCCCGCACGACGGGCGCCGACTCGCCCGTCAGGGCCGAGTTGTCCACTTCCACCACGCCCTCGACCAGGCGTGCGTCGGCGGAGACCCGGTCGCCCTCTTCGACCAGCAGCACGTCGTCCGGCACGAGGTCGGTCGCCGGCACCTGCTGGCGGTGGCCGTCGCGGAGCACCCAGGCGTGCTGCGGCAGGTAGCGTCCGAGCGCCTCGACGGCGTGTTCGGCCTGTTGCTCCTGCACGAAGGCCAGCAGCGCGTTCAGGACGATCACGACCAGGATCGCGATCCCCAGCTCCGTCGAGCCGGACACCGCCGACAGCGCTGCCGCCATCCACAGCAGTAGCGCCAGCGGGTGCGTGAACTGCTTGACCAGCTCCCGCCACCACCGGCGGGTCGACCGCTGCGGCAGCGCGTTCGGGCCGTACTGCTGGAGCCGGCGCTGTGCCTCCCGGGTGGACAGTCCAGCCGGAGTCGAGCTCACCGTCACGGTCATGTTCTCGAGGCTCGCGCCAGCTGCTTCGCGGCAACCAGGGCCACACGTCCCCAGGGTCCCGGGCGCGATGGCACTGTCAGGGTGGGCCGTGCGTCCGGTCTGCTTGTGCCATGACGTACCCGACCGTTCGATCGGTGATGACGACTCCGGTGATCGCCGTGACAACCGACGCCCCGTTCAAGGAGATCGCCCGCACGCTGGCCGAGTACCGGATCAGCGCGGTCCCGGTGATCGACGACAGCGGGCGTGTCACCGGCGTGGTGTCCGAGGCCGACCTCATTCGCAAGGAAGAGATGCGGGGCGGACTCGACCACCTGCTGTCCACCACGCACCGGGCGCGGAGCCGCAAGGCGCACGCCGCCACCGCCGCCCGGCTCATGACCTCGCCCGTGATCACCATCGGCCCGGACGCGACCGCGGAGGACGCCGCGAGCAAGCTCGGCCGTGCCGACGTGCGCCGGCTGTTCGTGGTCGAGGGTGACGGTCGGCTCGCCGGAGTGCTGTCCCGCGCGGATGTGCTGCGCCTGTTCCTCGTCCCCGACGAGGTCGTGCGGGAGCGGGTGCTCCGGGCCGTGCCCGCGGGTGTGACGGCCACCGTCAGCGAGGGCGTCGTGACGCTCGGCGGCCGTGTCGAGCGCCGCAGCCAGGCCCTCTCCGCCATCCGCGTCGCATGGGCGCTGCCCGGCGTTGTCGGCGTCGCCGGCGCCGTCGAGCACGAGGTCGACGACGTGGATCCGGGTGTGGCGTGACCGGCAGCCAGGAACGTGGAACGCTCTGTCCGGAGGTGGCTGCGATGACCATTGGCGTGTTCCTCGTCGACGACCACGAGATCGTCCGGCGGGGGATCTCCGACCTGCTGGAGGGCGAGCAGGACCTGCAGGTCGTGGGTGAGGCGGGCACGGTCGCCGAGGCCCTGGTCCGGGTCCCCGCCGCGCAACCCCAGGTCGCCGTGCTCGACGTGCGGCTGCCCGACGGCAACGGCGTCGAACTCTGCCGCGAGCTGCGCTCCGCCATGCCACAACTGCAGTGCCTCATGCTCACGTCGTTCTCCGACGACGACGCCCTGTTCGACGCCATCATGGCCGGCGCCGCCGGCTTCCTGCTCAAACAGGTGTTGGGCAGCGACCTGGTCAACGCCATCCGCACCATCGCCGGCGGCCAGTCCCTGCTCGACACCCACACCACCTCCGCCCTGCTCGCCCGCCTGCGCCGCGACCAGGAACAACGCACCGACCCCCTGGCCGTGCTGTCCGACCAGGAACGCGTCGTGCTGGAGCTCATCGGCGAAGGCCTGACCAACCGCCAGATCGCCGAACGCATGTACCTGGCCGAGAAGACCGTCAAGAACTACGTCTCCCACCTGCTGGCCAAACTCGGCATGCAACGCCGCACCCAGGCGGCGGTGTTGGCCACCGAGCTGAAGGACAAGCGCGGTTCCTGACCGCCTATCCTCAAGCTCGTCATGGGAGGGCACGTGCGCAAGCCTTCGGCGGTCGTCTTCTACACGCTGAGCATCCTGGCGTCTCCACTGATCCTGATCGGTTACATCGTGTGGGTCGGCAAGACCATCGCCACGGGCCGCTCGGGTGTGTCCGGGACGGCTCAGGGGCCGCTGTCGGCCCGGTTCTCCGAACACAACTTCGGGACGAGACGGGACGAGGCAGCGGACCGGCTGATCCGGGTGCTGCCCGGCATCCCGCGCCTGGGCCTGCGGCTGGCGACCGGTCCGGTGCTGTTGGCGCACCGGCTGTCCGGGTACGTGCCGCGGGCGTTCAGATATCCCTTCGAGGGCGAGGTCTCCCCGCAGTACGAGGCCTCCGCGCGCATCTGGTTCTTCGACGCGGCCGTCGACCGGCATCTGCCCGACATGGCGCAGTTCGTCATACTCGGCGCGGGTTTCGACACGCGCGCCTATCGGCTTCCGGCCGATGCGCGGGTGCGGGTGTTCGAGGTGGATTCTCCACGAACCCAGCTGGTCAAGCGCGAGACGCTGGCGAAGGCCGGCATCGATGCCAGCGCGGTGACGTTCGTGCCGGCGGACTTCGAGAAGCAGGACTGGCTCGGCTGCCTCACCTCGGCGGGATTCGATCCGGGTGAGCCGGCACTGTTCCTGTGGGAGGGCGTGACCATGTACCTCGAACGGGCGGCCGTCGAGGACACCCTGCGCAAGATCGCTTCGACGGCGCTCGGAAGCGTCGTCGCGTTCGACTACTTCACCAGCGAAGCGCTCGACTCGCGCGCGCTGTACTGGCGTTTTGCCAGGGCCACGACGAAGGCAACGGGAGAGGTGCTGAAGTTCGGTGTCGACAGCACCCCGCCCTCCCGTGAACGCCTGGCCGAACTGCTCGCATCCTGCGGGCTTTCGCTGTCCGATCACCGCACCCTCGGCGCCGACACGCCCAGTCGCCGGGCCTGGGGCGGGTTCGCGACCGCGACGGTGGACAAGCCGTCCTAACCCACGACGACCAGGTCGGCCGCGGCCTGCACGATCCGGGTCAGCGTGGAGTCGCAACGGCCGGTCACGTCCAAGGGTCCTGTGAATCTCCTGGACGACGGCCCTGGTCCCACATGACTTTGGGCCGTGTCAGCGGCGCACCCCCGACGCGCACCGTGAAGCCATGACCAGTCCAGTCCCCGCCAGCCTCGGGCTCAGCCCGGCCGAGGTGACCACCGTGCTCGAAGCGGCGGCCATGGCCCCGTCGGTGCACAACAGCCAACCCTGGCGATTCCGGGTCCTGCCCGACCGCATCGAGCTGCACGCCGACCTCACGCGCCGGCTACCGGCCACCGACCCGGGCGACAAGGAACTGCGGCTGGCATGCGGCGCCGCCCTGACCAACCTCCGCATCGCGCTGGAAGCCCTGGGCATCCGCCCAATGGTGACGCTGCTGCCACACGGCCAGGCACGAGACCGGCTGCCAGGCAAGGACTTCGAGCGCGAACCACTGATCGCCGTCGTCTGCTCCTACTACGAGGGCCTGCTGGCCGAGCTGCACGCCGGCCAAGCCATGCAGCGCGTACTGCTCACCGCCACCACCCTCGGCCTGTCCGCCTCGTTCATCGCCCAACCGATCGAAGTGCCCGAATGCCGCAAGCAGCTGCGCCACCTGCTGGGCGCCGGCATCACCCCCCAAACCATCCTGCGAATCGGTCACGGCAGCCCGGTCGCGCCCACACCCCGACGTCCCATCGCCGACCTGCTCATGGACGGCGAACCCGCGCTGCCGGGAGGCACCTCATGACCATCAAGGCCGTCCTGGCCGGGTTCTCGCCCATCATCGACTCACTGGCCACCATCACCTGGGCCGCCGACTACGCCGGTCGCCTACACGCCCCGCTGCGGGTCGTGCTCGCCGACGGCGGCAGCCTGCCCGCGCTCTACAACGCGACCGCGACCGTCCGCACCCGTTACCCACAGCTGTCGCTGTCGGCGATGACGGCCAATGACAGTCTTGTCGACGCGCTGTTGGATCGCGCCACCGACGCGCACCTGATCGTCGTCGACCGTGCCGCCGCCAAGGCCGGCATGGCCGCGACCGTGGCGGCGCAGGCGAGCTGCCCGGTCGCCACCGTCGCCCCCGGAACGGCCTGGGACGGCGAGAACCGGCCGATCCTGGTCGGAGCGGACGGGACCGAGCACTCCGAGCAGGCGCTGCGCTGGGCGTTCACCGAGGCCGACCGGCTCGGCCGCGGCGTCCGCGTCGTGCACTGCCAGCCACACCGGACGAGCACCGAGCAGCGCAACTCGGTGTTCGACCTGGTCTCGTTGTTCGCCGGCCGCTACCCCGCGATGGCCATGCAGCTACACACGCTGGTATGCGCACCCGCGGATGCCCTGGCGTGGCACTCCCAGTTCGCAGCGATGGTCCTCATCGGCCACCACGAACACGGCATAGGCGGCCGGATCTACCGCAGGGTGCTGCGCGAGGCGGCCTGCCCCGTCGTCATCGCCGGCCCCGACACCATCCTCGACGCCGCAATCGCGGCGCCGGCCCTCGACACCGTGAGGAGCTGACAATGAGGGCACAGGACGTCATGAGCAGCCCGGTGATCACCGCCCGGCCCGAGCAGCCCGTCAAGGAAATCGCCGCACTGCTGGCCAGGCGCGGTTTCACCTCCGCCCCCGTGGTCGACGACGGCCGGCTGGTCGGCATGGTCACCGAGGCCGACGTGCTACGCGACCGCATCCCGGTCGATGCCCGCACCCGTATCTGGCAGGACGACGATGTCGAAACGCACCCTGCACAGACCGTCGCTGAGGTGATGAGCACACCAGCCGTAGCCATCACGCCTGGTACCGACGCCAGCGTGATCGCACGGATGATGCTCGACGACAACGTGCGCGCGGTGCCCGTGGTCGACGGCGGCAGCGGCGTGGTCGGCATCGTCACCCGCCGCGACCTGCTACGCGTCATCGCCACCGACGACACGACCGTGTTGATCGCCGTGCGGTCGCGGCTGGCCGCGTACGGCGGCGCCGACCGCTGGTCGGTCACCGTGCACGACGGCGTGGTCGACATCGTCGACGACTTCGACGACGCCACCGACCGGCACGTCGCACAGGTCATCGCCGAATCCGTCCCCGGGACCACCGAGGTCCGGGTGCGCAGCCGGGCAGCCGTGCGATGACCGCCGTGCGAGCGCTCCTGGCCGACGGGAGGGTGGCGCTCGTACGTCGCCTCACGCCGGCGGACACCGAGGCCGTCCGGCTGCTCCACCAGGAACTGCCGGAGCGGGACACCTACCTGCGCTTCTTCACCATCCGGCCGCCCCGCCTGGGCGCCTTCGCCGAGCACCTGACGGCGGAGGACGCTCGGCACGCAACGCTTGGCGCCTACGTCGACGGCGTCCTCACCGGCGTCGCCACGTACGAGGTCGTCGCCGATCCGGAAGAGGCGGAGGTGGCGCTCGCCGTCGACCATCGCCAGCAGGCGCACGGCGTCGGCACGCTGCTGCTGGAGCACCTGGGATCGCTCGCCCGGGCACGCGGCGTCCGGAGGTTCGTCGCAGACGTGCTGGCGGAGAACGCCGGCATGCTCCGCGTGTTCCACGACTTCGGACTGCCGTGCCGCGTCGAGAGCAGCGGCCCCGAGATCCACCTCGTGCTGCCGCTCGACCCCGACGACTGCTACCTGGACACCGTCACGGACCGAGAGGTCCGTGCCGACGTCGCAAGCTTGACCAGACTGCTCCGGCCACGCAGCGTCGCGGTGGTCGGCGCCGGCCGCGCGGCCGGCACTGTCGGCCACGCGATCCTTCAGCGCCTGATCGAGGCCGGGTTCACCGGCCAACTCGCGGCCGTCAATCCACACGCCGCCGAGATCGCCGGAATTCGCTGCTACGGATCCTTGCTGGAGCTGCCCGCAGTCCCCGACCTGGTCATGGTCGCAGTACCGGCCGCCGCCGTGCCGTCAGTGCTCGGCGACTGCGCCGCGCGCAGGGTCCCGGCGGTGGTCGTGATCACGTCCGGCATCACCGGCGACGAGAAGCTGCATGGCGAGGTGCTCAAGGCCGTGCGCGGCGGCGGTTTCCGCATGGTCGGGCCGAACTGCCTCGGCGTGGTGAACACCGATCCGCGGATCCGGCTGGACGCGTCGTTCTCCGACCGGCCGTCCCGCGCCGGTGACATCGGGGTGGTCACCCAGTCCGGCGGCGCCGGCATCGCCCTCGCCGACCAGCTTTCCGCGGCCGGCCTCGGAGTGTCCACAATGGTCTCCACCGGCGACAAGTACGACGTCAGCGGCAACGACATGCTCCGGTGGTGGGAGTGTGACGAGGCGACCCGGGTGGCCGTGCTCTACCTGGAGTCGTTCGGCAATCCCCGCAAGTTCTCCCGGTTGGCGCGCCGGCTCGCCCGGCACAAACCGGTCGTCGCGCTGCGCACCGGCACCAGCGAGGTCGCCCGCCGGGCCGCCGCCTCGCACACCGCCGCGAGCGCCACCCCCGCCGTCACGCGCGACGCGCTGTACCGACAGGCCGGCGTCATCGCCGTCGACACGCTCACGGAGCTGACCGCCACGGTTGCCGTGCTCAGCAAGCAATCGGTGCCCCGTGGCCTCCGCACCATGGTCCTCACGAACGCCGGTGGCGGCGGCGTGCTCGCCGCCGACGCGTGTGCCGTCGCGGGTCTGCACCTGCAGCCGCCGTCGTCGACGCTTCGCGCCATACTCGGCCATTCGTTGCCGGCGACCGCCAGCCTCGGCAACCCGATCGACACCACTGCCGCCGTGCCCGCGGCGACGTTCGCCCGCTGTCTCCGCGCCGCCATGGACGACGTCGAGGTCGACGCCGTGGTAGTGATCACCGTGCCGACCGCGCTCGGCGACCCGTCGGCCGACATCGCCCAAGCCGTCGCCAAGGCCCGCGCTGGCGGCCGGGAGACGCCGGTCGTCGCAGTGGACCTGACGCAACGGGAGAACCTACGCCTGCTCGGCGACACCGTGCCTAGCTTCGCCGAACCCGCCGTCGCCGTGTCGGCCCTCGCCCACGCCGCCCACTACGGCCAGTGGCTGCGCCGCTCCCCCGGCCGGGTGCCCGCACTCCCGGACATCGACGTCACTGCCGCCCGTGCACTCGTCGACAGCTTCCTCACCGAGCACTCCGACGGCTGGCTGCCCGCGCCCGAAGTGACAAAGTTGCTGCGCTGCTTCGGGATCCCCGTTCTCGACATCATCCCCGCCATCGACGAGGACGACGCCGTCGCCGCCTTCCGGACGCTTGGAGGCCCCGTCGCCCTCAAGGCCGTCGCGCAGGGCCTGCTACACAAGAGCGCCGGCGGTGGCGTCGCCCTCGACATCGCCGACGAGCCCTCGCTGCGCGTCCAGGCCCGGTTGATGCGTGACCGCTTCGGCGCCGACCTGCTCGGCTACCTCGTGCAGCCGATGGCTTCCCCCGGCCGTGAACTGCTCGTCGGCGTCGTCGGCGACGCCTCCTTCGGCCCGCTGGTCGTCTTCGGCCTCGGCGGCACCGACACCGACGTCATCGACAAGCGTGTCACCTGTCTGGTGCCCGTCACCGACACCGACAGCCACGACCTGCTCCAGAGCTTCCCGGCTCCGAAGGCACTCGCCGGCATCGACGTCGGTGCCGTGCGGGACACCGTGCTCCGGGTCGGCCGCCTGGCCGAGCTACTGCCCGAGGTCGTCGAGATGGACCTCAATCCGCTCATCGCGTACGAGACCGGCTGCGTCGTCGCCGACGCCCGGATCCTGCTCCGCCCCGTCGCACGGACCGACGCTGCCTTGCGCGCGCTGCGGGCGTAACCGTCACCGGTCCTCGGTGACCTCGACGCGGAGCGAATCCGTGTCGCGCAGCCGCGGCGACCAGCGCCGGCGGGAAGTCGATGAGCCGATCCCGCCAGGCACTCGGCCCGGTCGAGGACATCGAGGCCCGCAGCGTCGAACACGGCTTCCCGCTCTCGTCCGGACATGGCTGTGTGACCAGGGCATCGGCCCTGGTCACACACATGGTTGTCAGCGCAGCCAGGGGTTGTTCCGCACGACGGCGAGTCGTTCCCACCGCCCGCCCAGCCCCCAGGTCACGCCGGCACCGAACAGCGCGGCGACGATGAGCACGAGGGCGTACACGATGTGGTAGTCGATCAGGGGGTTGGTCGAGCCGCTCGGCGCGCCGGCGGCGGTCGTGGTGCTCAGCGGCCACTCGGCCGCCCACATCAGGACCAGCAGGATGGTGCCGGCCACCGCGGAGATCCGCAGCGCGACGCCGAGCGTGACGGCGAGGCCGATGCCCAGCAGGGCCAGCATGAACAGCCAGTCCGCCCAGCCGGCGCCGGCCCAGGCGTGGAACATCGACCGGAACGGGCCGACGCCGACGTTGCCCAGGAAGCCCTTGGTGGGTGAACCGCCGCTCAGCCACGACTTGGCGGCCGGGGTGGCGTAGCCGAGCCCGACCAGCTTGTCCACGAAGGCCCACAGGAAGATCAGGCCGACGGCGATGCGCAGCACGGCCAGCCACTGCCAGGCCGCCGGTCTGGCACTCACCGGGTTCGGACCAGTGGCGGGACGCTCCTTGACGGACATGGTTTCCTCCTCAGTTCAGGGTTTCTTCGGTCTGTCGTGCCATCTCCAGGTCCTCACGGGCCGGCGTCACGATCGGGTCGACGCCGAGGAACTCCAGTCCGGTGGCCAACTCGTCGAGCAGGCCGGGCTGGTGCTCCGCGACGCCGCCGGTCAGGACCAGCGCGTCCAGTCGAGGCAGGGACGTTCGGGCGGCCGCGATCTCCCGACGCAACCGGTGCAGGTAGACACGGACGGCCACGTCCGCGTCGGCGCTGCCCTGTGCGCGGGCGGCGAGCACCTCGCGCAGATCGCCGTTCGTGCCCGACAATCCGGCGAGTCCACTGTGGTGGTTCAGCCCGTCTTCCAGCGCCTCCAACGGGATTTCCCGCGCCAGGTACAGCAGCAGGCCCGGGTCGAGCGCACCGGGACGGGTCGCCATCGGGACTCCGTCCAGCGGCGTGAACCCCATCGAGGTGTCGACGCTGCGCCCGCCGTCGATCGCCGTGACGGAGACGCCGGAGCCGAGGTGGCAGCAGATCATCGCCACCTCCCCCGCCCTCCGCCCCAGCGTCTCCGCTGTCGTGCGCAGCGCGTTGGCGCACGACAGACCGTGGAAGCCGTACCGCCGGACGCCGAACTTCCGCGTCCACTCCACCGGGATCGGATATGTCGACGCCGCCGGCGGCAGGCCGGTGTGGAAGCTGGTGTCGAAGCACGCGACGATCGGCACGTCCGGCCACCAGTTTCGCAGCGCCCGCACCATCGACAGGGATCGTGGCTGGTGGATCGGAGCCATCGGCACCAATCTCCGCAGGTCCTGCGCCACTGCCTCGTCCAGCACGACCGGACCGGTGCGATCGCCGCCGTGTACGAACCGCACCGCTATCGCGTCGACCGGGCCGACGGCCTCGACCTCGGCGGGATCAGGCATGCCGTCCCAGTCCGACTCGGCCCACTCGCCGAGTGTCGTCCCAGCGTCCACAACGGACACCTTGAGACTGGACGACCCCGGGTTGACGGTCAGCACGCGGCTCATTGCGTCCACGTCCACTCACGGATCTCCGGCAGGTCCTCGCCGGTGCGCCGAATGTGGTCGTGGTGCACCGCCAGCCGGTCCAGCAGCTGCTGCCGCACGTGCCCGAGCCGGCCGGTGACCCGCGGCACGCGTTCCAGTGCGGCCAGCGCGAGGTGGTAGCGGTCCAGCTCGTTCAGCACGCACATGTCGAACGGCGTCGTGGTCGTGCCGTTCTCGTGGAAACCATGCACATGCAGGTCGTCGTGGCCCGGCCGCCGGTAGGTCAACCGGTGGATCAGCCACGGATAGCCGTGATAGGCGAAGATCACCGGCGCGTCGGTGAAGATCTCCCGGTACGCCTTGTCGTCGATGCCGTGCGGATGCTGCTCCGGCGAAGCCAGCCGGGCCAGGTCGACCACGTTGACCACGCGGATCCGCAGGTCCGGCACGAACTCCCGGAGCACCTGCACCGCCGCCAGCGTCTCCTGGGTCGGCACGTCCCCGGCGCACGCCATCACGACGTCGGTGTCACCCTCGGCGTCGGTGCTGGCCCAGCGCCACACGCCCAGGCCCTGCTCGCAGTGCGCCGCCGCCTCGTCGGCCGTCAGGTACTGCAAGGCCGGCTGCTTGCCCGAGACGATCACGTTGACCAGGCCGTGGCTGCGCAGGCAGTGATCGGCGACGGACAGCAGGCAGTTGGCGTCCGGCGGCAGGTACACCCGGACGAGCTCGGGCCGCTTGTTCAGCACGTGGTCGACGAAACCGGGGTCCTGGTGCGAGGCGCCGTTGTGGTCCTGCCGCCACACGTGCGAGGTCAGCAGGTAGTTCAGGCTCGGAATCGGCCGCCGCCACGGGATCCGCGCCGCGGTGTGCAGCCACTTCGCGTGCTGCGCCACCATCGAGTCCACCACGTGCGCGAACGCCTCGTAGCTGGACAGCAGCCCGTGCCGGCCGGTCAGCAGGTAGCCCTCCAGCCAACCCTGGCACAAATGCTCGGACAGCACCTCCAACACCCGGCCGTCCGGGGCGAGGTGGTCGTCGCCGGGCTCCGTGGCCAGCTGCCAGCGTCGGCCGGTCACCTCGAACACGGCGTCCAGGCGGTTGGAGGCGTGCTCGTCGGGGGCGAACAGCAGCAGGTTGTGCTGCTCCTCGTTGAGCCGCATGGCATCCCGCAGGTAGGTGCCCAGCCGTTTGGTCGACTCCGCGACGACCGTTCCCGGCATCGGCACCTCGACGGCGTGCTCCGCGGGATCGGGCAGCCGCAGATCACGCTGGACCTGCCCGTGGGTGACGGGTTTCGCGCTGATCCTGTCCGTCCCCAGTGGACGGTGATCACACACCATCGGCACCGGTGCGCCATCCCGCTCGAACAACTCCTCCGGACGGTAGGACAGCATCCACTGCTCCAGACACGCCAAGTGGTGCGCGTCCTCACGAATGGCGGCGAACGGCACCTGGTGCGAGCGCCAACTGCCCTCGACCTGTTTGCCGTCGATCTCGTGCGGGCCGGTCCAGCCCTTCGGCGTGCGCAACACGATCATCGGCCACTTGCGGTCGCGGCTGCCGTAACCACGACGAGCCGCGCCCTGGATCTCCCGGATCCCCAGCACGCACTTCTCCACCGCGTCCGCGTAACTCTCATGCACCTCGGTCGGATCGCTCCCGGCGACCTCGATCGGCCGCCAACCATGCCCGATCAGCAACGAGTTCAGCTCGTGCCGTGGAATCCGGGCCAACACCGTCGGGTTGGCGATCTTGTAGCCGTTCAGGTGCAGGATCGGCAGCACCGCACCGTCCCGCTCCGGCGACAGGAAAGCCGTTGCCTGCCAACTGGTCGCCAGCGGACCGGTCTCCGCCTCGCCGTCACCGATCACGCACGCCGCGATCAGACCCGGATTGTCCAGCACCGCACCGGTCGCGTGCGCCAACGAGTAACCCAGCTCGCCACCCTCGTGGATGGAACCGGGCAGGTGCGCCGAGGCGTGACTCGGGACGCCGCCGGGGAAGGAGAACTGCCGGAACAGCCGCCGCATGCCGTCCTCGTCCTGCGAGATCTCCGGATAGCACTCCGAATACGTGCCCTCCAGCCACGCCGCCGCGTTCAGGCCGGCCGCGCCGTGACCGGGGCCGGTCACCAACATCAGGTCCAGCTTGTGCAACATGATCATGCGGGACAGGTGGGCGTAGGTCAGGGTCAGGCCGGGCACGGTCCCCCAATGCCCGAGCAGCCGCGGCTTCACATGCCGTGGCTGCAGCGGCTCGCGCAGCAAGGGGTTGTCCAGCAGGTAGATCTGCCCGACCGACAGGTAGTTGGCCGCGCGCCACCACGCGTCCAGTCGCTGCACCCAACGCGTCGTCGGTTGCTGCCCGATCGAGCCTGCGGTGATCATCCAACGCTCCCGTGGTCGCTGCTCCCGATTCAGCTCCCACAGTCGCTGGTGGTCGAGGTCCCCGGCCGCAGGCGGCCGACCCGAACCGCCGGAGTCTTTCGGCCCCGTGCCGTCGTTCCGACAGGCCCTGCCGCAGGCCAGCGCCGTCGTGCAGCACGCCGACGACACCGACCTCCTCGACGGGTAGGCTCCGCGCCGGCATCGAGCCCGTCTGCCCAACGGCCGGCTGACCAACGGACGGCAGCGTGAGCCATCGGTAGGGCCGCGCGGCGCGGCCCTACCGATGACCAGGCGCTAACGGAGTGAGGTTCCTGTGGTGTAGGTGTCCTGGTCGTTGGCGACCGAGGCGTTGGCGGCCCCACCCTCGCACACCGCCGGCGGGGTGGTCGGGGTGCCCGTACCGGGACAGAGGAACTGGTCCACGGGCCGGGTGTCCGACCAGATCGGGTAGACGGTCCTCGGCGTGACCGCGACTCCCGTGTAGTCGCCCATGAAGGTGCCACTGAACTGGGTCGGCGGCGGCATGCTGGTGGACGTCGCCCGCGTGTGCCGGAAGGCGGCCAGGTCAGTGCTGGTCGAGGCGGTGATGTCGGAATAGCCGATGTTCTCGTCGGCCCCGTACTGCCGGTCGTAGTAGCTGACGGCGAGAATCCCGTTGGGGGAGAATGCGGCTGCCTGCCAGAACTGGTCACTGCGCGCCTGCCCCGCGGCCGTGGTGACGACAGCGAGCGCACGGGGGTCGGCGCTGCCGCCGGTGAAGCCGGCGCCGAAGTTCGTGGAAGTGGACAGCAGGATGTCGTTGTTGCAGCTGCCGTCCTTCACACCGGTGTACAGGTTGCCGCCGGTCGCCGCCGAGAGGCCGGCGGGGGTGCATCCGTTGCTCTCGTTGGAGTTCCGGTTGATGTACGACCCATAGGTGACCACCACCCGGTTGGCGTGGGTGGGGTCGACCGCGCCGATCGGGTAGTTGCTGGCGCGGAAGATCGAGTTCGCCGACGGGCCCTTCTCCGGCACGCAGGCGCGCCCGGCGTCCTGGCCGTTCTGGTAGGCGGCGCAGTCGGGCAGCTCGTAGAAGTAGCCGACCCGCACCGGCGCGGAGAAGCTCTGGCCGCCGTCGGTGGATCGGGCCAACAGCACCTGGCTGCGGTTCTCGCTGCCGGTGACCGCGTTGTTGAAGTTGTTGAACACCACGTACAACGCGCCGTCGGGGCCGGTGAACGGCTGGGAGTCCTGGTTCTGGTTGCAGGTGCCGCCCGGCGTCGGCAGGCCTAAGGTGTTGTCGCACAAGGAGCTCGTCGTGCTCACCAACACAGGGGCCGAGAACGTTTCGCCGTAGTCGGCCGAGTGCGACTCGTAGATGTAGCCGGTGCCGTCGGCGGCAAACGTGGTCCACGTGACGTAGACGCGGTCGGCGAACGGGCTGTCGGGATGGTTGTCGACGGTGATCAGTTGCTTGTCCAGCAGGAAATCCCCGGCGCCGACGGTGTCGTCGTGCTCGGCGACGGGCCTGCCGGTGAAGTTGAACGAGGCGCCGTTGGTGCCGGTCGAGCGGAACACGTAGAACGCGCTGGACTGGTCGGGGCTGGCCGACGTGCCCGCGCCGCGGTTGAAAACCTGGCAGGACAGGTAGGCGTTGCCCTTGGTGTCCCATGCTGTGGAGGTGTCGCCGCCGGCCTGCCAGTACTGGCGCGCGGCGCCGCCGAACGCGGTGCCGCGGGTGAAACCGTCGGGCACGGTCGAATCGGCCCAGGTGCTGCCGCCGTCCAGCGAGTACGACACGCCACAGTTGCCGTCGCCGCGACGGTAGTCGTTGTAGCTGGCCACCAAGTGGGAGGCGTTGTTCGGATCCGCGGACAGCCAGCTCTCGTTCTGCGCCTGGCCTCGACCTTGCAGGTCGGTGTCGCCGATGTTGAGGCAGTTCTGGTTGACCTTCACGTTGTCGCCGAAACGGTTCGCGCAGGACGCGGGCGGCGTCGCCCGGCGCACGTCGCGGGGCGCCAGGGTCCGGGCATGGCCGGCGGGGTCCGCGGCGTTGAGGACGCTGGCGAGCAGGCCGGACACATGGTGGCGCTGGATCGGGTTCAGGCTCGCGTAGCCGAACGGTGTCGCGGCGGCGTCGGGCATCGCCACAACGCCCAGTCCCGCGGCGGCGAGCGCGACGGTCGCAATCAGTGACAGGGTGCGTCTAACTCTGTGCATGCGGACTCCTTCATCCGTAGGTGCCCACGATTTCTGCCCCTGGTCGCGCAGAAATCACCCGAAACTAGTTCCGCACCCGACAGCCCGGCAATAATCCATCCGGCCCAGACCCTGATGTCGTCAATTGTGGATTCGCGGCGAACGGCCAAGACGGAAAGCGATCACGATGACCAGCCCGGCAAGAGCAACGACTGCAGCCGCGTCGCTTCTTGCCAACCACCGCACCGTGCCTACCCCGGTCACGGATACCCACGGGGCCCTGCGCACGACAGAATCAACCGCCATGAGCACCAGACAGCAGGTGGTCTTGCGACCGCTCCGGCGGTGGGTGATCGTCTTGTGCGCGATCCTGGTGGTCGTGCTCACCGCCGCGGTGCTCGTCTGGCTGCTGCACGAGGCGGGCGACGACCCCGGCCGGCGCATGGAGGCGATCAAAACCGGCTTCACCGTCGGACTCGCCGGCGGCGGCAGCATCGTGCTGTTCCTCGCGGTCCGCAGGCAGTGGCACCAGGAGGTGGTCGCCGTCGTCACGACCCGTGACGCCGACGAACGCCGCCTCACCGACCTCTACGTCAAGGCCACCGAACACCTTGGCTCTCCGCTGGCGCAGGTGCGCGTCGCGGGCCTCTACGCGTTGGAACGCCTCGCGCAGGAGAACCCTCACCAGCGCCAGGTGGTCGCCGACGTCATCAGCGCCTACCTGCGCATGCCGTGGGACCGCAGCGGCCCCGACCTGGAGACGCAGCAGGAGCTGCACGTCCGCCGGGCCGCGGGCAAGATCCTCACCACCCACCTGCGCGCCGAGCCGGAGTTCTGGCAGATCACCCTCGACCTCACCGGAGCCACGCTGGTCGACTTCAACGCCCGCCAGTGCGTCTTCTCCGGCGGACTGAACTGTCCGTCCGCCACCTTCATCGGCATCGCCCGGTTCACCGACGCGCGCTTCCAGGGCGAAGCCCGCTTCGCCGAGGCGGACTTCCAGGGCACAGTTCGCTTCACCGGCGCAACCTTCGACGGCGACGTGTTGTTCGCGGGCGCCCGCTCATCCGGCCCATGGTGGTTCACCGGCGCGAAACTGACCAACCACAAGGCTGTGCTGGAGATCCCCGGCTTCCACGTCGCGCCCGACGGAACGATCAGGCCGGACGCGCCAGCCCGATGAGGTGGTCGACCGCCGCGCCCAGATCGGCGGGCCCGTCCACAGCGATACCCGACCCGCCGAGCCTGCGCAGCGGGTCGATGTCGATGTCCACCCGGTCCCCGACACTCCACACGTCGCCCGCCGCGACCCCGAACCGGTCGAGCACCACACGGAAGGCGCCCGGATCGGGCTTCGGCGTGTGCCCGGTGTCCTCGGCGCTGAACACCTCGGTGAAGCCACCGACCCCGACCTTGTCCAGAATGGCCTTCATCGACGCCCTGGTGTTGTTGGTGAGCAACGCGATCGGCACCACCTCACGCAACCGCGCCAGCTCCCGCTCCACGTTCTCGTCCGGCTCCAGTCCGTCCGCAATGGACAGATGCGTCTCCCGGTAGCCGAGCCACTGCCCGACGTCGAAACCGTTGGCCCGCACGAACGACGTCGTCGACGTTCCGGACCAGTTCGTCCGCATCGCCTCGCGCAGCTCGGCCACCTTCGCCCCGGCCTGGTCCGGCGTGGCACCGCGCAGCTCCACGAACATCCGACCGATCACTGCGAGCACCTGCTCGGCGTACGCCTCCCTCGGGTACAGCGTGCCGTCGAGGTCGAACACGACGAGCCGCGGCGCGGACCCGTTTCCCAGAACGTCGATCACCCCGTCAGCATGCCAGCCTCGCGGCCGCGTTTGTGGCTTTGGAACGGTAGAGGGGCCAGCCAGGCCGCTGCGGGAAGCCACCCTCGGTCTACTCAGACGCCTGACACTTGCCCTTGTCGGAGCTGGCCGTCCAGGGGCTGACCCCGAGCTTGCCGGTGTTGCCGAGGTCGATCGGGCCGTCGGGCTTGCGGGTCTGCCAGGGTTGGCCGCTCGCCGGAGCGACGTCGAAGTACGTGCCGCTCGTGGCGACCACGGTCGAGTCGGTCACGGTGTTCTTCCACAGCACGGCGGCTTCGGCCTGCTGCCCCGGCTCCAGGGTGAACGTGGTCGGCGGGTGCTGCAGGCTCGGCACCAGCGCCACCGAGTCGGCGCCGTTGTCCACCTTGACGTCGATGGGCTGGTGGTCGTCGTCGAGCACCCGCAGGGCCGGGTAGCCGTTCACGGTCAAGGGGGCGCTGCCGCAGTTGGCGAGTCGGATCGGGACCACCCGCAGTCCCGTTGCCGCGTCGGTCGCGCCCAGGGAGATCAGCGGCCCGTGCGGCGGCTCCGCCGTGGTGGTAGTGGTCGTTGTGGGCTGGGGCGTCGGCGCGGGTGCTGAGCAGCCCACGAGGAGTACGCCCGTGCCGAGCAGGAAAAGGTGGCGGAGCTTCACCTGGTCGACTCTGCCATGATCACCGGGCCGATGACCGCGTTATGCCTCGAACTCGAACCGGCGGCACGGGCCACGCACGGCGACCGGACGCCGCCAGCGCAACGCGTACCGGTGACGAACAACGCCAATGGCGAGTACTCGCCACCGCGAATATTCGACCGCCATATTGCCACCGGCTGGATCTGTCGATACATCCAACCCTGGGTGGGTCCGGAAGTACGAGGCGGTGTCGAACCGCGCACACCGCGATGCCGCTGCTGCGGAGAGGAGACCAATCCCGTGAGCGCGATCACCACCAAGGACGGCGTCGAGATCTACTACAAGGACTGGGGCGAAGGCCCGACCGTGGTGTTCTCGCACGGCTGGCCGCTGAACGCCGATGCCTGGGACGGCCAGCTGCTGTTCCTGGCGCAACGGGGCTACCGCGTCATCGCCCACGACCGGCGCGGTCACGGCCGGTCCAGCCAGGTCTCGTTCGGGAACGACATGGACGGCTATGCCGACGACCTCGCGGCCGTGGTCGACACGCTCGACCTGCACGACGTCGCGCTGGTCGGGCACTCCACCGGCGGCGGGGAGGTCACGCGGTACATCGGGCGGCACGGGACCGGGCGGGTCGCCAAGGCGGCGCTGATCGCCGCGGTCCCGCCGATCATGCTGAAGTCCGACGTGAACCCCGAAGGCCTGCCGATGGAGGTCTTCGACAGCCTGCGCGCTGGCGTGGCCGGCGACCGCTCCCAGTTCTACCGGGAGCTCGCGATCAAGTTCTACGGCGCGAACCGACCAGGCGCGGAGGTCTCCCAGGGGATCCTGGACCAGTTCTGGCTGTGGAGCATGCAGGCCGGCGCCATCAACGCCTACGAGAGCGTCAAGGCCTTCTCCGAGACGGACTTCACCGACGATCTGCGCAGGATCGACGTGCCGACGCTCGTCATGCACGGCGAGGACGACCAGATCGTCCCCGTCCAGGACTCGGCCCGCAGGTCGGCTCGGCTCATCGCCGGCGCCCAGGAGATCTACTACCCCGGCGCGCCGCACGGCCTCACCGCCACGCTTCAGGATCAGGTCAACGCCGACCTGCTGGCCTTCCTCCGCAACCATTGAGCGCCCCCCTTTGCCGGGACCGACACCCGGGCGCTCCGTCGCGGGACTTCTCAGCCCGAGCCCGAGACGGGGACACTCGATCGTCATAAGATCGATTCGTCACATGGGCGGTGACGCTGTGGCGGGAAGGGGGCCGTCACAGCGCGGCACAGGCGTCACCAGATTCACCCGGATGGATCATATCTGGTTGCCGATCAACCGCTCCTGCTGATCGCCGGTTTCGTTGCGGACGGTTGTCTTCGGCACCTGTTCGGATCGCCGGCGCAGGGGGAGGCTCAGGTATGCGCAACGAGGGGGAGCGTTGGGCGTCGCCGATCGTCTGGAGTTTCGGCTGTTGGGGCCGGTGGAGGTCTGGCGCGGACCGGAGCGGCTGGCGATTTCCAGCCGGCACCAGCGTTCCGTGCTGGCCGCGCTGGCGCTGTGTCCGGGGCGCGTGGTGTCCGTCAGCGCGCTCGTCGACGCGGTGTGGGAAGAGGATTCGCCGCCGTCGGCGCGCCGTCAGGTGATCAAGCTGGTGTCCCGCCTGCGTGGCACGCTCGGTGACGCGATCACCACCAGATCGGGCGACTACATGCTGAATGCCGAGCCTGACCAGGTTGACGTCGGTGTTTTCGACTCGTCGGTGGCCGGTGCCCGGCAACTCTCGGTCACGGACCCGGAGGCTGCGGCCAGAGCGGCGCGGGAGGCGCTTCGGCTGTGGCGGGGCCCGGCGCTGAGCGGAGTCACGCCGGGGCTCGCGGCGCAGGCGACGCGGCTGGAGGAGCGCCGCCTCAGTGCGCTGGAGGACGGCTTCGACTGGGAACTGGCCACCGGCGGACACGCGGCCCTGGTGGCCGAGTTGACGATACTGGTCGCCGAACATCCGCTGCGGGAACGGCTGGTCGGCCAGCTCATGCTGGCCCTGCACCGGTCGGGGCGCACCACCGAGGCACTGGAGGTCTACCGGCGCACCCACGAACGGCTGGCCGACGATCTCGCGCTGGCACCCGGTGCGGAGCTGCAACAACTGCACGTGGCGATCCTGCGCAACGATGCGACCCCGACCGCACCGATCTCGCCTCCGGCACCGGCTCCGCGATCCGCCACCCGGACGAGCGTCGCGGTCCCCCGGCAGCTGCCCTGTGCGGTGGCCGGCTTCACCGGACGGGCGTCCCAGCTCAAGGAACTCACCGGCTTGCTGGATCGGAACGACACCGTGGTGATCTCGGCGATCAACGGCACCGCGGGCGTCGGCAAGACGGCTCTCGCCGTGCACTGGTCGCACCAGGTCGCGGACCGGTTTTCCGATGGGCAGCTCTACGTGAACCTCCGGGGTTTCGACCCCAGCGGTCAGCCGGTCCAACCCGCCGACGCGATCCGGGGTTTCCTCGACGCGCTCGGAGTGCCGGCCCAACGGATACCGGCCGGCCTGGCCGAGCAGGCGGCGCTCTACCGATCCCAGCTGGCCGACCGGCGGATACTCGTGGTGTTGGACAATGCCCGCGACACCGACCAGGTCCGGCCGCTGCTGCCCGGCTCGGCCCAGTGCCTGACCGTCATCACCAGTCGTGACCCCCTCGGCGGTCTGATCGTCAGCGCGGGGGCGCGCGCTGTCCCCCTGGACCTGATGACCACCGCCGAAGCCTATGACCTGCTGGCGAGCAGGCTGGGCCCGGAACGGCTGGCCGTCGAACCGCACGCCGTCAGCGACCTGATCGAGTTGTGCGCACACCTGCCACTGGCGCTGACCATCGTCGCCGCGCGAGTCACACTCGCTCCCACCCTGTCGCTGGCCGAGCTGGCCAAGCAGCTACGCGATGTCCGCGATCGCCTGCGCGCCCTGGACATCGGTGATGCCAGCGTCGATCTCAGTGCGGTGTTCTCCTGGTCCTACCGGACGCTGAGCGCCGCGGCAGCACGAATGTTCCGGCTGCTGAGCCTGCACCCCGGCCCGGTCATATCGGTGTCCGCCGCCGCCAGCCTCGTCGGAACCGAACGCGATCAGGCCCACGCGGCGCTGTCCGAGCTGACGAGAGCGCAGTTGCTCACCGAGCACAGCGCCGGCCGATTCGCCTACCACGACCTGCTGCGGGCGTACTCGGCAGGGAAGGCACGCGAGGACGAGGACGAGCAGACGCGCCACGCCGCCATGCACCGCATGCTCGATCACTACCTTCACACCGCGCACGCCGCGACGCTGCTGCTCAACCCACCCAACGACCGGCTGTCCCTGGTCGAATCCCAGCCAGGGGCCTGCGTCGACGAACTCGCCGACGACGAGCAGGCATGGCAGTGGTTCACGGCCGAGCGCCAGGTGTTTCCGGCCGCCATCGAACGCGCCGCCGATGCCGGCTTCGACACCCACGCCTGGCAACTCGCCTGGAGCGTGGCCAGTTTCTGCATCCGCGCCGGGCACTGGACACAGATGGTCACCAGCCAACTCGTCGCGATCGCCGCAGCTGAACGCGCAGGTGAACCGCACGGGCAGGCATGGTCCCTACGTGAACTGGGCCGGGTGTACATCCGGCTCGGTCGTTATGCGGACGCGCGGGCCAGCTTGTGCCGCGCGCTCGACCTGGACGAGCGGCTCGGCGACCTGGTCGGGCAGGCACGCAGCTACAACACCCTCGGCATCGTGTCCTACGCGCAGGGCGCCAACCCGGAGGCACTGGAACAGGGCAAGGCGGCCTACGCGTTGTTCCACGCGGCTGGCCACCGGGCGGGCCAGGCGGACGCACTCAACGCGATCGGCTGGATGCAGACCCAACTGGGCCAGCACGCCGAAGCGCTGCGTTACTGCGCCCAGGCGCTTGAGCTGCACCGAGCGGTCGGCAGCAGGCACGGCGAAGCCGACACCTGGGACAGCCTCGGCTGCGCCCACCACAATCTCGGCGAGCACCAGCGGGCCGTCGTCTGCTACCACAACGCACTGGAGCTGTACCAGAAGTTGGGCGCGCGCCATCCACAGGCCGACACACTCATCCGTCTCGGCGAGACCTACCAGGACGCGGGCGACTTCCACGCCGCGCACCGTTCCTGGCAGCAGGCGCTGCCCATCCTCGACGACCTGCACCACCCCGACGCCGACGTCCTCCGCGCACGGCTGGCCGAGCGCACGCCGGCCCCATAAGCGCACGCGGCCGGGCCGGGCAACCCGTCGGATCCCGACCCGGTACGGAGCGCGGACAAGCTGCCGGTTGATCGAACCTCGCGGCTGCCCGTGACCACCCGCGCAATCGTCGGCCGATGCAGGCTCAGTTCCAGAGCCCAGGTGTCAAAGCGATTCTTTTCTCCGTCTTCTGGCGTTGGGATGACAGGTGGCGAAAACTCGCCGACCCGCACCCTTACGGCGGAACACAGCGGTTGCCATAATCGCCTCCTCGCTGTTCAGGTATCTGCTAGGTGAAACGGGCGACGTGAGCGGTCTTGGTATGACGCCTGCGGTGAGGGACAACTTGCCGACTGACGTCTCGAGTTTCGTAGGGCGTCGGCAGGAGTTACGCACTGCGCGGAACCTCCTGACCCGGACCCGGTTACTGACGTTGACCGGTGTCGGTGGGGTGGGCAAGACGCGGTTGGCGCTGCGGCTCGCCGCCGAGGTGCGGCGGGCGTTCCGGAACGGCGTGTGGCTGGTGGAGCTGGCGACGCTGCAGGACCCGGCCCTGGTGGCGCACGCGGTGGCCGCGACAGTAGGGATGCAGGACAATACGATCGCCTTCGGGATGCGGGAGTGGCCGCCCCGATCCCCGACCGAGGTGGTGCTGGACTACCTGCGGGACAAGCAGATCCTGCTGGTGCTGGACAACTGTGAACACCTGGCCGAGGCATGCGCCGACCTCGTCGCCACGCTGTTGGCCAACGCCCCCGAACTGCGGATACTGACCACCAGCCGCCAACGACTGGGTATCAGCGGCGAGCATCTTTTCACTGTGCCGCCGTTGTCCCTGCCGAAACCCGACCTGACACCCCGACCAGACGAACTCCACCGTTACGAGGCGGTCAGCCTGCTGACCGAGCGCGCTACGGCGGTCCACCCCGACTTCGCCATCACACCGGAGAACGCGGCATCAGTGGTCCGGCTCTGCCGACGACTGGACGGCATCCCGCTCGCCATCGAACTCGCGGCGGTCCAGCTCCGTGCGCTGTCGGTGCGGCAGGTGCTGGAGCGGCTGGACAACCGGTTCCACCTGCTCACGGCGCCCAGACGGGGTGTGGTCGCCCGCCACCAGACGCTGCGGGCGGCGGTGGACTGGAGCTACGAGCTGTGCTCGCCGCAGGAACGGCTGCTGTGGGCCCGCGTGGCGGTGTTCGCCGGCGGGTGTGACCTCGAGGCGGTGGAGGAGGTCTGCTGCGGCGACGGGATCGCGCGCGCCGACATCGTCGACCTGGTGGCGGGGCTGGTGGACAAGTCGATCCTGGCGCGATGCGATGACCCGCGCGGGCAGCGAACCCGCTATCGCATGCTCGACATCCTGCGGCGGCACGGCGTGGAGAAGCTGTGTGCGGCCGGTGAGGACAGCCGGGTGCACGGCCGTCACCGCGACTGGTTCCTGCGGTTGGCCGAGCAGGCCGCGGCCAGCTGGTTCGGCCCCGACGAGCGGACGTGGATGGTCCGGCTGCGCAGCGAGCACGACAACGTCCGGGCGGCGTTGGAGTTCTGCCTGTCCGACCCGGACAGCGCCCAGGCGGGGCTGCGGACAGCCGGGGCGCTGTGGTGTTTCTGGGTGCCCGGCGGATTGCTGGGCGAGGGTCGACAGTGGCTCGACCGGTTGGCGGCGCTGGCGCCTGAGCCGACCCCGGCCCTCGGGGTGGCGTTGTGGGTCTCCGGGTGGGCCGCCTCGCATCAGGGGGATCTGACCGCCGCGGAGGCCAACGCCGAGCGGTGCCAGCGGTTGGCCGAGCGCTTGGGTGACGCGCGGTTGGAGGCCTACGGCCTGCAGGTGGCTGGGCTGTGTGCGCTGCTCAAGGGGAAGTTGACGCAGGCGCGCATGCTGTGTGAGCAGTCATGGGAGCGGCACCGTGCCCTCGGCGAGCTCACCAGCCCGGCGGTGAAGGTCCTGACGAAGCTGAGCTTGGTGGCGTCGCTGCAGGGCGAGGTCGACCAAGCGGTCGGTTACGCCGAGGAGTGCGTGGCGCTCGCCCGGCAACACAGCGCTCACTGGACCTACTCGTGGGGGTTGGTGTTGCTCGGCCTGGCGCTGTGGCGCCGCGGCGACCCCGAGCGGGCGATTCCACCGCTGCGCGAGAGCATCGCGATCAAGCGGGAACTGGACGACCTGTTCGGGCTCGGCATGGCCGGGGATTTCCTGGCGTGGGCGCTGACCGCTACCGGCGACCACCACCAGGCCGCCCGGCTGTTCGGCGTGCTGGAGCGGCTGTGGCCGCTGGTGGGCCTCCCGCTGATGGGACTCAAACCCCTGATCGAATACCACGAGAAGAGCGCGGCCGCCGCCCGCGCGGCCCTCGGCGAAGCCGCCTACGCCACCGCACACGAGGGCACTGCGCTCGATCCGCGCCAGGAGCTCGACTGCGTGCTGGGCGACAACGCCGCACCACACCCCCGCAAAGGGACGCCCGGGCGGGACGACCAGCCGTGGGTGTCGTTGACCCGACGCGAACGGGAGGTCGCCGCGCTCATCGCCCAGGGACTGTCCAACCGGGACATCGCCAACAGGCTGGTCATCGCCCAACGCACCGCCGAAGGCCACGTCGAACGCGTCCTGGTCAAGCTCGGTCTCACCTCCCGCACCCAGGTCGCCGCCTGGGTCTCCGAGCGCCGGCGGACCAGCTGACGCGATGCTGGTGTTGGCGCGAGATCCCTGAGGGGTCAGGGCTCGGTGCCCCAACTGAGGGTGCCGGACTGGTAGGCGGTCGCGGTGGCGAGGTCGGTGAACGACGCCGCCGTGCGGTAGCTGTAGTCGTCGGTCTGGTTGAAGGCGGACCAGTCGGCCTTGGCGACCCGCACCTGGATCTCGCCGGTGCTGGCGCCGGCGGCGAGGGTGCCGCCGCTGAAGCTGATCTCGACGTAGGCGTCGGCCCCCGGGCGCGGCGTACTGAGCTTCACGACGCGCAGGGTGACGTTCCCGCAGCCGAGAACCGCGTAGTCGCACCAGATCTGGTAGCTCGGATTGGTGGCGTCGCCCGTGAACCAGTAGCGCGCGGTGACGCTGTTGAGGGCGACGGCCGTGCTGCCCCGGTTGACGATCTGGAGGCCGGTGCGAATCTGGTTGTCGGTGGCGCCGCTGCCGCCGCGCTGCTGCACGGCGAGCGAGCCGGAGCCGGGGTTGCCGCCGCTGGTCGTGGTGGTCACCGACACCGGACTGCTGGCCGGTGACAGGTTGCCGGCGGCGTCGCGGGCGCGCACCGAGAAGGTGTACGGAGTGCCGGGGGTGAGGCCGGTGACCTGGTAGCTGGTGCTCGTGGTGCTGCCGATCGTCGCGCCCGCCGAGTTGAGCACGTCGTAGCCGGCGACGCCGACGTTGTCGGTGGCGGCGATCCAGGTGAGGCTGACGCTGGTGCTGCCCGGGGTGGCGGCGACTCCCGTGGGCGCGGTCGGCGGAATGGTGTCTACTGTGGACTGTCCAGGTTGGCTGCCCCACAGCACCGCGGAGCCCTGCGCGAGCACGAGCTGCGGGTCGTCCACGGGCGAGGTCCCACTCGGGGCGAGACCGGTGTGCGACCAGTCGTTGCTGGGGTCCCAGGTGCCGGTGCTGGTGATCCGGAACTGCACCTCCTTGCGATAGCGGGACTGGCCGCCGGGGGCGACGCCGCCGGAGCACGCCACCTCGACGTAGTACACCGGGCCGGAGAACTGGTGCAAGGTCGGCGAATCGCACTGGTTGTACGCGGAGGTGACCGAGATCTGGCTGGACGTGGTGCCGCCGTCGAGCGTGAAGTAGTAGCGCAGCGAGCCGGTGAACGTGCGCGCCGGCCACGCCGACTTGTTGATCACGTAGGCCTTGACCTCGGTGAACGTGCTGCCGTCGGGCTGGTTGAGTGCGCCCTGCGCCAGGATCTCCGGCCCGTCCGGGGTTTCCTTCGGCGGGAAGCCGGCCAGCGGGGTGCCGCCGTACTCGCCGTACAGCCGGGCCAGCGCGCCGGTGAAGCCGGCGTTGTAGTCGAGCGCCACCTCGTTCATGGTGTAGTTGGTGCGGTCGTCGGTGTACGCGTCGTTGGTCGAGGTGGGGCCGCCGACGAGCGCGCCGTACAGGATGTGTCGGCTCACCGTGGGATCGAGGATGTTGTCGTCCCACGAACCGTGCGCCGTGCGGTGGTGCGGGTTACGGGGCGGATTGACGCCGAACCCGACCTCGAAGCTCGCGCCACGTGGGTTGTCACCGAGCGCGTAGTTGATCTGCCGCACTGCGAAGTCGTGATAGGTGGTGGCGCGGGCGGGATCGGTGGTCCGCAGCCAGTCCGAGTAGGTGAGGGCGACGAACGCGGTGTTGGCGGCGTACCGCAGCGAGCCCCACTGGTCGAGCACGGCCTCGCCGCCCGGCGAGTAGGGCACGTGCTGGCCGTTGACGCCGGTGGTCCACCAGTCGAGCCAGCGGTCGGCGTCGGCCACGTACTCGGCGTCGCCGGTGAGCTGGGCGAGCAGGACGTACGCGCCGTAGGACTTGTCGTCCCAGGCCAGCGTCCAGCGGTAGGAGCGGGTGGTGGTCTGCGGCTCGGTGGACAGCTTCTCGTACGCGGCGCGCGCCTTGGTCAGGTAGCTGGTGTCACCGGTGGCCTTGTAGAGCCAGATCGCGCCCCACACCAGCTCGTCCTGGTAGCCACTCCAGGACTTGTAGAAGTTCTGGGCGTCGGTGATGCAGTCGGAGTAGACGCCGCGGTAGTTGTCGGCGAACGAGTAGAGCTGCTTGGCGTGGGTGAGCAGGGTGGCCGCGTAGGCGGGATCGCCGGCCTGGAACACCAGCGAGCTGGCGGCCATCTGCGCGGCGGCCTCGCCGGCGAGATCGGAACCGGGGCAGGAGGTGTCGATGCGGTAGGCGGGCCGGGCCATGGCCATCGTCTCGGCCGGGCCCCACCACTTGTGGTCGTCGTCGCCCTTGCCGACCTGGCCGTAGAGCACGTTGGGCTGCGGGTGCGCCTTGATCAGCCAGTCGTCGCCCCAGCGCAGGTTCGAGAGCAGGTACTGCCACTGGCCGGAACCCTGGTAGGCGGCGCGGTTCTCCAGCGCGCCCCAGGCGAGCATGGTCATGCTGAACTCGAACGGCAGGCCGAACTTGACGTGGTCGCCGGCGTCGTAGAAACCGCCGGTGAGGTCCACGCCGACGTCCTTGCCGTCGTCGAGGGCGGACGGGCCCCGCCAGGAGACGCGGTTGTCGGCGGGCAGCACACCGGAGCGCTGCGCGTCGTAGAACCAGACGGCCTTCTGGAGGGCCTCGGCGTAGTTGAACTTGCCGGTGGCGGCGCGGACGGTCGGGGACAGCCCGGGGATCACCACCGTCAGACCGAGCACGAGCAGCGCCACGAGCGCTCGGGGCACCGCCTTCATCGTTGAAGCGTGCACTCCGCCTCCTCAGCTCTGGGAGCGCTTCCAGAACGAGAAGGTAGGGAGTGGGATCGGGACGTGTAAAGCATCAGCGCCGCCGATAGGCGGTTCGGCGGTGTCGCGCAGGGCCATCCGTTGTAATAGCGCGGCGGGGAGCACGACACGAGCCGCGGAACACGCTATTCACACAACGGATGGAGCGCGTTACAGTGGCCAGACTGGAAGCGCTCCCAGAGATCCTGTAGCCGTCCGGGCGGCCCACCCTGCTCCCCCGAGGTCACCCAGCCGAGTTGGTTCTCGCGTCGCGGCGTGCCCGTCACACCGTTTCGCGCGGCCGACGCTCGCGGCGTGATGACGAAGCCCGGCAGCCGAATGTTCCGCGCCACCCGGAGGTGTGCCCGTGACCCGACGTCCGCCCCGCGCCCTGCTCGCGCTGGCCGCCGCCGCGCTCGCCACCGTGTCGATCACCGTCACCGTCACCGTGGCCGCCGGCCACCCCGCTCCGGTGACGGTGACGCTGCCGACCGGCGGCCTGCCCTACCAGGATCCGTCACTGCCGGTCGCCGACCGGGTGAACGACCTGATGTCCCGGATGACGCTCGACGACGAGATCGGCCAGATGACCCAGGCTGAGCGCAGCGCGCTGAACCCGCAGAGCGACCTCGCCACCTACCGGCTCGGCTCGGTGCTGTCCGGCGGCGGTTCCGCGCCCAGCCCGAACACCGCCCAGTCCTGGGCCGACATGTACGACAGCTTCCAGCGGACCGCGCTGTCCACCCCGCTGGGCATCCCGATGATCTACGGGGTGGACGCCGTGCACGGGCACAACAACGTGTACGGCGCGACGATCTTCCCGCACAACATCGGCCTGGGCGCGACCCGCGACGCCGACCTCGTGCAGCGGATCGGCCGGGCCACCGCCGAGGAGGTGTCCGGCACCGGCATCGACTGGGACTTCGCGCCCTGCCTGTGTGTGGCACGCGACGACCGGTGGGGGCGGACCTACGAGTCGTTCGGCGAGGTGCCGAGCATCCCGAGCGCCATGACGTCCATCATCACCGGCCTCCAGGGCACCACGCTGGGCGGCCCCGCGTCGGTGTTGGCGACCGCCAAGCACTACGTGGGCGACGGCGGCACGACCGGCGGTGTCAACGAGGGGAACACCCAACTGTCCGAAGCGGACCTGCGCGCCATCCACCTGCCGCCGTTCAAGGCAGCCGTGGACCGGGGCGTCGGCGCGGTGATGATCTCCTACAGCAGTTGGAACGGCGTCAAGATGCACGGCAACCACTACCTCATCACCGACGTGCTCAAGGGAGAGCTGGGCTTCAGCGGATTCGTCGTGTCCGACTGGGCCGGCATCGACCAGATCGACGGCCAGTCCGGGTTCTCCGCCGCCGACGTCGACGCCGCCGTCAACGCCGGCATCGACATGGTCATGGTGCCCACCGACTACAAGGGTTTCATCAACATCCTGCGCGCCGAGGTGAACAACGGGCACATCGCGCGGTCCCGGATCGACGACGCGAACCGACGCATCCTGACCAAGAAGTTCCAACTCGGCCTGTTCGAGCACCCGTACACCGACCGCTCGTACACCGCCACGGTCGGGTCCGCCGACCACCGCGCGCTGGCCCGGCAGGCGGTACGGGAGTCGCAGGTGCTGCTGAAGAACGCGGGTGGGGTCCTGCCGCTGGCCAAGTCGGCGAAGGTGTTCGTGGCCGGCAAGTCCGCCAACGACATCGGCAACCAGAGCGGCGGCTGGACCATCACCTGGCAGGGCGGCAGCGGAAACACCACGCCCGGCACCACGGTACTCCAGGGCATCCGCAACGCGGTGGCCGGCTCCGGCTCGGTCACCTACGACCGCAACGGCAGCGGCATCGACGGCAGCTACACCGCCGCGGTCGCGGTCATCGGCGAGACCCCGTACGCGGAGGGGCAGGGCGACCGGCCCGGCGGGCTTGGCTTGGACCAGGAGGACCTGGCGACGCTCACGCGACTTCGCGCGTCCGGGGTGCCGGTGGTCGTGGTGCTGGTGTCCGGCCGCCCGCTCGACATCGCCGCGCAACTGCCGAACTGGAACGCGCTGATCGCCGCCTGGCTGCCCGGAACCGAGGGCAACGGAGTGGCGGACGTGCTGTTCGGTGACTACGCGCCGACCGGGAAGCTGCCGATGACCTGGCCGCGGAGCACCTCGCAGGAGCCGATCAACGACGGTGACGGCCAGACGCCGTTGTTCCCGCTGGGCTACGGCCTGACCTACCCCGGCGGCGGCACGACCACACCGCCCACAACCACGACGACCACGCCCCCGCCCAGCAGTGGGTGCACGGCGGACTACACGATCACCGGCACGTGGCAGGGCGGGTTCCAGGCGGAGGTGAAGGTCACCAACCGGGGCAGCACGCCGATGGGCGCGTGGGCCGTGTCGTGGACGTGGCCGAGCGGCCAGGCCGTCACCAACGTGTGGAACGGCATGTACAGCCAGTCCGGGACGGCCGTCACCGTCCGCAATGCGAGTTGGAACGGCACGGTGGCGCCCGGCGCGTCGGTCACCTTCGGGCTCACCGGCACCGGCAGCGCCGAGATCCCGATCGTGACCTGCTCCTGACCCGAGGCCGTGGCGCGCCGGTCCCCGCGCGCCACGGCCCGGCCGCAGCGGGCGTCTCACGGCTCGACCTCCTGGGTTCGAGGTTAGGCGCGCAGCGAGTAGACGATCTCCACCGAGCCACCGGGCAGGCCCCGGGAGCTCTCGTAGGTCAACGTCGTGGCGGGATCCAGCGACTCCGTCAGCCGCATCCCCGCGCCGACCATGAACGGCAGCACCACCAGTTCCAGCCTGTCCACCGCGCCGAGCGCGCGGAAGGTCTCGATGGTGCTCGGGCCGCCGACGAGGTGGACGTCGCGGCCGGAGTTGTCGGCGCGCAGCCGCTCCAGCAGCCGGACGGGGTCGCTGTCGAAGACCACGTCGTCCGGCGCTCCGGGCGTTCGGTGGGAGCCGAGCACGAACACCTTCAGGTCCGGCCAGGGCCAGCGGTCGGCGGTCAGCGCGGGTTCGAAGGTGGTGCGGCCCATCACCACGGCTTCGCAGCCGGCGATGAACTCCCGGATTCCGTGGCTGCCGGGACCGTGCGCGGGGTCGATCACCTGGGGCGGCCAACCGTCCGGCGTGGTCACGTAGCCGTCGGCGGTCACGCACTGGCGGGCGAGGATTCGCATCAGACACTCCTAGCGAGACGGTTCGTATCGTCTCGCTAGGAGACTGCTCCCCCCGCATGCCCAGTGTCAAGACGAGACGTCTCTTCTCGTCAGAGGGTAGGATCGCGGCATGAAGCCGCCGAACGCCGCGCGTCGCAGCCAGCGGTCGCACCGGGCGATCCTCGAGGCCGCCTACGAACTGGCCCTGGATCGCGGCCCGGCGAAGGTGACCATCGACGCCATCGCGGCCCGGGCCGGCGTCGGCAAACAGACCATCTACCGGTGGTGGCCGTCCAAGGGTGCGCTGCTGCTCGACGTGCTCATCGACGCGGTGGGCGCGGTCAGCGAGATGCCGGACACCGGGGACGTGGTGGCCGACCTCACGACGCAGATGACCGCGGTCACCGACCTGTTCCGATCGGATTTCGCCCGCTTCTACACCGGCCTGATCGCCGAGGCGCAAGCGGACGACGCGGTGGCCCGCGGTCTGGCCGAACAGCTCGCCGACCGCGCGGAGGGGCCGCGGCGGCAACGCTTGGAGAAGGCCCAGCGGGACGGGCAGATTCGCGCCGACGTCGACATCGCCGCCGCCGTGGAGGCCCTCTACGCGCCGCTGTACTACCGGATGCTGCTCCGCACCGCCCCGCTGAGCGTCGACCACGTGCACGCAGTCATCGACGCGACCATCAAGGGGTTGCGGCCCAACCCGGTGTAGCGCCTCCCGCTCCGCGCGCCAGCACCGTGGCAGATCCGGGGCGAGGCGTCAGCCGCGTCCCAGGCCCGCGTCCCGGGCCAACACGATGGCCTGCGCGCGATCGGTGACGCCCAGCTTGCCCAGCACCGCGGACACCCGGTTGCTGATCGTCTTCGGCGCCAGCGCGAGGTCACGCGCGATCGCCAGATTCGACTTGCCGGCCGCGATCCGTTCCAGCACCTGCTGTTCCCGCGCGGTCAACTGCGGGAACGGATACGGCACGTGCCCGCCCAGCGGGCCGAACAGCGCCGGCAGCCGACCCGCGACGGACCGCCCGACGATCACCTCGCCGTTGGCCACCACCTGCACGCCGCGCAGCACCTGGTCGGCATCGGCGTCCGCGGCGACCAGGTAACCCCGCGCGCCGGCGTGCAGCGCCGACCGCACCGACGCGTCGTCGTCCACCGACGTGACCACCAGAACCCTTGTGCCCGGGGCGATCCGGGACACGTGACCGATCATGTCGGCCACGTCGAGATGGCCGAACTGGTGCGGGTCCACCACCAGCACGTCGGGCCGGTGCCACGCCGTCTCGGCGAACGTCTCGGCGGCGGTGGTGGCCTCGCCGACGATGACGAAGCCACCGGCCCGCTCCAACGTGGACCGGACACGGCGGCGGGCCACGGGATGGGCATCGGCCAGCAGGACGGTCACCATGGACGATCCGAATGTTTCGCCGACGTCATTCAGTTCCTCGCCGACCGCAGAGCCGGAACTGCTCACCAGCACCACTCCCTACTGCCAGGTTGCGCACCTACGCCCAACACCTGACGGCTCTCCTCGGCGGCGCGTCGACGTCAGCGTCAGCTTGTCGCCACCGATGCGGCGAAACTGGGGGTACACCGGAAGAAGAGCCTTGCTCGATCAGATCCTCACCAGCGAACCGAGTACTGCGATGTTTCATGCGACCCCTCCGACCCGGAGCAATCAGTGGGTGCCGCACCACCGTCGTGACGTCGGCGCAACGGCCCGACCGATCCCCTCCGCCAGTCGGGCCGTGCAGGGACCACGATGCGCCGACACCCCTGACCACACCTTGGCGAGAACCTTGATTCGGCACGTCAGGACCGCTGCGCCCACGACCGGGAGCCCTGGGACACACGGGAGTTCATGACACCTGAAGAGCCGCATATGGCGGTGGAGTTCCGATTGCTCGGCCCGGTGACGGCCGTCAGCGGCGGTCGCTCCGTCGACCTCGGGCCCGCCCAGCAGCGGTGCGTGCTGGCCACGCTGCTGGTGCAGGCCAATCACCTTCTGCCGGTCGAGCAGTTGGTGAACCGGGTGTGGGGACACGACCCGCCCCAACGCCACCGTGCGGTGCTCTACACCTACCTGTCCCGTCTACGGAAAACCCTCGCCACCACCGGAGTGACGATCGCCCGCCGCTCGGGTGGCTACGTCCTGAGCGTCGACGAGACAGCGGTGGACCTGCACCGCTTCCGCCACTTGGTCGCCAAAGCCCGCGCGAGCCAGGACGACCGGCAGGCCCTGGCCTTGTTCGAGCAGGCCCTCGGCCTGTGGCGGGCCGAGGCGTTCACCGACCTGGACACCCCCTGGCTGGTCAACCTCCGGACAACCCTGGACGCCGAGCGGAGGGCCGTCGAACTCGACCGCATCGACACGGCACTGCGCTGTGGCCGGCACGCGGAACTGCTGCCGATCTTGTCCACCCTCGCCGCGCAACACCCACTGGATGAACGCGTTGCCGGTCAACTGATGCTCGCCCTGTACCGCAGTGGCCGTCAGGCCGACGCCCTGCAGCACTACCACCACAGCCGCCAGCGATTGGCCGAGGAACTGGGCACGGATCCCGGCGCGCCGCTGCAGAGCCTGCACCAGCAAATCCTGACCGCAGATCCCGACCTGGCCAGCCCCACACACGGCACGGCCCGCTCACACCGGCCGCCGGTGCCGCACCAGCTGCCGGCACCACCACGATGGTTCACCGGCCGGACCGACGAACTCACCGCGCTCAGCCAGGCCCTGGACGCAGAGTCGGCGGCGACGGTGGTGATCTCAGCGATCGGTGGGGTCGGTGGGATCGGCAAGACCTGGCTGGCGCTGCACTGGGCCTATCAGCATCTCGACCGGTTCCCCGACGGGCAGCTGTACGTTAACCTGCGCGGCTTCGACCCCACCGGGCAGCCGATGCCGGCGGAGGCCGCGGTGCGTGGTTTCCTGGACGCTCTCGGCATTGCCCCCGACGCGCACCCGGTCGACCCGGATGCTCAGGCCGCGTTGTACCGCAGCCTGGTCGCCGGCAAACAGATGCTGATCCTCCTGGACAACGCCCGCGACGCCGCCCAGGTCGCGCCGCTGCTGCCCGGCAGCCCCACCTGCACGGTGGTGGTCACCAGCCGCGACCGGCTGACCGGACTGATCTCCACCCACGGCGCTCATCCGCTGGCCCTGGACGTTCTCGACGAGCCGGCGGCCCGCGACTTGCTCGCTCGCCGTCTGGGCGGTGACCGGTTGGCCGCCGAGCCGGAGGCGGTCGCGGAGTTGTTGGCTTTCTGCGCCGGGTTGCCGTTGGCGCTGACCATCGTCGCCGGCCGTGCCCAAACCCACCCGGACTTTCCGCTGGCGACACTGGCCGCCGAGTTGCGTGATGCCGCCACCCGCCTGATCGTGTTGGACGAGGACGCTCCGGCCGCCAGTCTGCCCGCGGTGCTCTCCTGGTCCTACCACGCCCTCGCCACGGAGCAGGCGCGGGTGTTCGGGCTGCTGGGCATCGCACCCGGCTGGGACATCAGCCTGCCCGCCGTCGCCGGCCTCACCGCTCTCCCCGCCGGCCGGGCCAGGGCGGTGCTGCGGGACTTGGAGCGGGTTTCCCTGATCCAGCAACAGGTTCCGGGCCGCTACCGAATGCACGACCTGATCGGCCTGTACGCCGCCGACCAAGCCCACCGCGACCACCCCGAGAACGTGCGGGAGGCGGCGCTGCGACGGCTGCTCGACTTCTACACCCACACCGCGTATGCCGCCGCCCGCCGCCTGGACCCCCACCGACCGGACATCCGGCTCGACCCGCCCGCCCCCGGCACCCATCCTCACCCACTGCCCGACGATCCGGCGGCGATGGCCTGGCTGGCCAGCGAGCACACCAACCTGCTGGCCGCCCAGCGCACCGCCACCACCCGCGCCCGGCACCACGCCGTGTGGCAGCTGGCCTGGTCCCTGACCACCTTCCACGTTCGGCGGGGGCACCTCCACGACCAGCTCGCCGTGTGGCGGTTCGCGCTGGACGCCGCCGAACACCTGCCCGACCCCACCACCCGCACTCTCGCCCGCCGGCGCCTCGGCGTTGCCTACGCCAAGCTGGGCCGCCACGAGGAGGCGATCGAGCACCTGCACCGGGCCCTAGCCCTGGCCGAACACCACCACAGCCCCGCCGAACAGGCTCACACCCACCGAATGCTCGCAATCGCGTGGGAGCGGCGCGGGGACGACCGACGGGCCCTGGACCACGCCACCCGGGCGCTGGACCTCCACCGCACCTTCGACCAGCCGGTAGGGGAAGCGCATGCGCTCAACCTGGTGGGCTGGTACGCCGGCCGCTTGGGCGAGTACGCCACCGCCCGCGCCCACTGTCTGGCCGCCCTCACCCTGCACCACCACAACGACCCTGACGGCGAGGCGCGCACCCTCGACACCCTGGGCTACATCGACCACCACACCGGCCACCACCACCAGGCCGTCCACCACTACCAGCACGCCCTCGACCTGTTCCGCAGCCTGGGCCACGCCTACGACGCCGCCGGCACACTCGACGGCCTCGGGCACCCCCATGCAGCCCTCGGCCAGCACGAGCAGGCCCGCACCGTGTGGCGGGAAGCCCTGGAGCTGTACCGGCAGCAGGGACGCGACGAGGACGCCGACCGCGTGCGGCGGCAACTCGACGCACTCGACCACGAGTAGCAACCCGGACCGGCGCCGCAGAACCAACGAATGGCTTGGGGGTGGCGCATTGGGGACGGCGACACGCGTCGGAGGCGCGGTCACGCCACGACACCACAGCGCCGTCCGTCCGTACCATCGACAGGATGTCGTCGCGCATCGCGTGCAGCCGTCGGCTGGGCAATGTCGATGTCGACTCCGCGCCGTTCGTGGGTCGGTCCCGCGAGCAGGCGCAGGCCAAGCGGCTGCTGGGCAAGGCTCGGTTGCTGACGTTCACCGGGACGCCCGGCGTCGGCAAGTCGCGGTTGGCCCGCCACGTGGCCAGGCAGGTGAATCGCCGGTTCGCCGACGGGACGTGGCTGGTCGACCTGGCCGCGCTGCAGACCGGAGAGCTGTTGCCGGAGACAGTTCTGAACGCGCTCGAAGTCCACGGAGTCTCGGGTGGGCAGCCGCTGGCGTCGCTCATCGACCACTTGGCGGACAAGCGCCTGCTGCTGGTGCTCGACAACTGCGAGCACCTGCTCGATGCCTGCGCCGAGTTGGTGGACACCTTGTTGGCGGCGGCTCCCCGACTGCGGATCCTGGTCACCAGTCGTCAGGCGCTCAACATGTACGGGGAGCGCATTATGACGGTGCCGTCCCTGTCGCTGCCCGAGGAGCCCGACCATCCGTGGCGGCAGGGGGACGGGCACTGCGAAGCGGTGGAGCTGTTCACGCTGCGGGCGGCGGAGGTCCGGCCCGGCTTCGTCGTGGCCGAGGACAACTGGTCGCTGGTGGCGCGGATCTGCCGGCGGTTGGAAGGCATTCCCCTGGCGATCGAACTCGCGGCCGCATGGCTGACCACGAAGTCGGTGGCGGAGATCTCGGTGGGACTCGACCACCGGTTCGGGCTGCTGAAGGTGGCGTGGCCGTCCGAGACGCTCGATGAGCGTCGCCCCTTTCCTCGACACCAGACACTGCGCGCCACGGTCGAATGGAGCTACAGCCAGTGCTCCTGGCAGGAGCAGACGTTGTGGGTCCGGCTGTCGGTGTTCGCCGACGGGTTCGATCTCGACGCCGCCGAGATCTGCGGTGACGCCCTGCTGCCCGCCGACGATCTCCTCGATGTCGTGGACGGGCTGATCGTGAAGTCCGTGGTGTCCCGGTGTGTGCGGGCGGGAACGGTGCGGTTCAGGCTGCCGGAGATGGTCCGCCAGTACGGCCACGCGATGTTGGACGCGAGCGGCCAGGACGTCCGACTGCACCGTACGCACCGCGACCACTACCTGAACCTGGCCGAGCGGGCCGACGCCGAGTGGTTCGGTCCGCGGCAGGGCAGGTGGCTGGAGCTGGTTCGGCTCGAACACGCGAACCTGCGAGCGGCGCTCGAATTCAGCCTCGTCACGCCGGGCGAGGCGGGGTTCGGGCTGCGCATCGCCGGCGCACTGTGGTTCTACTGGCTCGGCTGCGGCCTGCTCCGGGAGGGCCGGCACTGGCTCAACCGGGCGCTGCCACTGGCGCCGACCGGCGACCGGGAGCGGGCGAAGGCGCTGTGGGCAGACGGCTTTCTGTCCGCGTTGCAGGGCGAGGCCGACCCGGCCCTGCAGAGGCTGGCGCGCTCGTCGGAGCTCGCGTGTCAGGTCGGCGACGAGTCCCTGCTGGCGGGCGTGTCCTACGTTCGCGGGATCGTCAGCTACCTGAGCAACGACCAGTCGGGCGCGGTTGCCCACCTCGAAGAGACGCTGCGTCATGAGCGGGCCTGTGGCGAGGCCAGTGCGTGCACAGTGCTGAGCCGGGCGGTGCTGGCTCTTGCCTGCGCCCTGGTGGGCGACACCGACCGGGCCGCCTCGCTGTGCGAGGACGCCATCGCGGTGTGCCGGGCCCACCGGGACAAGTGGGTGCTGTCCTGGGTGCTGGCTGCGGCCGCGATGGTCTCGTGGAGCTGTGGAGACGTCCACGCGACGGACCAGCGGGCGCGCAACGGTCTACGGCGGAAGATGGTCTTCAGAGATCGCATCGGCAGCGCGCAGTGCGTGGAGTTGCTCGCGTGGACCGCGCTGGTCGACGGCGACGCTCGACGCGCGGCCACGCTGCTCGGCGCGGCGCGGAGCATGTGGGATGTGGAAGGCAAGCGCCTGTTCGGGTTCAGCACCTACCTGGCGTGGCACGACGAGTGCGTGGCGGGGGTCCGCGAGCTGCTCGGAGACCAGCTGTTCGAGGTCGCCTTCCGGCAGGGCACCCAGCTCGCCTTCGACCAGGCCGTGCGCGAGGCGCTGGCGAAACCGAGGTGAGGCCGGGCCGTCATCCGCCCCGGCGCTTCGCCGCGACCTTCGCCGCGAGGGCCTGCCCGGTGTCCAGTGCGGCATCCACCGTGACCCGACCGGCGATCGCCGAACTGACTTGTTGGGAGACCTGGGTTCCCAGGTCGGTGAACTCCGGAATGTCGACGAACCCGATGCCGCTCGTCGGCCGTGGCTGCACGCTCGTGTCACGCGGCGTAGCGCCCCTGATGGCCGCTTCCGCCTGCGCGCCAAACGGCGCGGTGGACACGCGGCACTCGGGGCGCTGGTAGGTCGACGCGCGCTTGCCGGACGGCACGCGGGACCAGCCGAGGCTGGCGCCCACCAGCCCTTCGTAGTCCTTGCCGCACGCCCAGGAGATGAACTTCCACGCCGAGTCCTGTTTCCCGCTGGCCTTCTCGATGGCGAACGCCCAGGTGTAGAGCCAACCGGAGCTGGCGGTGCGGACGACGGGCGCCTGCGCGTAGCCGAGTTTGCCGGCCACCGGCGAGTCCTTCGCCTCCAGCAGGCCGGCGGCCGCGGTGGAGTCGTACCAGATGGCGACCCTGCCCTGGGTCATGTCGTTGAGGCATTCGGTGAAGCCGGCCTGGGGGGCGCCGATCTCGCCGTGGTCCCGGACCAGGTCCACGTAGAACCTGGTCGCCCGCTTGAACTCCGGGGCGTTGACCTGCGCCCGCCAGTCCTGGGTGAACCAGGTCCCGCCGAAGGTGTTGACCACGGTGGTGAGCACACCGGCGAGCTCACCCCAGCCGGGCTGTCCACGCAGGCAGATGCCCCGCATGCCGGGCAGTGCGCCGTCGGCCTTGGCCGCCAGCTCCGCGACCTGCTGCCACGTCGGCCTGTCGGGCATGGTCAGTCCCCTGGCCGCGAACACGTCCTTGCGGTACATCACGAACGAGGACTCGCCGTAGAACGGTTCGGCGTACATCGTGCCGTCCGCGCCGGTCAGCGACTGGCGCATCGACTCGATGACATCGCCCTGGTCGAAGCCGGTGTCCCTGGGGAGGAACCGATCCAGTGGGGTCAGCCACCCGTTCTTGGCCCAGATCGGTGTCTCGTAGTTGCTGATGGTCGCGACGTCGTACTGGCCGGCCTGGCTGGAGAACTCCTCGCTGATCTTGTCTCGCACGTCGTTCTCGGGCAGCAGCGTGTAGTTGACCCTGATGCCGGTCTTCCTGGTGAAAGCGTCCGCGGTCAGCTTCACCAGATCCTTCATCTGAGGGTTGTTCACCATCAGGACATTGATCGACGAGTCGTCCGTCGGGTCCCCGCCGCACGCCGCCAGTCCGCTCACGGCGAGCGCCGCGACGGCCGCGCGCACGGCCAGACGCGCATGCAATGCCACCATCGATCCCACCTTCTCGATCAAGTGTCGACTGGTCGAAAGGCCTTCCCGGCACCGCCTCCCCCGCCGCGAACTCTCTACTATGGCCTAGTTATGGGCCGATCCCCAGTGCCTGTGGCGGCGACGAACCTCACCGCGGACGTGACCAGCTTTGTCGGTCGCCGACGCGAACTGGCCCAGGTCAAGCAGTACTTGTCCGCCTCACGGCTGGTCACGTTGACCGGGGTCGGCGGGGTCGGCAAGTCCCGATTGGCGGTGCGGACGGCCGCCGGTGTGCGGCGGGCCTTTCCGGACGGGACATGGTTGGTCGAGTTGGCCCAGCTGCAGGACCCCGGACTGTTGGTGCAGACGGTGGCGAGCACGTTGGGCCTGCGGGACCAGTCAGCCCGACCGCCGTTGGTCGTGTTGGCCGAGTACCTGGCCAATCGGCGTCTACTGCTGGTATTGGACAACTGCGAGCACCTGCTGGCTTCGTGCGGGCAACTGGTGCACGCGTTGCTCGCCGCCTGCCCGAAACTGTGCGTGCTGGCCACCAGCCGGGAACCGCTGGGCATCTCCGGCGAGATCGCCTGGCCGGTGCCGGCGCTGTCGGTGCCTGATCTGGCCGAACGACGGCCCAAGCGCGAATGGTCCCGGTACGAGGCCGTGACGCTGTTCGCCGACCGCGCCGTCGCGACGGTTCCGGAGTTCCGTCTCACCGCGGACAACTACGTCGCGGTGGCCGGAATCTGCCGCCAGCTGGACGGGATTCCGCTGGCGATAGAGCTGGCCGCGGTGCGACTGCGGGTCCTCACACCCCAGCAGATCCTGGACCGGCTGACCGATCGGTACGCGCTGCTGACCGGCGGCAGCCGGGACAAGGCGTCACGGCATCAGACTCTGCGCAGCTGCATCGAGTGGAGCTTCGAGCTCTGCTCGGCGGACGAGCGGTTGCTCTGGAGCCGGCTGTCGGTCTTCACGGGCAGCTTCGACCTGGACGCCGTCGAAGGTGTCTGCTCCGGCGACGGCCTGATCAAGGACGACATGCTGGAGTTGGTCGCCGGCCTGGTCGACAAGTCGATCGTGGCCACCGACAAGCATGACGCGGACCTGCGCTACCGGCTGCTCGACACGATCAGGGACTTCGGATTGCAGGAACTTCGCGCCCGTGGCGAGGAGACGCGGCTGCGGCGACGGCATCGCGACTGGTACGACGAGTTGCTGCTGCGAGCCGAACGCGAGTGGATCAGCCCACGGCAGGAGTACTGGCTCGGCCGGTTGAACCGGGAGCACCCGAACATCCGGTCCGCGCTGCAGTTCTGCCTCACCGAGCCGGGCGAGGCGGAATCCGCGTTGCGCATGGCCGTGTGCCCCTGGCGCTTCTACTGGTGGTCCCCCGGCCGGTTCAGCGAGGGCAGGCGCTGGCTCGACCAGGCCCTGGCCCAAGCAACGCAGCCGAGCGTGCACCGCGCCTGGGCGCTGCTGTTCAACAGCCAGTTGGCCGTCGTCCAGGGCGACTTCGACACCGGCAGAGCCCTGCTCGCCGAAGGCAAGGCGCTCGCGGAGCGGCTGGGCGACGCCGACAGCCTCGGCCGGCTCGGCTACGCCACGGCTCACCTCGCGCTGTGGGCCGGCGATGTCCCGGCCTCGATCGTGGCCTACGAACAGGCGCTCGCGGCCGGTTCCTCGGACCTGAGTCTGCGAGTCGACACCCTGCACGCCCTCCTGGTGGCCGTGGCCGTCGCCGGTGACGCGCAGCGCGCGCGGACGTGCCACCAGGAGGTCCTGAGCATCACCGAGCCCAACGGGGAACGCCGGCACCGGTCGCACTCGCGGTGGGCTTTCGGGCTGTCCGCCTGGCAGCAGGGCGATCTGCGCCGGGCGGCCGAACTGCAACACCAGAGCCTCCGGCTCAAGCACGGGCTGAACGACGTCCAAGGCACGGCATTCTGCCTGGAGGCGCTGGCGTGCGTCGCCGCCGCGGACCACCGCGAGCGAAGGGCCGCGACTCTGCTCGGCGCCGCCGAGATGTTGTGGCGGTCCATGGGTACTTCCCTGGCTCCGTTGCGGCCCGTCTTCGACTACCACCAGGACTGCGTGCGACGCGCCCGTCGCGCGCTCGGCGAGAAGAACTACCAGGCGGCCTTTCACGCTGGTGGCAGGCTGACGCTCGACGAGATGGTGGCCTACGCCCTTGAGGAACGTCCGGAGCCGACGTCGGCATTGCCCGCCCAGGGACCGACACCACTGACCGCACGCGAACAGCAGGTGGCCGAGCTCATCGCCCGGGGGGCGAGCAACAAGGAGATCGCGCACGCGCTCGTCATCAGCCAGCGCATGGCCGAGAACCATGTGGAGCACATCCTGGCCAAACTCGGTGTCACCTCGCGCATCCAGATCATGGCCTGGTTCCGCGAACAGCAGTCTGTGTCGCGGTCACCGGCGACGGGAGACGCGCCGCCGTCGAGTCAGTGACACGACCACTGTCGACACGAGCCGAGGCCCGGCGCGCGGAGTTAACTCTTGACGATCCATTTGAGACTTGGCGCGACCGTGCGACCATCTTGTTCGTGAATCATCTTCACGTTCGATGGTCGAGGCCGGACCTCGTGGTCATCCATGCGCCAGCGCGTCCACGGCGGCGGACGAACCGCCGCAGACGCGAAGCGCAGTAGGAGGACCACATGAAACCGACCCGCTTACTCGGCGGCATCGTCGCCGTCACCAGCAGCGTGCTCCTGGCAGTCCCCGCCTACGCCGCCAGCGGCCAGGTCGACGGCAACATCACCGTGGGCGGCTCGAGCTGCTCGTGGACCAACGCGACCACCAGCGACGTGCCGCCGAACACCCTGACGATCGACCACACCACCGTCCACCCGAGCTGCAGCGGCAGCATCTCGGCGAGCCTGACCAACGACCCGACGGTCACCTTCGACGACACGGCCGGCACGGCAACCGCGCCCGAGGTCGATGTCAACGGGACGGTGCTCGGCATCACCTGCTCGTACAAGGTGACCAGCGTGTCGTTCTCCCGCCAGGGAACGGCGCGGAACTACACCGGCGGCCCTTTCACCGCCAACCTGAGCAGCGGCGGCGCCCTGTGCCCCGCCTCGGAAACCGTCAACTCCGCCTCGTTGTCCTTCCACTGACCGGTAGCCGCGGGGCGACTCCTCTTCACGAGGGGTCGTCCCACGGCGCGCCGGTATTCGCGATAACGAACCGATACGCGGGCCGGCTAGCGTCGGGCCACATGCGCAAACTCGCTCTGCTTCTGGTGTTTCCCTTGCTGCTCGCCACCGGAGTGATCGCCCACGCGGCGACCGGCACCGTGGACTTCTTCGGGGGCACCTACCCCGACCTGAAGAACCCGCCCACGGGCCAGTGCATCATCACCGCGCCCCCGTTCCCGGGACCGCGCGGCCTCGACAACTACACCAACGCCAAGGTGACGGTCTACGAGAACAACACTTGCACCGCCGCCGAAAACAGCTGGGTCGTGCAGCCCGGCAAGCACTTCGAGCTCAGCGGCACGTGGTACCCGATCATCTCCATCGTCGCGGTCAAGGTGGGCTGACCCCGACAACCGCCGCCCCCGCCTCGACCACGTGCGAGGCGGGGGCGTTGTCGTTGGTGGACAACGGCGCGGTTCACGGTGACCATCCGGCCCATCGGTTGATCAGCGTGCGCGACGCACAGCGGCGGACGAAGTCCAGGACGAAGCGGTGGCGGCCGCCGTGGCGCGGGCGGTCGAGCGCATCGTCCACGTGGGACGACGCCAGCAGCTCGACGTCGGCGGTGGCGGCGCGCTGGGCAACGAAGACGACCATCTCGACCGTGCCGCGGCGGCCGCCGGTGCTGCGGGGCAGGGCGGCTTCTCGCGCCCCGGCCTCACGCGGCCGGCGCGGTTTCAAGTTGAACATTCGAAGCGCTTCGAACACGCCGGGTAACGGCAGGCCGGACCGCGCCGGACCGACGTCCGCCCCGGCAGGCGGCCAGGGAGACGAGGGCGGTTCTTCCCCATCGCGTGGTGAAGCGCTTAGATGATCTGACGTGCACGATGGCCCGTCACGGGTTCGGCAAGGTCGCTGGTCCGCAGAACTTCCCCACTGGTCGGACGGTTGACATGATCCCCTGGTTCATGTCAGCGTCGATGCGCTTCGACGTCCGCTCCGGAGACCGGCCTTCCCCAAGGGGTTTGCCCAGGAGGTATCGCGCCCCATGAGCGTTCCCGCTTTCCCGGTGCTGCCCGCCGGATTTCGGTTCGGCGTCGCCACCGCCGCCTACCAGATCGAGGGTGCCCACGACGAGGACGGCCGTGGCCCGTCCATCTGGGACACCTTCAGCCACATCCCGGGACGCACCCTCAATGGCGCGACCGGTGACACCGCCTGCGACCACTACCACCGCTACCGTGAGGACGTGGCCCTGCTGCGCGGGCTCGGCGTGGACAGCTACCGGTTCTCGATCTCCTGGCCCCGCCTGCTGCCGGAGGGTGTCGGCCCGGTCAACCCCAAGGGTCTGGACTTCTACGACCGTCTGATCGACGAGTTGCTGGCGGCCGGGATCGCACCCGCCGTCACGCTCTACCACTGGGACCTGCCCCAGGCCCTGGAGGACCGCGGTGGCTGGCGCGTGCGCCGGACCGCCGAGGCGTTCGCGGAGTACGCCGCCCTCGCCGGGCAGCGCTACGGCGACCGGGTGGCGCGCTGGATGACCCTCAACGAGCCGTTCTGCTCGGCCTTCGTCGGCTACGCCGAGGGGCGGCACGCGCCCGGCGCCACCGAGGGCCGCGGCGCGCTGGCGGCCGCCCACCACCTGCTGGTCGGGCACGGCCTCGCGGTCGCGGCGTTGCGTGCCGCGGACGCTCGGGAGGTCGGGATCGCCCTCAACCTCGATCGCATCCATGCCGCCTCCGACAGCCCCGAGGACCTCGCGGCGCTGCGTCGCGCCCAGGTCCTGCACAACGACATCTGGGCCGAGCCGCTGTTGGCCGGCCGCTACCCGGAGCACGAGGCCGAAACCTGGGCCGGCCTCGCCGACGGCCCGTGGCGGCGGCCCGGCGACCTGGACCTGATCGGCGGGCCGCTGGACTTCCTCGGCGTCAACTTCTACCGCCCGATCACCGTGGCCGCCGCGCCCCACCGCGAGGCGGATCCCGCGCTCCGCAGTGCCGTGGACATCGGCGTCGCCGAACTGGACCCTTACGGCACCCGGCACACCACCATGGGCTGGCCCGTTGTCCCGGCCGCGTTCACCGAGTTGCTGCGCGAACTGCACTCCCGCTACCCGCGGCTCCCGCCGGTCTGGATCACCGAGAACGGCTCCGCGGAGGTCGACGCCGTCGCCCCCGACGGTCTCGTCCACGACACCGACCGGATCAGCTACCTGGCCGAGCACCTCGCCGCCGTCGCGGACGCGATCGCCGCCGGGGTGGACGTGCGGGGCTACCACGCCTGGTCGCTGCTGGACAACTTCGAGTGGGCGCGCGGCTACGACCAGCGTTTCGGCCTGGTCCGCGTCGACTACGACACCCTGACCCGAACGCCCAAGGACAGCTACCACTGGTACCGGGGCCTGATCGCCGCGCACCGCGCGCGGACGGAGGAACCTGCCCGATGAAGTTCACCGACGGCTACTGGCTGATGCGGCCCGGCTGCACCGCGCGCTACGCCGCCGAAGTCGCCGACGTCCAGGCCGACGAGCACCGGTTGACGCTCTACGCGCCGGTCAAGCGGGTGCTCAGCCGTGGTGGCACGCTCAACAGCCCGCTGCTGACGGTCGAGTGCTGGTCGCCGGCCGAGGGCGTGATCGGGGTGCGCACCACTCACCACGCCGGATCGGTTCGCCGTGGACCCGAGTTCGCTCTGCCCGGTGCCCAGGAGGACGCCGGGAAGGTGCATCGGGACGGCACGGTGGCCGAGCTGCGCTCCGGCGAGCTGACGCTGCGGGTGGACACCTCCCAGCCGTGGCGGCTGGAGTTCACCGCCGACGGGCGGACGCTGACGTCGGTGGAGGAGCGCGGCACGGGTTTCGTGACCGACGCCGAGGGCCGCCACCACATGCTCGGTCAGCTGTCGCTGTCGGTCGGCGAGCTGGTCTACGGGCTGGGCGAGCGGTTCACCCCGTTCGTCCGCAACGGTCAGACGGTGGACATCTGGCAGGCCGACGGCGGCACCAGCAGCGAACAGGCCTACAAGAACGTCCCGTTCCACCTGACCAACCGCGGCTACGGCGTGTTCGTCAACCACCCGGGCCGGGTCAGCTACGAGGTCGGCTCCGAGGCCGTCGGCCAGGTTCAGTTCAGCGTCGAGGACCAGTCGCTGGAGTACTTCGTCGTGTACGGGCCGACGCCGAAGGAGGTCCTCACCCGCTACACCGCGCTGACCGGGCGTCCCGCGCTGCCCCCGGCCTGGGCGCTGGGCCTGTGGTTGACCACGTCGTTCACCACCGCGTACGACGAGGCCACCGTGACCCGCTTCGTCGGCGGCATGGCCGAGCGCGGCATCCCGCTGAGCGTGTTCCACTTCGACTGCTTCTGGATGCGCGACTACCAGTGGTCCGACTTCACCTGGGACGAGCGGACCTTCCCGGACCCGACCGGCATGCTGGCCCGGCTCAAGGAGCAGGGGCTGCGGATCTGCGTCTGGATCAACCCCTACATCGCGCAGAAGTCGCGCCTGTTCGAGGAGGGCCGGCAGGCGGGCTACCTGGTGCGCCGCGCCGACGGCAGCGTGTGGCAGTGGGACCTGTGGCAGCCCGGCATGGCGCTCGTGGACTTCACCAACCCCGCCGCCCGCGACTGGTTCACCGGAGAACTGCGCACGCTGCTCGACCAGGGCGTCGACTGCTTCAAGACCGATTTCGGCGAGCGCATCCCGACCGACGTCGTCTGGCACGACGGCTCCGACCCGGAGCGGATGCACAATTACTACACCCACCTGTACAACCGGGCCGTGTTCGAGCTGCTGCGCGAGGAACGCGGCGAGGGCGAAGCGATGCTGTTCGCCCGCTCCGCCACGGCCGGCGGCCAGCAGTATCCGGTGCACTGGGGCGGGGACTGCGAGTCCCACTTCAACGCGATGGCCGAGTCGCTGCGCGGCGGGCTGTCCCTCGGGCTGTCCGGCTTCGGCTTCTGGAGCCACGACATCGGCGGCTTCGAGGGCACACCCACCCCGACCGTGTTCAAGCGCTGGGTGCAGTTCGGGCTGCTGTCCTCGCACAGCCGCCTGCACGGCAGCAAGTCCTACCGGGTCCCGTGGGACTACGGTGACGAGGCCGTCGCGGTCACCCGTGAGTTCACCCTGCTCAAGCACCGCCTCGCCCCCTACCTGCACCGCGCGGCCCAGCAGGCGCACGCCACCGGCATCCCGGTGATGCGCGCGATGGTGCTGGAATTCCCCGACGATCTCGCCGCGGCCACGCTCGACCGGCAGTACCTGCTCGGCGACGACCTGCTCGTCGCCCCGGTCTTCACCGACGACGGCACCGTCGACTACTACGTCCCGGACGGCACCTGGACCAACCTCCTGACCGGCGACCGGGTCACCGGCCCGCGCTGGGTGCGCGAACAGCACGGCCACCACACACTGCCGCTGCTGGCGCGCCCCGACTCGGTCATCCCGCTGGCCGCCCACGACCAGCACCCGGTCTCGGCCTGGGCGGACGACGTCGAACTGCGGGTCCATGCCTTCGCCGACGGAGCCGAACGCACGGTGGTGATCCCCAGCGCCGCGGGACCAGGCGAAACGGCCCGCTTCCATCTGCGCCGCGAGGGCGACCTCCTGCGGGTGACCACCGACAGTCCGCACCCCTGGCGGCTGCGCCTCGGCGGACCGGACGGACCCTCGCACGCCAGTCCCGCCGGCACCCGGACGGCCGAGTTCCCGTTCCCGACCTGAACCCGGGGCGAACGGCTGCCGGTGCCGGGCCACCGCGGTCCGCGGTGGCTCGGCACCGGTGCCGAGCGGGTGATCAGCTGAAGGGCCGGTCGTATGCCTGGAACTCGCGGATCGACGCCCAGCAGCCGGTGTCCAGTCCGGTCACGGTCACCCGCAGATGGCGCGCGGTCGCGGTGAACGGCAGGGTGTGCACCTGACCCGTGTCGGTGTTGTTCGTCCGGTCGACCACTGTGGACCAGGTGTGGCCGTCGGTCGATCCCTCGACCCGGTAGCGGTAGGTCTTGCCCGGGAACTCCCAGGCGATCCGCGCACCGGTCAGCGCGGTGGCGGCGCCGAGGTCGACTTGCAACCAGTGGCCGGTGGCGCCGTCCGCGGCGCACCAGCGGGTCGCGGTGTCGCCGTCGGTGGCGCGCGCGGCGATGTTGCCCTTGCCCGCCTCCTCGCTGTCCGCGGAGGTGGCCCTGCCGACGGCGATGTCGGTGGCCACGACGGGCCGGTCCAGCACCACCGCGACCACGGAGTCCTGCGGGTGCACCGTGCGGTCGATGCCGGTGATGGTGACCGTGCCGTCCGAACCCACGGTGTAGGGCAGGGCCCGCCCGCCGGGCACGGCGTAGACCCGTCGCACCATGGCATCGCCGATCGACGGGGTGGTGACCGCCCCGCCGGCCCGGCCGGGCAACAGGTGCACGTAGAACGTCTTGTCCCGGAAGGTGTAGCCCACCTGGCCGTCGACCGGGTTCCACGGCCCACCACGGGTTCCGTACACCGCCTCGTCCACATCGGACAGGAAGGCGCCGACCCGGGTGAGCACCGCCGCCGAGTCGGCCGGCACGACGCCGTGCCGGTCCGGCCCCACGTTGATCAGCGTGGTCATGTTGCGCACCAGGGCATTGACCACCACGGCGAGGATCTGGTCGTAGCTCATCACCGACGCTCCCGCGGTGTAGCCCCAGGCGCCCCGGATGGTGAACGTCTTCTCCACCACCCCGGCCCGGATCGGCCCGGTCGGCACCGAGCCACCCTCCTCGACGCCGTAGTCACCGGCCCAGCCCGAACGCGGGGTGACCACGACGTTCGGCTGGTGCGCGCGGACCATGCCCATCAGTCCCAACGGTTTCCCGGTGGCGGGCTCGGTCTCGCCGTACCCGCCCACCGGCCACTCGTTGGCCGGGTCGCGGTACCGGCCGGGTTCCCAGAAGAACGCGCCGTCGGCGTCGCTGCCCTGCTCGGCCAGCCAGCCGCCGTCCCACCACAGGTCGTCGATCGGGCCGTAGTCGGACACCAACTGCTTGACCGCCTGGTACACCTCCTCCTTCATCACCTGGGCGTTCGCCCGGTAGTCGAAGCTCGCCGGGTCGGCGCCCTCGTAGTTCCACGGCGGGGCCGACAGGGCCGCGCCCCTGACGTTGTAGTAGCCGGGATAACGCCAGTCGATCGGCGAGTAGTACAGCCCGAGTTTCAGGCCGGCGGCGCGCACCGCTGACACGTAGCCGGCGACGAAGTCCCGGTTCAGCGGCGCCTGCGCGCTGGTCCACGCGTTGGGGTGCGAGTTCGGATACAGCCCGAACCCCTCGTGGTGCCGGGTGGTGAGCACCACGTACTTCGCGCCCATGGTCCTGGCCAGCTCGACCCAGGCGGTCGGGTCGTACTGGTCGGCGGTGAACTGCTGCGGCGACGGGCTGGTGAGGAACTCGCGGTACACGCTGGGCTTGACCTGCGCGCTGCGCTCGTACCACTCCCCCTGGGCCGGGCCGGCGTAGACGCCCCAGTGGATGAACATGCCGATCTTCGCGTCGGCCAGCCAGCCGACCGTCGCATCGGACTGTTGCGCCAGCCCCTGGTCGATCTGCGGCACCCGCAGCGCCGGTAGCGGCACCCCGGTCGGGGTGGTCGCGGTGGTCGCGGCCACGGCGGGCGCACCGGTGGGCAGGACGGTCAGGGCGCCGGCGGCGGCCGCACCGGCGAGAAAACGGCGACGGGGCAACGGTTCGGCAGGGGACATCGGCATCAACCTCCGGTGGCGGGCAGGAGGGAGGGACAGCCGAGCGCGGCGGCGGCCCAGCCCACGCAGGACATCCGATCTTTCGCGGACGCTACAGCGGGCCGGACCGCACCGTCAAGGAAACTTCTCTGGCACCGCAACCGTACTGCCGTCGATTCGTGAAACAATCGAATCGACACATCGGATCTCTGGTGCCGCGGCAGGAATCAGCCGAAACTCCACCGTTGGTTGCTGCCGCCGTTGCAGGACCACAGTTCGACCGGCGCGCCCTCGGCGGTCGAGGAACCGGTCACGTCCAGGCACAGCCCTGACTGCGCACCGGTGACGGTGCCGTTGGTGTTGAGGTTCCACTGCTGGTTGGCCTGGCCGTTGCAGGACCAGACGATCACCTTGGTGCCGGGACTGGTGCCCCGGCCGTTGGCGTCCAGGCACAGCGTGGTGCCGGCCAGCGTGACGGTCAACTGGGCTGCGGTGGTACGCGTCCAGGTCTGCCCGGCCTGCCCGTCACACGTGCCGATGGTCACCTGCGCACCCGGTGTGCCGGTCGAGGGCGCGGCAAGGCACTTGGCCGCGCCCACGGCGTGCAGCGCGCCGGTGTTCCCGCCTCCTGGCGCGCTGCCGCCGGGCACGTACGGGCACTTGGGGGAGTACATCGAGATGGAGCTGGGATCGGGAGGCGCCGGGCACAGGAAGGGCGTGTACCGGATGTCGTTGTCGAGGAAGGTTTTCAGCCAGGGGATCAGCAGTTTCATCTCGACGTTGTTGGGATGGGTGTAGTACACGTGGTCGGCGCCGGCGATCTGGGCGAAGTCGCTCTGCGTCGAGGCGGGCATGGTGGCGTAGAGGCCGCTGAGGTAGGACGGCGTGACCACGGCGTCGTTCTGACCGCCGATCACCATCGTCGGCACCGTGTCCGTGGCCAGCGACAGGTTGCCCACCGGTGAGCCGGGCGCGAGACCGACCGCGGCCTTGAGCGCGGGCTGCCTTTCCGCCGCGAGCATTGCCCCGGCCCCGCCCGCGGAATGGCCGAGCACCGACAGGCGGTTCGGGTCGACCCGGTCGCGCACCGGGCTCTGCGTGGTCAGATAGTTCAACGCGGCCAACAGTTCGGTGCCGCGGGCGTCGGCGCTGTCGGTGCGGGTGGTGGTCTCCACGCCGATCACGACGAAACCGAACGAGGCCAACCACGGCCCCATCCACGCTTCCTCGTCGGCGAACAGCGCCGAGTAGCCGGGCACGATCGCCAGCGCGCCCCAGGTGCCCAGGCTGGTGTCGGTCGGGTAGTACACCATTCCGCCGTTGAACCCGTAGCCCGCCGGCACGCTCGTCGACGCCGTCGCGAACGGGCCGGTACGGGACTCGATCATCGCTACGGTCGGATCGGGGCCCCGCTGGTACGGATTGCCCGCCGTGGTGTCCCATGGCTGGGCGAGGGCGGGCCGCGCCGCGAGCACGCCCGCGGCCAATGTGGTCACCACGGCCAGGATCGCCACGACGATCCCGGCCAGCCGCCGGGTTGTCCCGCCTCGTCCCATGATCGCCTCCAGCCAGGGGACATTCCACCCGAGGGTGACAAGAAGGCTGCGTCACCTCAACAACGACCGCACACCGGCGAGAGCCACCGCGCCCGCACGCCATCGGATCGCCGCTGGACACTCGCCTGTTTCGATCCCTTCGACGCGGGCGCCGCCGCACCGTTCACCGGCGGCGACCGGGAAAGTTACACCCGTGAGGCGGGGTTCTTCGCGGCCACGGCGCCCGGCCGTTGACAGCGGCCGACGGTTCACCGCGCAATGGACGCCGACGAGCAACGTCCGGAAGGGGTGTCATGCGCAGGTCGCGCGGGACCAGATTCGTGCTCGGCGCCAGGGTGCTGGCGGTGACCGCGTTCGCGGCCGTCGTCGGTCTGCTGCTGTTCCAGTCACCGGCCGCCGCGCTCGACGTCACCAGCACGCCGTCGCCGGTCACCGGCAACGCCACGTACTTCAGCGGCCTCGGCTCGCCGTACGGCGGTTGCGGGATACCGCAGGCCAACCTGGACAGCCAGGACTTCGTGGCGTTGAACGTGTTCAACACGCCCGGCAACTACGGCATGTTCCCCCGCCCGGTGCCGTCGTCGCAGTCCAGCATCCTGGGCATGTTCGACAACGGCCTCAACTGCGACCGGTACGTCCAGGTCACCATCGGCGACTACTGCACCGGCACCAACGACGGCGCGCAGAGCCAACCCTTCTGCCGCAACGGTTCCTGGGTCAGCGACAAGTACAACGGGGCCACGCTGACCATGGTGGTCGCGGACAGCTGCGCCGACTCCAACGCATGGTGTCGGGACGACCCGTACCACCTGGACCTGCACCAGGACTCGCTGAACCGGTTCGTGTTGAACGGCGCCCCGGTGGGCAGCGGGCTGGCCGACCACTGGAACAACCGCCACATCTCCTGGCAGTTCGTGCCGACGCCGAACTACACCGGCGACATCCAGATCGGTTTCCTGCAGGGCGCGCAGACCTGGTGGGGCGCGACCGCGATCTCCCACCTGCCCAACGGCATCCACGGTGTGCAGTACTTCGCCAACGGCGGGTGGACCAACGCCACGATGGACGGCGACATGGGGCAGGCGTACATCCTGTCCCCCACGACCTCCGGGGGCACCCAGTTCCAGATCCGCGTGCTGGACGCGAACGACACCCTGATCAACAACGGCCGGGTGTACACGTTCTCGCTGCCGGCGTCCTGCGGCACGCAGTGCGCCGCGGCCTACACGCAGGTCAGCTACACGACCGGCGACGGTGGCGGTGGCACCACCACGACCACTCCCCCGTCCTCGACCACCACGACGCCGCCCACCACACCGCCCGGCGGGTGCACGGCGAGTGAGTCGGTCACCAGCAGCTGGCCCGGCGGTTTCCAGGCCAGCGTCACCGTCACCAACACCGGGACGGCACCGATCACTTCCTGGACCGTCAACGGCACGTTCCCCGGCAGCCAGACCGTCGCCAACTCGTGGAACGCCACGGTCACCCAGTCCGGCGCGCAACTGAGCGCCCGCAACGCCGGCTACAACGGCACCATCCCGGCCGGCGGCAGCACCAGCTGGGGCATGACCGTCAACGGCGCCAACCAGCCACTGACCAACCTGACGTGCCAGACCTGAACCACGGCAGCCGAAACCGCCGCAAGGAGCCCGCCCCCGACTCGCACCCGGCCGGGAGTGGGCTCCGTAACGCGCACCACGACGGGCACGGTTCCGCGCTGCTCCCGGCGTGAGATCGGCTGCGCCCGGATCAGTGTCCGGACGGCGGCTCGCCGGTGCGGAAGACGTCGTTCATAGAACCTGAGCGGAAGGCGGCCACGGTGAGCGGCGACGAGTCGAATCCGGCGCGGCGTATGGCTTCCCGCACCTGCTGGCTCGCCTCCGCCTGCGCCACAAGGGATGCGTCGACCTCGACACGCACCGCGTCGCCGAGGTCACGGACGCGGAGGTCGCGTACGCCGGGCAGGGCCGCCCGCACGGCGATCTCGGCGCGTTCGACGCGGGCGAGGCGGGCGGGAGTGATGCTGATGCCGTAGGCGACCCGGCTGGCCATGCACGCCGCGGCCGGCTTGTCCCACACGGCCAGTCCCCAGTGCCGGGCGACCTCTCGCACCATGTCCTTGCGCAGCCCCAGATCGGCCAGCGGGGTGCGGGCGCCGCGCTCGGCGGCGGCGGCGATGCCGGGCCGGAAGCCGTCCGCGACGTCGGAGGCGTTGGTGCCGGTCGCGATCGTGTCGTAGCCGTAGGCCGAGGCGAGAGTCACGGCGGTGTCGGCGAGGACGCTCTTGCAGAAGTAGCATCGGCTGCGGCCGTTCTCCCGGTATCCGGACTCGGCCAACTCGTCGGTACGCGGGGTATGGTGAACCACGCCCAGGCCGGCGGCGAAGTCCCGCGCCGCGACGAGTTCGGCCGCGGGCAGCGAGGGCGAGACGGCGGTGATGGCGGCGACGTGAGTGGACCCGAGCGCGCGGACGGCGGCGGCGAGCACCACGCTGGAGTCCACACCGCCGGACAGCGCCACCAGTGTCCTGCCGTATCCTGACAGCTCCGCCATCAGGTGTTGAGCGTGGACACGAACGTCCATCCTGGGCCCCCAAATCCGGCGAGTGAGCGAGGAAATGACAATATCCCGGCCCGAAGGCCGCGACGACGGCAACGCGCTGCGGCTCGACCTCGACCGGGCCGCGCGGACCGGCGATCCCGAAGTCGTGTACGGCGAAGGCAAGACGCCCGACCAGGTCGTGACCGCGCTGCGCGCCCTGCACCGGGCTCATCCTGGACATCCGGTGCTGGCAACGAGGTTGTCCGCCGAGACGATCGACGCGTGCCGGGAGTCGCTGCCGGCGGCCGAGATCGACCCGGTCGGGCGGACCGCGATGCTGGGCCACGGTCCGATGCGAGGCCGGGTCGCGATCGTCGGGGCGGGCACGTCCGACCTGCCGGTGGTGCGCGAGGCGGCGACGACCGTGCGCGCGTTCGGGGCGGAGCCGGACGAGATCGTGGACGTCGGCGTCGCGGGCCTGCACCGCCTGCTGGCCCAGCGCGACCGGATCGCCGGTGCGGACGTGGTGATCGCGGTCGCCGGCATGGAGGCCGCGCTGCCCTCGGTGCTGGGCGGTCTGGTCGGCACGCCGCTGATCGCGGTGCCGACCAGCGTCGGGTACGGCTGGCACCTCGGCGGGCTCACCGCCTGGCTCGCGATGCTCAACAGCTGCGCGCCCGGCGTGCTGTCGGTCAATGTGGACAACGGGTTCGGCGCGGCGGTCGCCGCCGCCAGGATCGCCCGAACCGTCGCCGACGCGAGGAGGACCGACCGGTGAGGCTGCTGTGGGTGGACGCGGGCAACGGCGCCGCCGGGGACATGCTGCTGGCCGCCCTGCTCGACGCCGGAGCGCGGCTGGACGTGGTGCGTGACGGCCTGCGCCGGCTCGCCGTCGAGCCGATCGGCCTGGACGTGCGGAGTGTGCGCCGGCACGGGCTGCGGGCCACCCAGGCGATCGTGGACGCGCCGCCCGGCGCCCACCACCGCAACCTCGCCGACATCCTGGCCGTGGTGGACGCCGGCGGGTTCGACGAACCGGTGCGCCGGTTCGCGCACGACACGTTCACGCGGCTGGCCAGGGCCGAGGCGAAGGTGCACGGCGTCGACGTCGCCGAGGTGCACTTCCACGAGGTCGGCGCGCTGGACGCGATCGCCGACGTGGTCGGCTGCACGCTGGCCCTGGCGGACCTGGACCTGCTCGGCGCCGCCCGGAGGGTGGTGTCGCCGGTCGCCGTCGGCTCCGGCGTCGTCACGGCGGCGCACGGGCCGATCCCCGTGCCCGTGCCGGCGGTGCTGGAGCTGTTCACGCAGGCCGGCGCGCCACTGGCGGAACACCGGGCCACCATGGAGCTGTGCACGCCGACCGGCGCGGCGCTGCTCTGCACGCTCGCCACCGAATGGGGAACCGTGCCCAGCTGCGTTCCGGTGGCGACCGGGACCGGGGCCGGCAGCCGGGACCCGGCCGGCCATCCGAACGTCGTGCGCGTCCTGGTGGGCACGGCGGCCGCGACCGCCGATCCGGTCACCAGCGAGATGTACCGGATAGACACCACAGTCGACGACCTGGATCCCCGGCTGTGGCCGGACGTGCTGGACGAGCTCGGCCGCGCGGGCGCCGCCGACGCCTGGTGCACGCCGGTGCTGATGCGCAAGGGCCGGCCCGGTCACGTGCTCAGCGCGCTCGTGCCGTCCGACCGGGTGGACCTGGTGTGCGAGCTGGTGTTCGAGCACACCACGAGCCTGGGCGTCCGGATATCCCCGGTACGCCGCCGCTCGCTGCGCCGCGACCAGGTCGAGGTGACCGTGGACGGCGCGGTGGTGCACGTGAAGCGCGGACTGCTGGGCGGTCGGGTGGTCACGGTCCAGCCGGAGTACGACGATGTCCGCCGCGTGGCGGCCGCAACCGGGCGCCCCGTCGCCGAGCTGCTCGACGAGGTCCGGCACACCGCCCGGGACGGCCAACGGCGTCAGTCGCCCGACCGGTAGGGGCCGAAGAACGGCTGGGCCGTCCACTCCTCGCACCGCGGGTCGCCGTCGGGGAAGTCCAACAGGCCGGCGGTCACGGACGGCAGGACCAGGTCGAGCGGTGTCGGGTCCAGTCCCGGCACGAGTATCCGATGTGGACGGTCAGCCCGGACTGGTCGACATCCCGGGCCGAGCAGTACTCGGCCAGCCGGAACAGCACCGTGGAGATGCCTACCATCACCTGCTCGACGGTCGCCAGCCGCCGCTGGACGTCCGTCGCGGCTCCGGTCACCAGCCAGTCCTTCCGGTACGCGCCGGTCAGCCGGCGAGGGTCAGCGGCGTCAACTGGCCGGCCATCGCGGCCCGGGTCAGTTCGGCCTTGTTGCCCAGCTGGAGCTTCTTGCGCGCCCGCTTCACGTACGTGTCCACGGTGTGCTGGCTGATCCCCAGTGCCCGCGCGACCTGGTAGTGGGTGCGGCCCTGGGAGATCTGGGCCAGCACCTGGCGTTCGCGGTTGGACAGCACGTCGGCCGTGTCCGGACAGGGAATCTGCGCGCCGTCTCCCTCGGGGAACCGGCGGCCGGCGGCGACGCAACGCACCGCGTTGAGGATCGTGGCCAGCGAAGCCGAGGAGTGCACGTAGCCGAGCGCGCCCGCGGCGAACCAGTGCTGCGCGTCCGCCGGATCGGTCGACCTGCTCACCACGAGCACCGACGACACCGGCGCGACCGCGCTGATGTCGACCGGATCGGGAAGGCCGCGGACGCTCACCACGACGACGTCGGCCGGCTTCGCGTCAGCCGGACCGGCCCAGCGCTCGTCGTCCGGCCCCGGGACGACTTCGAACTCGTGGACGGTCCGCAGCAACTCGGTGAGCCCGAACGCGAACAGCGGATCCGAGCCGAGAATACGCACGACGTTCATTCATCCCCCCGGACGCAGAATTAGCGAAACAATCCCAGAAGCATCCGGGAGCATTCCTATTCATTGCCCATTCCGGCCGAATTACTTGTGACTGTCCCCTCGATCATTGACCGCCCCCAGTCGGATTAATTGCGATGCTAGTTGCGCCCCGACGACCTGTCAAGGGAAACATCTGTGCCATATCCGGCCGTGGCCTGGAGATACTCGGCAGCTGTAGCCGATTCAGGGGACTTGTCGCGACGACCGCCGACGATATGTTCTTGACACCCTCTGTCCGATGTGTGCGGCCTGGCGTGCGTGGCTGGTCCGACCCACTGACGTACCGGCAATAGGGCGAAATCGATCGGCGTTCGGGTGATCGGAGGTCACATTCACTCCGCCGAACGGCGTCCATCGAAAGGATGGCGACACGGATGCCGGAAGTCGCACGGCGACTCAGGTACGACGCGGACAGTCACCTCATGGAAACTCCGGGTTGGCTGGAAAGCTACGCCGACGAAAAAATCCGCCCCCGCCTCGCGGAATTCGGCCCCTCCTCCCTCAACAGCGACATGGCGGACGCGCTCGCCTTTTCCACCCTGCGCAAAGAGGAGCGCTGGTTGCAGGAACAGGCAGAGGCGAATCCGTTCTCGGCGATGGGATGGGCCGCGCTCGGCGCGGTCGACCCTCAGGAACGCCGCCGAATCCTGGACATCCTCGGCTTCGGCGCCCAGCTGGTGCTGAGCACGTACGCCGGCGGCCAGTTCCTCACCTCCACCGACCTCGAGCTGCGCACCGCCGCGGCGATCGCGCACAACCGGGGCGTGGCGGACTTCTGCTCGGCCGACCGCCGGCTGCTGCCGGTCGGCATGGTTCCGCTGGACGACGGGCCCAGCGCCAAAGCCGTCCTGGACCACGCGCTGTCGGTCGGCTGCTGCGCGATCTGGATCGCGCCCACCCGACCGACCGGCAACTCCCCCAGCCACCCGGACTTCGACCCGTTCTGGGCCACCCTGGCCGAGGCCGACACCCCGTTCCTGCTGCACGTCGGCACCGGCGGCGGCCAGCTCGACCCGGTGTTCAACCGCAACGGCCGGCCGCTGCCGGCCGACTTCCTGGGCGGCGGGGAGAACATGCGCAGCAAGGACTTCATGGTCGCGCACCAGCTGCCGGAGACGATCCTGTCCGTGCTCGTGCTGGACGGCGTTTTGGACCGGTTCCCGGCCCTGCGCGGGGCATGCGTCGAGCACGGCGCGTCGTGGGTGCCGGCCTGGATGCAACGGCTGGACCTGGCGCACGGGTTCTTCCGCAAGACCGAGGAGACCCTGGCCAAGCTGCGCCTGCGGCCGTCGGAGTACGTGCGCGACCGGCTGAAGTTCACGCCGATGTTCGCCGAGCGGGTCGCGCCGCTGGCCACCGCCGAGCCCGGCCTGTTCATGTTCTCCACCGACTACCCGCACCCCGAGGGCGGCCGTGACCCGCTCGGCGCGTTCGAGACCCAGCTGGCCGACACCCCCGCCGACGTGCAGGAACGCTTCTACACCGGCAACTTCGCCGAGCTGCTGGGCTCGCGGCTGCCCGCCGCCGAGGCCGGCGCGTGACCGGCACCGCGATTCCCCAGCGGGATAGGCCAATCGGCCGAGAGCTCGGTTTCCTGATCCTGCAGACGCTGGCCCCCGAGGCCGGTCTGAGCAACATCGGCTGGGCCTTCGAATGCGCGCCCGACTTCGACGCCCGCATGGTCGAGCGAGCGATGGAATGGCTGCTGCGCCGGCATCCGGCGCTGCGCACCACGTTCCCCCCGGACGGCGAGGGCGGCTTCGTCCGTCGCACGACGCCGCGCCACGACGTGCGGGTCGAGCTGCCCGTCGTCCAGGTCGATCGGGGACGGCTGGGCAGCGTGGTCGAGCGGCTGGTGGCGCGCCCGTTCGATGTCACCCGCGAGCTGCCGCTGCGATCGGCCCTGGTGGCCGAGGCCGGCGCGGGTCCGGCCGTGCTCGTGATCGTCGTGCATCACATCGCGGTGGACGCCACCTCCGCGGCCACCCTGCTGGACGAGCTGGACCGCACCTACCAGCTGCTGGGCCAGGGCGGCTCGCCGGACGAGGAGGAAGTGACGCCCCCCGAGCCGCCGGCCGTGAGCGTGCCGCCCGCCTCGCTGGCCTACTGGCGTGACCACCTGGCCGGGTACGACCCGCGGGACATGGTTCTGCGCGGTCACCAGCGGGTGTCGGAACCCCGCACCTTCGCCGGGCACACGCGGGTCGTCGCCCTGGACGACCGGGTCCTCGCCAGCCTCCAGACGCTGCGCAAACAGCTGCGCGCCACCAACAACATACTGCTGCTCGGCGGCTTCTACGCGCTGCTCATGGCGCACGGCGCCGGCCCCGACCTCACCGTCGGGACCCTCGTGACCGAACGCCGGGACGAGCGGGACCGGCCCCACGTGGGGCACAAGGCCGGCATGCTGGCGCTGCGGGTCCGGGCCTGGGCCGACATCAGCTTCCGCGACCTGGTCCTGGCGACCCGGCAGTGCTTCTTCGACGGCATGGCGCACGCCGACGCCGACTTCGACGCGGTGCTGCCGCTCATCCGGCCGGCCGACGACTGGCGCACCCCGGTGTTCCGGCAGGTGTTCACCTACTGGCCCGGCGGCATCAGCCTCGCCGACGCGGACCAGCGGCTGAGCATCGGCCGCACGGTGCCGGTCCAGCACGTGCTGAGCCGGTACGAGCTCGTCTTCAACGTCATGCCGGCCGGCGCCGGCCTCGCGGTGAAAGCCACGTACAGCACCGAACTGTTCGACCACGACACGGTCGATCGGCTGCTGGACCGGTACCTGGCGCTGGTCGCCGCGGCCGCGGCCGACCCGGACGCGCGGGTGGCCGACCTGCTGGTCTGACCGAGGCAGCCCGGTGGGGTGACGCCCACCGGGCCGCCGACGCTACAGCTGGCGGCCGCGCTTGGCCGCCACGTGCTCGCCGAGGACGAGGAAGTCCAGGCCCAGCCGGGTGAAGGCGCGGACCGCGTCCGCCGCCGAGTCGACTATCGGCTCGCCCGGCCCGTTGAACGAGGTGTTCATCAGCACCGGCGGCACACCGGCTTCCTCCATCGCCGCCAGCACCCCCTCCAGGATCGGCGCCTTGCCGCCGGACACGACCTGCGGCCGGGTCGTGCCGTCCACGTGCACCAGCGCTGGCATCACCTCGCGCCCGTACGCGCCGACCGTGGCCGTGCCGACCATGTACAGCTCCCGCATTCCCTGGCTGGGCCACAGGCGCGGGGCATGACCGGGCAGCGTCACCGGCGCCAGCGGGCGCCACTGCTCACGGCCCTTGAGCGTGTTGACCCGGTCGCGCGTGCCGGCCGGATTCGGCACGGCCACGATCGACCGGTGGCCCAGCGCGCGGGGCCCGATCTCGGCCCGTCCCTCCACGATCGCCCCGATCCCGCCGTCCATCAGCAGGTCGAGAACCCGGGCCGGGGTCAGCTCGCGGACGTCGAAACCCGCCTCGCGCAACGCGTCGACCTCGCCGCCGATCCGCGGGCCGGCGCCCAGGTACGGCGAGTCCAGCAGCGCCGGCCGCCGGGGCGGGCTGATCGACCACGCCGCGCCGAGCGCCACCCCGGCGTCGTGCGGGAACGGCGGGATGTAGACCGGTTCCGGCAGCTGGCCGTTGGCCACGCAGTTCAGCGCCACGCCGCCGGCCAGGCAGACGGCCGGGCTGCCGGTGGCGCACACCGTCTCGGCGTGCAGGGCCCGGACAGCGCGTTCGACGGTCCGCTGGGCGCTGGCCGCCAGCCGCACCGCGACCGGGTCCGCGTCGAGGTGCTCCGCCGGCTTGGTGACCTCGCCGAACCGGTCGGTCATCGCCGACATCCACTGCTCGCAGAAGTCGTTGTAATGCATCTCGGTCGGCCAGTCGAAGGGCGGCCCCGGCCGGGCGCCGGGGCCCTCGACCAGGTCCCCGATCGCGAGAACCGTGCTGTCGCTGTCGTTGCCGTACGGCGCGAGCCCCATCGTCTTGCCCGCGCCCAGGGCGCCGAAGCCGAGCAGCCGGGTGGCGGCATCGTACATCGCGCCCAGCGAGTACGCCCGCGGCCAGTGCCGTTTCAGGGTCAGGGCGCCGGCACGGTCGGCGGCGAAGATGGAGATCGCCTCGTCCTCGCCGGCGCCGTCGACCACGAGCACCCCGGCCGAATCGAAGCCGGAGGCGTGGAACGCCGAGTACGCGTGGGCCAGATGGTGCTCCACGAACACCAGCTCGGGGCCCGGCCCGTGCGCGGCCGCCGGCCCGAACAACGCCGTGTACAACTCGGCGCGCTGCTCGTCCTGCCACGGGATCAGCCGGGGCAGATCCCAGCCGATCGCGACGTGGTCGAGGTCCCGCCAGGTGATCCCGGCCTGCGCCAGGCAGTGCTGCACGGCCCGCGTCGGATAGGTGTCCCAGGCGTGCTTGACCCCGGTGAACCGCTCCTCCTCGGCGAGGGCGACGATCCGGCCGTCACCGTCGACCAGCGCCGCCGCGCCGTCGTGCCACTTCCAGTTGATTCCCAGAACCCACATCCGTCGCCCCTCCCGTGTTGTCGACGTCCGCGAGCCGGCGCGCCCGCGAAGGGGGCGTCGCCCGGGTCAGTTCGCGGGCTTGCGCGCCACGATCAGGTCACGCACGATCGCCTGGTCCACCCGGTGGCGGAAACCCAGATAGGCGTCCGAGTCCTGAACCTGCAGCCCGTTGTCGCGCAGGATCCCGGCGAGGGCGTCCCGATCGCCCACATAGGTGTTCCACGACAGGCCCAGCGCGCCGCCGGGACGCACCAGCTGGACCCACACCGGCACGGCGCTCTCCAGCAGCCGCAGGGGGCTGCGCGACAGCGCGTCCTCCCGCGTCGAGCCGTGCTGCACCCCGTAGGGCGTGTCGGTGACGAGGATGTCGAAGCTGTCCCGGCCGAAGAACTCCCGGGCCCGCAGGGTGTCGGCGTTGACGTAGTCGATGGTGCGGACCTCGCCGGCCTTGTACAGCTCCTTGGTCACGCCGAAGCCGATCTCCAGCCGGCGGCCGAGCATCTCGCGGTTGCGCCGCACCGGCACGGTCTGCGCGGTGTGCTTGAGCCGCTTGTTCTTCAGCCACGTGCGGATGAAGTGCGAGTACGCCTCGAAGTCCTTGCCGTCGATGTCCACACCGTACGCGTCGAAGCCGTACATGCTGGCCTGGTTCAGCGTGGTCCCGCGGCCGCACATCGGGTCGAACACGCGCAGCGGGCGGCTCAGGAAGTCCCGGGGCGCGTCGGTGGACACCGCGGTGACGTTCAGCAGCAGCTTGGTGAACTGCTCGTTGGTCTTGCCGACGTACTTCTGGATGGTCAGCAGGTCGCTGGAGAACCGGTCCAACGGGGTGAACGGCAACGGTTTCAACAGCTCGCCGCGCACCTCGAACAGCGCGTACACCGAGGACAGGTTGGACAGCGCCGAGATGTCCTCATCGGACAGATCGTCGGCCACCATGCGCAGGTACGGCACGCCGCCGATGGTGGTGTCGGCCAGCTCGTGCACCCGACCGTCCAGAATGGTCTGCCCGAACACCCCGATCTCGCTGCGCATCATCTGCTGCGCGGTCTCGGCGTAGACCCGGTTGGTGGACGGCGAGATGAGGATCGCGTACTCCGGCATCTCAGCTCCCCGCCCTCGGGGTGACGCGGACGTCACGGACTTCGGACGGCATGTTCGGGTTGCTCCTGAAGACTTTCGGGGATGTGCCGGGGCTGTGATCCTACCAGCCGGTGGCCGGTCGCGATCTCGGCCGCCGGCGAACCGCCGCGCGGCCAACGGTCGCGGATCCGCTCCAGCAGCCGACCGCGCCAGCCGGCGTCGGGCCGCGGGGCGTGCGGCAGTGCCAACCACGTCAACGTGACCTCGCCGCGCAGGAGCGCACCACTGTCGCCATCGGCATCGAGCTCCCGCGTGGTCTGGTCGAACACCATGCGCACCGCCGTCGCGCCGCCCGGCTCCGTGCGCCGTTCCAGCCGTCCAATAGAGGTGCCGAAGGTGGCCAGCGGCCGCCAGGCGACGCCCGCCGGGTCGGTCGGCGGCGCCGCCGGCAGGTTCACGTTCAGCGCCCCACCGGGCGGGACCGGCTCCAGCGCCAGCGCCGCGACCACCGCGGCGACGACCTGCTCGCACAGCGTCCACCGGACCTCCTTGGACTGCCTGCCGACCGACACGGCCAGGGCGGGGATGCCGGCCAGGCCGGCGGTCAACGCGGCGCCCACGGTCGCCGAGTGCACCACGCCGATGCCGGTGTTGGCGCCGTGGTTGACGCCGGCGAGCACCATGTCCGGCCGCGACCCCAGCGCGCCGTTCGCGACCAGCGTCACCAGCGTGGCCGGGTAGGCGGGGGCCTGGTACACCGGCACGCCGGCCAACCCGTGGCCGGACCAGTCCACCTCGTCCGCCCGGACCCAGACGCCGGCGAACTCGCCCAGCGCCATGGCACTGCCCGACTGGTCCCGGTCCGGCGCGACCACGAGCGGCCGCGCGCCGGCGGCCCGCACCGCCCGGGCCGCGGACACCAGGCCGGTGGCGGCGATGCCGTCGTCGTTGGTGACCAGCACCAGCGGCTGCGCGCTCATCCCACCGGCTCCTTCACGACCATGCGGTAGCGGGCGACCAGCGTCGGGACCACCTGGCCGGCGACGAGCCGGGCGACGTCCCGCCGGGCCTCCCGGCCGGCGAGGGCGAGCCGCTCCGGGTCGGCGAGGCACGCCGCCAGGGCGTCGGCCAGCGCGTCCGGGTCGTCCGGCGGGACCAACCAGCCGGTGCGCCCGGGTCGGACGATGTCGTCGAACCCGCTGCCGGCCGTGGCCAGCACCGGCTTGCCCCGGGCCATCGCCTCCAGGCACGTGTAGGGGAAGTTCTCGTACCGGGACGGCAGCACCACCAGGTCGCACCGGTCGATCTCGGCGCGCATCGCCGCCGGGGGCTGCGCCGGCAGGAAGCGGCAATCCACCCCGGCCGGCCGATCCTGCAGCCGGTCGCGGACGAGGTCGGTGACCGACCGACCCTGCCAGCGGGTGTCGCCGCCGGCGAAGGTCAGTTCGGCCGGCGCGGCGAAGTGCCGGGCGACCGCCTCGGCGAGGGTGAGCACGCCCTTGCGGTGCTCCATCCGCCCGAAGTACAGCAGCCGTGGCGGCCCGTCGCGGCGGGCTGCGGGCGCCGGCACCAGCCAGTCCGCGGCGACGGGGTTGGGGATGACCACAGGTGGCTCCGGCAGGTCCCACAGCGCGACGGCTTCCCGCGCCAGCCACCGGCTGGGGCTGGTCAGCTGGGCGGAGTGCCGGACCTGCCGGCGCTCCAGGTCCATTCGCCGCTGGTCGTCCCGGTAGATGCGGCCGCCGCCGTTACGGCGGATCAGCAGTTCCAACGGCAGGTGCAGGCGGGTGGTGACCGGCGGCGCGCCCGGCGACTCGGCCACCAGCGCGGCCACACCGCAGTAGTCGGCGGCCTCGATCACGTCCGGCCGGTCCGCCGCCGGCAGGTCCAGCCACGCGTCCCGGAACGCCTGCGCGCAGCCGAACGCGTCAGCCGGGTCGCAGACCACGGGCCGCACGCCGGCGTCCGCGGCGCGGCCGTCCCGCGCGGTGGCGGCGAAGACCGTCACCCGATGGCCGAGCGCCGCCACGGCGGCCGCGGTCACCCGGCAGTACGTGCCGATGCCGCCGCCGGGCTCGTCCTCGAACCACTCGGGTGTCATGAGTCCGAGGTGCACCCGGCGCCTCCGTGCTCGGACCGGGTCGGGACCGCGCCGCGCCGGCTGATGCCGTGCCGGTAGCGGGCGAACCCGTCGATCATGGTGTCGGCGATGGCGAAGTTGTGCCGGCGGCCGGCGGCCCGATCCGCCGGCGACAGCGAGCCGCCCTCCTGGTGGTACACCGCAGCCTCCGGCACGTACCGGAACTTCCGGCCGGCCTCGTGCAGCCGGTAGCCCAGTTCGATGTCCTCGTACCCCCACCGCCCGTCGAACACCGCCGCGAACCTCAGCTCGCCCAGGCAGTCCCGGTGCATCGCCATGTTGCACGCGTACATGCAGTCGTACGGGCGGGGATGGTCGGCCAGGGCGAGCAGTTCGGGCATCCGGCGCTCCACCGGGCTGCCGTAGTTGCTGGTCGACGCGACCGGCTCCAGCTTGTCCAGCAACCCGCGGTCGGCGGCCAGCTCGTCGGCTCCGACCGGCGCGCTGTCGACGAACACCCGGTGGCCGACGAACACGGTGTCGCGCCGTCCGCCGGCCAGCCGCCGGTAGGTCTCGACCAGGCCCTCGGCGGGGATGCAGTCCGCGTCGAGGAACACCAGGCACTCGTGCCGGGCGTGGTCCACGCCGAGGTTGCGGGCGGCGCCGGGCTGGAAGTTCCGGCCGGCCAGGTCGCGCCGGGCGACCAGCCGGACGCCGTCGTTGTGCCGCACGAACTCGCCGGCCCGCCGGTGGAACTCCGCGCCGCTGTCGTTGTCGACGACAAGGACCTCCCACGGCGCGGCCAGCAGCCGGCAGTCGTGCACCACCGCGGCCAGCGTGCGGTGCAGGATGGGCCACGCCTCGTAGGACGGGACGATGACCGACACGCCGGTGGTCACGCCGGGCCCCCGGCCACGCTCGGCATCCCGATCATGGTCAGCCGGCCGGCCTCCTCGTTGAAGCTGCGGTACCGCGAGCAGCTCCGGCAGGCCGGCAGGGTCGCCGGTCGCAGGTTGGCCAGGCAGCTCCGGTACGCGTCGCCGGCCAGCATCTCCGCCACCGACTGGGTGGCCAGCCGGCCGATCCGGTTGGGCTCGTCCTGCACGTGGCAGCACGGGTAGACGTCGCCGTCCGGCTGGATCACGAAGTGCCCCATGGGAACCACGCAGTCGCCGGTGAACGGACCGTCGTGGTGCAGCCGGTCCAGCTCCACGCTGACCCCGGCCTCGGCCGCCCGCTCGGCCAACTCCCGCAGGTGGCCGCGCACCTCGGCGACGGCCTCGTCGGTCAGCCGCTCGGTCTTCGCCTCGTCCGCCCACGGCCCCCAGTCGTTCTCCGCCACCCCGGACAGCGAGTCCAGCCACGCCATGTCCAGGCCGACCGGGAACACCCGGAGGTGGTCCGGGGTGACCGGCAGCGTGAGCAGGTCCTTCACCGTGGCGGCGGTGGAGGCCGACACGACCGTGTTGACCACCAACCGGATGTGCGGCGCCAGCTCGCGCAGCCGGGCCATGCCCTTGGTGGCGCGCCGGAACAGTCCGCGCATCTTGCGGACCTCGTCGTGCACCGCCGGATCGGCGCTGTCCAGCGAGACGGTGATCTGCTCCAGTCCCTTCAGCGCCGCCAGCCGCCGGACCCGCTCCTCGTCGAGCAGGCTGCCGTTGGTGATGATCGCGGTGTGCACGCCGAGCGAGTCGACGTGCTCGATGATCGGCAGGAAGTCCGGGTACAGCATCGGCTCGCCGCCGGTGAACAGCACGTGGGCCAGGCCGAGCCCGGCGAGCTCGTCGAACAGCTCCTGCCACCGGCTGACCGGCAGCATGCCGTCCCGGCTGTACTTCCACACGCCGCAGAACTTGCACTTGGCGTTGCAGCGCCAGTCCAGCCGCACCTCGATCTCGAAGCGGCCGATGGGGCGCAGCTCCCGGTACGCGGCCAGGAACTCCTCGCGGTGGTCCTGGATGTGCTGCTGCACGATCTGCATGTCATCCTCCTCCTTCGGCCGCGGGTTCCCGCGCGGTGGCAGCGGACAGCAGCCGGAAGGCCTCGATCGCGTGCCAGGGGTTCTTGCCGTGCAGGCGTTCCAGGGTGTGCCCGGACTCGGTGCGGGCGGCGTCGGCCGGGACCATGAAGTCCGGCAGCGCGGCCGGGACGAAGGGGGCGTCCTGCACCGCCCGCAGCGTCGCCTCGTCCACGTCGGCCGGGTCGTGGCCGAGGAACAGCCCGATGTCCGGGACGAACGACGGCGACGACAGCCCCCAGCAGTCGCAGTACGGGTGCACGTTGAGCGCCACGTTCAGGCACAGCACCTTCTCCCGCTCGAAGCCGCGCAGCACCTCGTGGGCCGAGCGGGCCAGCGCGTAGGAGAAGTGCCGGCCGCCGTCGGTGTCCTGCGCGAGCGCCTCGTGCGGCCGCTCGGTCCGCTCCAGCACGTCCAGTCGCCAGTTGTCGTGGTTCTCGAAGGTGTGGATGTGGTTGCGCGTCTGCTGCGCGACGCAGCCGATGCCGATGTTCTTGATCGCCGCGCCGAATCCGCAGGATGCGTGCCCCTTCGCGTGCGAGACCACGATCAGCCCGTCGGCGTGGGCGACCATGCCGGACACCTTGATCTCGTCGAAGTACGGCGAGTCGGTGACCGCCCGGTCCTCCAGGTAGCGGTCCACCACACCGGAGATGGGGTACACGGGCGCGCCGAGCGTCTCCTGCGTGTAGCCGCGCTGCCAGGCCGTGCGCACGGCGCGGTGCTCGTCGACCACGTAGAGGAAGTTGTCCCGGTCGGCGAACCGGTCCACCAGCGCTCGCACGAACTGCGGGTGCACGGTGGTGTAGCTGTCCGGGCCGCCGACGTGCATCTTGATCGCGATCTTGTCGCGGGCGCCGAACGCCTCCTCCGGGCGCAGCCGCGCGAGCAGGTCACGGAACCTGCGCAGCAGCGTGGCGTCCCGGCTGACCTCCGCGATCTGCGCCGGCAGCGCGTACACGTGCTCGCCCATCCTGTCCCTCCCTCACCGGTGCCGTCACGTCCTCGGAGGCGGCCGGCCGGATCCGGCCGACCAGGTAGCCGACGCCGGCCGCGGTCATCGCGGCCGCGTGCAGCCCGACCAGCGGCAGCACCGGAAACCGCCGGTCGCGTTTGGACCATCCACGCGGATTGCGGGCACCGGCGGCGATCCAGAGCGCCGCGCCGGCCAGCAGCCGCACGGCCGGGACGCTCGGCACCGCCGCGGCCACCGCGGCACCGGCGAGCAGACACGCGGCCGACCGCATGGTGGCCCGCCGCCAGCCGAACAGGTCCGGGAAGCCGGGACCGTGCCGGCGCGCCAGCAGGCCGAGCGCGACGCCTTCCCGGTACAGCTTGGTCAACGCGGCGGGCACGCTCTCCCGCGCGATGTGCTCCGGCCGGTGGCCGAGGGCACCGACCCGCGCGCCGACGGCCCGAAGGCGCACCGCCAGATCCTTGTCCTCACAGGCGGGCAGCCGCTCGTCGAACGGCACCGCCGCCAGGATTTCCTTGCGGGCCAGCAGATGCACGGTGCTGCACCGTTCCACGAACGGATCGTCGGTGGACGTCGGGTAGACGGTCGTGGTCAGCGCGGCCAGCCACGGCCGGCGGCCGGGCGGCGTGGTCAGCGTGAACCGGCCGAGCAGCACGTCGTACTCGTGGACCGGCACACGCTCCACTTCGGCCAGCCAGTCCGGACCGACCCGCACGTCCGCACTGACGAAGGCCACCCAGGGGTGGCGGGCCGCGGCGACGCCGGCGTTGCGCTGGTGGGCGTAGCCGGCGCGGGTGCACCGCACGACGTCCAGGTCCAGCACGGGCCGCCAGGCGGTGGCGACCGCGACCGTCGCATCCGTCGACCGGCCGTCCACGACCACCACCTGCACGGCCATCCGGGTGTGCTCGGCGGCCCCCCGGATCGCCGCGAGACACCCGTCCAGGTAACGGGCCTCGTTGCGGCAGATGACGACCACGCTGATCCCGGCCATCAGCCGCTCCCCACGACCGGCGGCGGCCCCAGCAGCGGCGACGGGAACCCGACGTAGCACGGGCTCGGGCAGCTGCTGCAGAAGTCCTCCTCGATGGTCTGCACGATCCGACGCCGCTGGTCGCCGAACCAGACCTCCTCGAACGTGTTCTCCGCGACCGAGCCGAACAGCAGGTCCGACGAGCGCCAGCACGGCCGCACCTCGCCGGTGGGCTCCAGGAAGAAGCCACCGCGCTGGAAGATGCACGGCGCGGTGCGCCGCTCCCCCCGCAGCGTCGCCTGCAGGCTGCGGTAGAACGACATCGGCGGGCTGATCCGGTCCGCGTGCGGCTCCAGCGTGTCCAGGAACGCCACGAACCGGTCGACCATCTCCCGGTCGGCGTGGAACCGGCCGACCCGGTCGGCGTTGTTCATGTAGACGTCGGTCTCCATCGGGAACGTGAACGACACCGCGATGTCCCGCTCCACGGCGAACTGGAGCACGTCGCCGAGATGGTCGATGTTCTTGTACGTGGCCGTGGCCGAGACGCCGAGGCTCAGCTGCGTGGCCGGCACGTTCAGCGCGCGCACCGCGTCGATGGTCCGCACGGTCTTCTCGAAGGCCCCCCGGACACCCCTGATCTCGTCGTGCAGCCGGCCCACGCCGTCCAGGCTGATGAACAGGTAGAGCTTCTTGCCGCGGGAGCGGGCCACGTCGATCACGCCGCGGATGCGCTCGAAGCTCGGCCGCAGCATGCCGTTGGAGTTCAGCGAGAAGCTCTCCAGGTTGGGGCACGAGTCGACCAGCCGGGCCACCAGCTGCGGCAGGTCCTTGCGCAGGGTCGGCTCGCCGCCGGTGAAGTTGATGGCCCGCAGCGTGTCCGCCACCGACGCGTGGCCGAAGATCTCGGCGAGCCGGTCGTCGGACAGCCGCTCACGCTGGTTGAGGTCGCCCAACGCGCACATGTCGCAGTGCGCGTTGCACAGGTACGTCACCGGGAGGACCGCGACCTCGGGCCAGCCGATCGCGGGGTCACGAGGGTACTGGTCCATCGGAGGTCCTCCACGCGAAGCAGTTGGTGGTACAGGTCTGGCACGTCTGCCCGGCGCCGGCCGCCAGCAGCTGCGGCCGGCGGTCCAGCGCCGCGGTCCACGCGGGAGCCAGCTCCGCCCCGTCGGACGGCAGCTTCTCGGCGAGCACCATCCGCTGGCTGGTCCCGCAGATCGCGGTGGCGCCGTCGGAGGTCAGCAGCACGCCCTTGTGCAGCAACCGGCACGGCAGCTCCCGCGGCTCGCCGCGAAGCACCCGCCGCAGGTCGGTGTCCAGGCGCTGCCGGCTGCGCCGGGTGAGGAAGTCGACGGCCCGCGCCGACTGCTCGGCGTCGAGGCTGACGTCCTGGTAGAGCGGCAGGCTGTTGATGTAGTGGTCGGACCGGTTGACCACGGCGTAGGACACCGGCAGGCGCTGCGCCTCGGCGTAGTCGGCGAGCTCGTCCAGCCGGTCCACGTTGAGCCGGTTGATCACGCACGTCAGGGCGATGTGCACGTTCTCGCGCCGGCGGGCCTCGGCCACGAACCGGGTCGCCTCGGCGAACGCGCCCGGCCGGCGCCGGACCCGGTCGTGCACCTCGCCGACCCCGTCGAGGGACACGTACAGGTCGAGCGGGTGGCCGTCGTCGAGGGCCTGCAGGCCGGTCAGCGCGGGCCCGGCCGGGACGCCCGCGCTGGACACGCTCAGCCGCTCGTAGCGGTCACGCCGGGCCAGCAGGTCCGGGAACAGCCGGCGGGCGGCCGGGATCACCAGCGGGTCCCCGCCGGTGATGTTGACCTCCTCCCAGCGGTCCCCGTCCGGCGGGTGCTCCAGCGCCGTGACCAGCGCCGACCGGTCGAGCACGGTGTGCGGCCGGCTGTCGGGCAGCCCGCAGAACACGCAGTCGCACCCGCACGCGGTGGCCAGCGACATGATCAGGATGCCGTCGCCGGACCGCCGCGCCGTGGCCCGCTCCGGGCCGACGGCGGTGCTCATACCAGCGCGCCAACCGCAAGATCCCAGTCCTCGTACGAGTTCGAGAAGCAGGACTCGCACTTGCCCGGGATCAGGTTCTCCCGGCAGCTGCGCCGGTCCGCGCCCTCCCAGATGGACTGGAAGTCGTCGGTGAGCAGGTTGCCGATGAAGAAGTCGAGGAACGTGCCGCAGATGTAGGCCTTGCCGTCGGGCATCAGCACGAAGCCCTTGTCCGGGAAGAAGCAGCCGCGCTGGCGCCGGCCGCTCTCCAGCGTCTCCAGCATGGTGTTGTAGAACCGGCTGGAGAAGTTGATGTTCTCCGGGTGCTGGCAGACCTCCGCGATGGCCGCCCGGACCTGCTGGAACTGCTCGTCGCTGACCTGGAACCGGCGCTCGAGGCCGGCGCCGCCGATGAACACCTCGGGCCGCGCCGCCAGGTTGTAGTCCACCCGCACGCCCAGCGACCGGACGTAGTGGAACACCGGCAGGATCTGGCTGACGTTGCGGTCGGTGATGGTGAAGCTGGCGGTCACCCGCAGCGTGTCCGGCCACTCCTTGGCCTGCGCGGCCAGGAAGTTCAGCGCCTCGTCGGCCAGCTGGAAGGCGCCCGGGTGCCGGCGGTGCCGGTCGTGCGCCTGGCCGATGCCGTCCAGGGAGATGTAGACCCGCAGCTTCACGCCGCGCTCCCGGCACCGCGGCAGGGTCAGCTCGAGCGCGTCCTTGATCTCGCGCTTGAGGTGCCCGTCGGTGTTGATGCAGATCTCCTTGATCCGCTCGTAGTTCTCCAGCATGCCCAGCATCAGCCTGGCGATCCGGGGATGGGTGAACGGCTCGCCGCCGCTGAGGTTCACCGACTCCACGTGCGCCCGCAGGAACGGGTCGCTCTCCACCTTGGCCAGCAGGTCGGCGCCGGAGTGCTCCTTGTCCGACTCGGGCAGCCGCCAGATGCCGCAGCTGCGGCACTTGCTGTTGCACGTCATGGTGATCGGGAAGATCATCACTCGCGGGAAGCTGTTGCTCATCGTTGTCCTCGGGTTGAAGGGGCGGGCGGGGACGTGCGGACGCCCGCGGCGACGAACATCGTCAGCGAGGCGGCGAGCAGGCCCAGATCGACGGCGAGGAAGCCCAGGCGGGCCGCTTTCAGGTCGGCCCTGATCGCGGTGCGGATCTGGTCGTGGGGCCGGCGGTGCATACGCACGAAGGCCCGCAGCGCCCCGCCCACGCCGTGGTACGGACCGACCGAGGTGCTGAACGCCCCGTAGGACCACACCTTGCGGGGCAGGGTTCGCAGCGTCTCGTGGTGGTCGTGGTCGACGGCGGCCGCGGCCCGATAGACCAGGCGCTCCCCGGCGGCGCGCAGCTTGCGGCAGAACGCGACGTCCTCGTAGGCGATGGTGTGGGCCGGATCGAAGTCGGTGCCGTGCAGGCGGGTCAGGTCGATGACGAGGTTGCCGCCGGACAGGAAGTCGGGGTCGTCGATGTCTCGGTCGCCGAGGTCCTGGCGTAGGTGCACCGCCTTCCACCGCTCGGCGATCGTGCCGTCGCGCAACTCGTCCTGCCGGCCACCCGCGATCACGGCGCCCGCGGCGGTCAGTTCCGCGTGCAGCACCCGCAGCCAGTCCGGGTGGGGGTAGCAATCGGAGTTGAGGAACGCGAGGTACCGGGTGCGGCAGCTGCGCAGGGCGAGGTTGCGGGCGGTGCCCAGGCCGCCGGTGCCGGGCGGGGTGTTGACCACCTCCGCGCCGGCCCGCCGGGCGATGTCGCCGGTGCCGTCGGTGGACCGGTCGTCGATCACGACGATCCGCACGTCCGCGCCGACGCACCGGCGCGTGGTCTCGACGCAGCGGCCCACCGTGCGGGCCGCGTTGTGGGCCGGGATGAACACCGACACGTCGGCGATCCCGGCTCCGGTACTGGCTTCTGCCATGACACCCCCGTCACTTCGCCGCTGTCCGGTTGTCACGCGACTCGGTCACCGTCCGCGCGATTCGTTCGACGGTGCCGAGTTCGAACACCGTGATGGGGTCCAGCTCCACGCCGAACCGTTCCTGCACGCACATCGCCACCCGGATCGCGCCGAACGAGTCGACGCCCAGATCGAGCAGGTCGTCCTGGTGGCCGAGCTCCGGCAGGTCGAGGGTTTGCGCGCACATCGACAGCAGAACCCCGGCCACGTCGTCGGTTTCGGGCGCCGGGCGGGCCGGCTGCGGTTGCGCGGGCACGTCGACCCAGTGCCGCGTTCGCTGGTACGGGTAGCCGGGCGCGGGCACCCGCCGGTAGCCGCGACCGGCGTCACGGCGCCCGAAGTCGATCGGCTGCCCGGCGGTCCACAGCTCGACGAGCGCCTCATCCACCGTGCCGGCGCCGATTTCCACGACGAGGGCGTCGTCGGGTACCACGCCCGAGTGCGCCTCACGGTCACGCCAGGCGGCCCAGAACGACACGGTGGCAACATCTTCGGCCGGCACGGGCCCACCGGTGCTGGCGAACGCCAGCTGCCGGCGCGGCAGCCGCGGTGTGCTGGCCGCCAAGGCATCCGCGTACCGGTCCTCGCTTCCCGACGCCAGCGCGGCGGCGATGCGAAGCCCGTCCGCCATCCCGAACACCCCCGCGACGGCGGCGGCGACCAGTTCGCCGATGCCCTGCCCGGTGAGCAGCGCGGGCCGGACGCCGAGATGGATCAGGTAGTGCGCGAAGGTGTACTGGACGACGAACTGCAATGGCGCCAAGGCATCCGCGTCAATTGGACCGTCGTCGGCCAGCCACAGTGCGCGCAGATCGACGTCCAACAATTGCCGCAGCAGGTCGAAAGCGGCGTCGCAGCCGGTGCGGACGACCGGCTCGCCGTGGTAGCCCCGCCGCGCGGACGTCAGCTGTTCCGGGCCCATCGGGGCGAACCGAAGCCAGACCGGGCGCGAGCCGTTCCCGCGGCTGACGTTGTCAGCACGCAGGAGCTCGGCGGCCTCCTTGCCGTCCCTGGCCAGCACCGCGCCGCGATACGGCCGAGGCGTGCGGCCGACCCGGAGGGTGTGAGCCGCGTCGGCGAACTCCGCGCCGGCCAGGTCGGCGAAGTATCCGGCGAGCGACTCCCGCAACTGGTCCGCGGCGACACCGTCCATCGCGGACCACACGATCAGTTCCCGGTCCCGCGCGGGCGTGTCGCGGCCGTCGGGTTCCGGCGCCTCCTGGAGCACGACGTGCGCGTTGGTGCCGCCGACGCCGAACGAGCTGACGCCGGCCCGCCGCGGCGATCCCGGCTGCCGGGGCCACGGCCGCAGCGTGTCGTTGACGAAGAACGGGCCGCCGGCCAGGTTCAGCTCCGGGTTCGGTTCCCGGAAGTTCAGGCTGGCCGGGATGGCCTCGTGGGCCAGCGCCAGCACCGCCTTGATCAGGCCGGTGATCCCGGCGGCCTGTCCCAGGTGACCGACGTTGCCCTTCACTGAGCCGATGCCGCACCAGCCGGTCGGCAGCGGGGCGTCACCGGCCAGGCGTCGGTAGGCCTTGGTCAGCGCGGCGACCTCGATCGGGTCGCCCAGCCGCGTCGCGGTGCCGTGCGCCTCCACGTAGGACACGCCGCGCGGGTCCACGCCCGCGCGGGTCATCGCCTCGTGCACGCAGTCGGCCTGGCCGGCGACGCCGGGAGTGGCGAACCCGGCCCGCTGGTCGCCGTCGTTGGTGACCGCCGAGCCGAGCACGACGGCGTGCACCCGGTCGCCGTCGGCCAGCGCCGACGACAGCCGCTTGAGCACGACTGCCCCGACGCCGGAGCCGAAGTTGGTGCCGGTGGCGTCCCGGTCGAACGGCCGGGGCACGCCGTCCCGGGCGGTCAGCCCACCGTCCACATAGGAGTATCCGCGGCACACCGGCAGCTCGAGGTCCACCCCGCCGGCGATCGCCAGCCCGCAGTCCCCCGCCCGGAGGGCGGTGCAGGCGACGTGCACCGCGACCAGCGAGGTGGAGCACGCGGTCTGCACGGCCATGCTCGGGCCGCGCAGCCCCAGCTTGTACGACACGAAGGTGGGCAGGTAGTCCGGATGGGTGGCGAAGTCCACCGCCCGCTCGCCCACCGACGCGGCCGTCCCGGACCGTTCCAGGTTCTCGGCGCGGTAGCGGCTGCCGTTCGCGCCGGCGAACACGCCGATCCGGTCCGGGTGCCCGTGCGGGTCGTGGCCGGCGTGTTCCAGGGCCGCGTGGGCGATCTCCAGGAACACCCGGTGCTGCGGGTCGCGCAGCCGCGCGTCCTGGTCGGTCATCCCGAACAGCGTGGTGTCCATCAGGTCCATGGCCGGCGGGCACGGCCGCACCCGGACGTAGGCGTCGTTGGCCACCCGCTCCGGCGGCTCGCCGTGCGCGACCAGGAGGTCGTCGTCGAAGCGCACGAAGCTGGCGCGGCCGGCGACCAGGTTCGACCAGAACTCGCCGACGTCGTCGGCACCGGGAAAGCGCCCGGCCATGCCGATGATCGCTACCGGTTCCGCCTGGTCCACTGTGGTCGTTCCTCCGGTGACTGCTCGCGGCCGGCGACCGCGGCGCGGTGCCGGCCGGCCCGGCCGGGAAGTTGGGTCGCTCCAGCCAGCATGGCTCCGGCCGGGTGCCCCTAACACGTCCCCAAAAGAAGGGGCCGGGCCGGTCAGGTGTCCCAGGGCAACGCGTCGTCGTCGGCCGGCACGGGCGCGCCGCTCATCCGGGCGCTGAGCTCCACCGCCAGCAGCCGGACGTTCTGGAACTGGAAGAAGTCCAGCAGCGCCACCGGGACGCCGACCCGCTTCAGGTCGACCACCACCGAGGCCACCTTCATGGACGTCAGGCCGGCCTCGAAGAAGCCGTCGTCCTCGGTGAGATCGCGGGGCGCCAGCCGGCGGCGGCAGCTGGCCATCAGCGCGTCGGTCAGGGTCCCCGGATCCGTGGCCCCCGCGGCGATCGCGGTCAACGGGTCGGTCATGTGGCTACCCCCGGGTCGGCCGGTGCTGGTTCGCGCAGCGCGAGCACTTCCGCGGCCAGCAGCTCGGGCGTGCTGCGGTCGAACACTGTGACGGCGCTGATCTCCACACCCCAGCGCAGGTTGATCCGGGACACGAGCTGGACCGCCGACAGCGAGTCCCCGCCGTGCCCGAAGAAGTCGTCCCCTACCCCGAACCGGCCGACTCCCAACGTCTGCGCGCACATCTCCGCCACCATGAGCTCGATCTCCTCGGCTCCGTCCGGGGTGCCGGCGGGCCGGCGCTCCACCGGTCGGGCCACGGGCCGCGGATCCGCCGCCGGGGCAACGGGGTCGGGGCGGTCGTCAGCGGTGTCGCGCAGCCACAGGTCGCGGACGGGCAGCGCCCGGTTGTCCGGCAGTGTCACCAGCACGTACGGCGGCAGCGGCAAGGTCAGCAGGTCCCGCAACGCCTGTACGCCGTCCGCCGGCGACAGCGCCGCACGGTCCGTCGGCGCCGAGGGCGGTGTTTCGACGAACTCCGACGGCTGGACCTCGCGCAGCACGAACCCGGTCACGGTGGCCAGCACCCGGCCGTCGGCGGCGTCGAGGATGTCGAAGTCCATCTCGTAGCGGCGGTCCACCGCCGCGTTCCTGGTCACGTGCACGGCGATCCGCGCGGTCAGCGGCGCGAACCACTCGAACCGCCGGTAGCAGAACGGCAGGTAGTCCCGGCCCGCCCGGTCGCTGACCGACGTCGCCACGTCGATCAGGGCGGGGTGCAGCGGATGGTCGGCGAGTTCGGCGTGGAACTCTTCGGGCAGGCCGAGTTCGGCCAGCCAGCGCCCGTCTCGGTGGCGCACGCCGCCGACGACCTGCCAGCGGGGGCCGAAGTCGATCCACGACGAGAGCTGGACCGGCGGGGCCTCGTCGAGCGTCGCGGCCAGCGCGGCCACGTCGACCGCCGCCGGCACGGCGGCCCGGCCGGGGCCGATCGAACCACGCGCGTGCTCCGTCCACTCCGGACCGTCGGCCGGGTGCCGGGCGTGCACGCGGACGTCGTGGCGGCCGGCCGACGGGGTGAACGTCACCCGCACCTCGACCGGGTCGTCCCCCACGATCGGCGTGACGAACGTCAGCTCCCTGACCTCGGCCGCGGTCCCCGCCGGCCACAGCCCGCGCCGCGCGGCGGCGGTGCAGATCAGCTCCAGCACCGCGGTCGCCGGCAACACCCGGCGGCCCTTGACCCGGTGCTCGTCGAGTTCCCAGTCACGGCCGGGCTCGAAGGTGCGGGTGACCTGCCACTCCGCTCCGGCCACGGGCCGGCCGGCGACCGGCGACCCGACGGCCATGCCGACCTCCGCCCAGGCCGGCCACGCCACCGACACCGTCCGCCCGTCGCGGGGCATGCGGGCACGGGCGTGCGCGTCGAGGAAGGCGTTGGCGGCCGCGTAGTCGGCGCTGCCGTAGAGCCCGGCCAGGCCGGCCTGGCTGGAGAAGTGCAGCACGAAGTCCAGCGGCTGCCCGGCGAGCACCTCGTCCAGCACGAGCGCGCCGCGGACCTTCGGGGCCAGCACGCGCCGCACATCGGCCGTGGACCGCTGCTCGAACAGGCCGCCGCCGGGCACGCCGGCGCAGTGCAGCACGCCGTGGATCTCCCCGAACCGGGCGACCACGTCCCGCACCACGGCGCGCATCGCGGCGACGTCAGCGACGTCCGCGGCGAAAACCTCGACCTCGGCCCCGGACTGCCGGATCCGTTCGAGCCACGGCCGGACAGCCGGATCGTCCTCGGACGCCGTCCGACCGACCAGGGCGATCCGCCGCGCCTGGACGTCCGCGAGCATCGCCGCGACCTCCCGCCCCAGGCCGCCGAGGCCGCCGGTCACGAGGTACGTGCCGTCCGCGCGCAGTCGGCCGGGACCGGTCGGGCCGCCGCGCAGCAGGCGCAGCCGAGGCACCCAGCGGACCGCGCCGCGCAGCGCGACCTGCGCCTCCCCCAACCCCCCCAACTCCGCCAGCTCGGCGGCGAGGGATCTCGGGTTCACGTGTGGTCCCAGGTCGACCGTCACGCACCGGACGCCGGGCGCTTCGCGCTCGATGGTCCGCAGGGCCCCGACGAGCATGCCGGCCGCCGGGTTGACCGGCTCGTCGCCGGACACGTCCACGGCGTACCTGGTCAGCACGCACAACGTCACCGGGCGGCGCAGCCGCCGCTGGTACCTCGCGCACGCCGCCGCGCAGGCCAGCAGGCCGTGCAGGCCCTGGTCCAGCTGCTCGTCGATGTCGTCCAGGCCGGTCTCGGCGGGCAGCCGCAGGGCCAGACCGTGCACCACGAGCTCGGGCGGTTCGGTCGATCGCGCGCAGTCGTCGAACACGGCCGTCCAGTCCACGGTGGACCCTTCAGTGCGGACGGCGCGCACCGGCCGTCCGGTGCTGTCGAGGGCGGCCAGCACGGGATCGGCCACCGGCTCGGCGGGCAGGACCGCCAGCACGCCGCCCGGCTGTGGCTCGCCGGCCGGGCCGGCCGCCCGCACCCAGTCCATCTCCGCGAAGGCGTATCCCCGCCGCTGCCCGGTCACCGCGGGCCGGCTCCGGGCGGCGGACGCGCCCGTGCGGTGCCGCGCGAGGTCGATCCAGTGCCGACGGCGCTGGTACGGGTATCCGGGCGCCGGGACGCGCCGGTAGCCGCCGTTGTTGTCGTACCGGTGGAAGTCGATGTCCTGGCCGTGCACCCACAGCCGGCCCAGCAGGGTGGGGAACGCCGTCGGGTCGCCGGCCCGGCGCGCGCCGGGCAGGGCCGCGACGACCACGGCGTCATGGTCCGCGGCCTTGGCCTGGTCCCGCAGCGCACCGCCGAGCACCGGCGGCCCGACCTCGACCGCGAACGGCGTCCCGGCCGTCGCCAGCACGTGGTCGACGGCGTCGGCGAACCGGACGGGCTCGGTGAGCTGCCGCGCCCAGAACTCCGGTGACGCCGCCTCCGCGGGGTCGACGGTCTGGCCGGAGCAGCCGGACACGAGCGTCAGCCTGGGTTGCTTGAGCCGCAGGCCCGCCAGGGCGTCGGCGAACCGCCGCGCGGCGTCGGCGGTCGCCGGCGTGTGGAAGGCGTGCGACACCGCCATCCGCCTGCTGGCGATCCCGGCGGCCCGCAGCCGCTCAGCCGCCTCGACGAGGTCCGCGTCCGTGCCGGCGAGCACGACCTGCCGGGCGCTGTTGACCGCCGCGACGGTGACTTTCTCGTCGACGACCGGCAGCACCTGTTCCGGTTCGGCGGCTACCGCGAGCATCCCGCCCGCGGGCGCAGTGCCGAGCGCCTGCGCCCGGGCGGCCACCGCGCGCAGCCCGTCCTCGAATCCGAACACGCCCGCCACCGCACCGGCGACCAGTTCCCCGAGACTGTGTCCCAGCACCACCCGGGGCCGCACGCCCAGGTACATCAGGTAGTGCGCGAGGGTGTACTCGATGACGTACAGCAGCGGCTGCGCGACGAGCGTGTCGCTCAGGTCCGCCGGCTCCTGCGCGGTCAGCCACCGCGAGCGCAGGTCCGTGCCCAGCAACGGGCTCAGGACCTCGAACGCCTGGTCACAGCCGCGTCGGAAGATCGGCTCGGTCTCGTACAGCGTCCGCGCGATGCCCGGATGTTGGGCTCCCTGACCGGGAAAGCAGAACACCACGGCCCGCGACCGGTCGTCGCCGCGCAGCGTGCGGGACGAACCGACCAGGTCGCCGGCCTCGGCCGGTCCGGTGGCGACAACCGCTCCCCGGTGTGCGCGCGGAGTCCGGCCCACGCGCAACGTGTGCGCCGCGTCGGCGAAGGTGGCGGGGTCCGACCCGGCGAAGTGCTCGGCCAGCCGCCCCACCAGTTGTTGCTCGGCGGTGTCCTCGACCGCCGACCACACCACGAGCTCGGCCCGCCGCACCGGTTTCGTCGCCGGAGGCAGCGGCGCCTCCTCCAGCACCGCGTGCGCGTTGGTGCCGCCGATCCCGAACGAACTCACCCCGGCCCGCCGCGGCAGGCCGGGGACCCGGGGCCACGGCCGGTTCTCGGCCGTCACGTAGAACGGGCTGCCGCCCAGGTCGAACTCCCCGTTCGGGGCGCGGTAGTGCGCGGTGCCGGGGATGACCGCCCGCTCCATCGCCAGCGCGGTCTTGATCAGCGCGACGATGCCGGCCGCCTGGCCGAGATGCCCCACGTTGCCCTTCAACGACCCGACACCGCAGTACCCCGACGGCAACGGCCCGTCCGCGACCTGCTTGAACGCCGTCGCCATGGCGGTCAGCTCGATCGGGTCGCCCAGGCGGGTCCCGGTGGCGTGCGCCTCGATGTACGAGATCGTCCGCGGGTCCACCCCCGCCTGCCGGATGGCCGCGGCGATGCAGGCGCTCTGTCCTTCGGCGCTCGGCGCGGTGAACCCCACCTTGCGGTCGCCGTCGTTGTTCACCGCGGACCCGACGATGGTCGCGTAGATGTGGTCGCCCGCGGCCTGGGCGGCGCTGAGCGGGACCAGCAGCACCGCGCCCACCCCGGACCCGAAGTTCGTGCCGGACGCGTCCCGGTCGAACGGCCGCGGGATGCCGTCCCTCGCCCGGACCCCGCCGTCCACGTACAGGTATCCGCGGCACAGCGGCATCTCGATGTCGACGCCGCCGGCGATGGCCATGTCGCACTCCCCGGCCCGCAGCGCCATGCACGCCTGGTGCACCGCGACCAGCGATGTGGAGCACGCGGTCTGCACGCCGAGGCTCGGGCCGCGCAGGCCGAGCTTGTACGACACGAAGGTGGACAGGTAGTCGGGCCAGTTGGAGAAGTCGATGGCCTCCCAGCCGACCGTCGCGACGATGTCGGTGGCCGGCTCGATCGAGTCGATCCGGTAGCGGTTGCCGTTGGCCCCCGCGTACACACCGATCCGGCCGGAGTAGGCGTGCGGGTCGTAGCCGCCGTTCTCCAGCGCCGCGTGCGCGGTCTCCAGGAACGCCCGGTACTGCGGGTCGCGGATCTCGGCCTGCCGCGGGGTCATCCCGAACAGCTTCTCGTCGAACGTCTTGATGTCCGGCATCACCGGCCGGACCGCCACGTAGTCCGGGTGCGCGACCAGCCGCGGGTCCTCGCCGTAGTCCAGCAGCTGGGCCTCGGTGAACCGGGTGAACTCCGACCGGCCCCGCACCAGGATGTCCCAGAACCCCTCGACGTCGTGCGCGCCCGGGAACCGGCCGGCCAGTCCGACGATCGCGATCGGCTCGTTCGAATCCACGGCGATGGGCTCCTTCTGCTCGGGCCGGCGGCTCACCGGCCGCGGGCGGCGCCGGCGAGCTGCTCGGCCAGCGCCGCGGCCAGCCCGGCCGGCTCGTCCTCCAGCAGCCAGTGCCCGCCGCGGATCAGGTGCAGCCGGAAGTCGCCGGCGGTGCGGTCCCGCCACCGGGTCAGCTCGGCCACGTCCAGCAGCGGGTCGTCGCGGCCGGCGACCACGCTGATCGGCGCGCCGAGCACCGGCTCGTCCGCCGCCGGACGGTAGCCCGCGAGCAGGGTGAAGTCGCCGCGCAGCGCGGGTTCGAACACCTGCCGGGCGTCGGGGTGGGCGGCGAGCCGCTCGTGCACCCCGCCCAGCGCGCTGATCCGCTCCCAGAACCGCGCGGACGGCAGCGTGTGCAGGTCCGGGTCGGCCGGCACGCGGCCGGGCGTGGCGTACGAGACGAGCACCAGCCGGGCCGGCGGCTCGGCGCCGCGCCGCTGCAGCTCGGCGGTGAGCAGGTACGCCAGCAGTGCGCCCGCGCAGTAGCCGACGATGCCGTACGGCCGACCGTCCCGATAGGACGGAAGCGCGTCGGCCAGCTCGGCGACGAGCGGCTGGATCTCGGTGCGGCACGGCTCCAGGAACCGCGCCTGCCGACCGGGCAGGTTGGCCGTCCACACGTCGAGCACGCCGGACAGCTCCGCCGTGCACTCGCCGAAGGCGGCACAGCCGGCCCCGGCGTGCGGGAACGCGAACACCTGCACGCCGCCCGGTTCTCCGCCGGGCAGGCGCACGAACCAGTCGGCCGCCACCCCGGTGCCCGGCGAGGCGGTCATCGCGTCGCCGCCCGGACATCGGACCCGTGGGCCGGGCGGGGCTGTGGTCGACGCGGGTGTTCTCGGCGCACTGTACGGCTCGCCTTTCGCTGCTGGGCCTGACCGCGACGCTAACCTCGGCCGGAAGGATCACACCCGTCACCGGTTTACGTGACATGTCCCGGCCACCGGGAAGCGGACACGATCCTTCGGGTGGCGGCACGACGGAGGACCCGGGCCGGACGGCACGCTCGGCGCGTCCGGCCGCCGGCCACGTCCGGACCCGGCTGCTGGACGGTGATCTGACCTTGGCGCTTCCTGGCCCGCCGCTCGGCCCGCACGAGGAGGCCCTGTGGCTGCTGCAACGCCTGGCCCCGGACCGTGGAGTGTCCAATGTGGCCGTGTCGGTCACGGTTCCGGGCGCCGTGCGGTGGTGGTCGCTCAACGAGGCGTTCGGCTGGCTGGTCGCCCGGCACGAGCCGCTGCGCAGCACGTTCCCCCTGGTGGACGGCCGGCCCACCCGGATGGTCACGGCGGCCGCCGAGGTGACGGCCGGCGTGGACGTCGCGATGTCGACGGCCGACGACGCTGCCGCGGACCTGCGCCGGTACGCGGGTGAGCCGTTCGACCTCGACGCCGGGCTGCCCGTGCGGGTGGGCCTGTTCACCCTCGCCGACGGTCGCTCGCTGATCTGCCTGGTGGCGCACCATCTCGTGGTCGACCACTCGGCGCTGCGGGTGCTGGTGACCGAGTTGATGGCCGCCTACCAGGCGTTCGCCGACGGCCGGGACGATCCCGGCCTGCCGCCGCCGGCCGCGGTCCCGGTGGTGGAGCCACCGTCCGACGAGGCCGTGCGGTACTGGCGGGACCAGGTGGCCGGGACGCGGCCGGGCATGCAGCTGCGCGACACGCGGCCGGCGCCGGCCGTCCCGACCTTCGCCGGTGACTGCCTGACCTGTGAGATCCCCTCGGACACGCTGGCCGCGGTCGACACGCTGCGCCGCGAGCTGCGGGTCACCCCGAACATCGTCCTGCTCAGCGCGTACTACCTGCTCCTGCTTCGGCAGGGAGCCGGCCCGGACATGGCCGTAGGGGTGATGCTCAACGCCCGGCCGCCCGGCGCCGAGCGGGCGCTCGGCTACCGCGTGGACACCGTGCCGCTGCGCGTGCGAGCCGACCCGGACGCCGGCTTCGCCGACCTGGTCGCCGCGGTGCGCGACGCGTTCCTGGCGGCGCTCGCCCACCCGCGCGTGTCCTACGAGTCGCTCACCGGCGGCGGCGAGGACGATGCCGCCGAGCCGGGCGCGTGGCGGGCCCGGCTGTTCCGGCACCTGTTCAACTTCCGGCCGACGGCGGTCACCGCGGGCGACCCCGCGACCGGTCTCGAAGTGTCCCATGTGGACACCGGGCTGGCCCGGTTCGACCTCGAGCTCAGCATCGACGTCAACCACGACCGCACGCTGTGCCAGCTGGTGTTCAGCACCGAGGTGCACGACCGGGACCAGGCCGGCCGCTACCTGGCGCAGTACGTCGCCCTGCTGCGGGCGGCCGCGGCCGCACCCGGCGAACCGGTGCGGCGGCTGGACATGCGCACGCCGGCCGACCACGCGCTGACCGACCGGATCAACCGCACCGACCGCCGGTGGCCGGGCCCGGCGACGGTCGCCGGCCTGGTGTCCCGGCAGGCACTGTCCACTCCGGACGACCCGGCGGTCGTCGACGCCGGCGTGACCACGACCTACCGCCGGCTGCTCGCCGCGGCCAACGCCATGCGCGAACGGCTGGCCCGGCACGGTGTCGGCGCGGGCGACGTCGTGGCGGTCGCCGGGCCGCGCAGCGCGCGGACGGCCGCGGCGCTCCTGGGCATCTGGGCCGCCGGCGCCGCGTACCTGCCGCTGGACCCCGGCCTGCCGGCCGCCCGCGTCCGGCACCAACTCACCGACAGCGGATGCCAGTGGGTCGTCGACGGCCCGGGGTCGGCCCTCGGTTCGGTCGACCCGGCCGACTGCGCCGCCGACCCGGCGCCGCTGCCCGAACCCGACCCGGCCGCGCCCGCCTACCTGATCTACACCTCCGGCTCGTCCGGCCCGCCCAAGGGCGTCCGGCTCACCCACGGCAACCTGCGCAACGTCGTCGGGCACTTCGCCGAGCTGCTCGCGGCGGGCGCGGACGACGCGATGCCGTGGCTGACCACGCTCACGTTCGACATCTCCGCGCTCGAACTGTGGCTGCCACTGGCCACCGGGGGCCGGGTGGTGGTCGTACCGGACGACTTGCGCGCCGATCCGCGGGCGCTGACCGAGCTGCTGGCCAAGGAACGCGTGACCGTCGTGCAGGCGACGCCGACCACGTGGCGACGGCTGGCGCCGGAGGCCGGCCGCCAGCTCCACGGCCTGCGCGTGCTCTGCGGCGGCGAGCCGCTGTCGCCGGCCCTGGCCCGGCAGCTGCTGGACGCCGGCTGCCGGCTGTACAACGTGTACGGCCCGACGGAGACGACCATCTGGTCGACCGTGGCCGACATCGAGCCGGACGACGACCAGGTGACCGTCGGCCGGCCGATCGCCAACACGCGGGTGCACGTCCTGGACGACGACCTGGCCGAGGTGCCGACCGGCCAGCAGGGCGAGCTGTGCATCGGCGGGGACGGCGTGGCCCTGGGCTACGTGAACCTGCCGGCGCAGACCGCGGCGGCGTTCCACGAACATCCGCGGCTGGGCCGGATCTACCGCACCGGCGACGTGGCCCGGCTGCGCCCGGACGGGTCGCTGGAACTGCTGGGCCGCCGCGACCGCCAGGTGAAGCTGCGCGCCCACCGGATCGAGCTCGGCGAGGTGGAGTCGGCGCTCGAGACGCATCCGGCGGTCCGCGCCGCGGCGGTGATCATGGTGCCCGCGGACGACGGCGAGGACGTGCTGGCGGCGTTCGTCGTGCCCGACGGGGACGGCTGCGACCGCGAGGACCTGTGGCGGCACGCGACCGAGCAGCTGCCGGGCTACGCCGTGCCCGCCCGGATCGCCGTGCTGGACCGGCTGCCCGAGACCCCCAGCGGCAAGGTCGACCACCGGCACTTGGCCGCCATGACCGACGGCGTCCCGGCCCGGTCCGGGCGGCCCGTCGAGCCGGCCGACGAACTGACCGGGCGGCTGGTGGAGCTGTGGCGGACCGTGCTGGCCCTGCCCGGTCTGGACGCGGACGCCAACTTCTTCCTCAGCGGCGGCCATTCGCTGCGCGCGCTGGAGCTGGCCGCGCGGGCGAGCGAGGTGTGCGGCGAGCGGATCGAGCTGCTGACCATCTTCCAGGCGCCGACCCCGGCCCGGCTGGCCGGCCTCGTCCGGCAGCGCCGGGAGGCGCCGGGGGCACGCGACGCGACGACCAGGGGGGCCACATGCCCGCACGACGGGTAGCGGTAATCGGAGCCGGTTACGTCGGACTGACCACCGCCGCGTGCCTGGCCTCGCTGGGCCACGACGTGGTGTGCGCCGACGTGGACGCCGGCAAGGTGGACCGGCTCGCCGCGGGTGTGGTCGACCTGGCCGAGCCGGGACTGGCCGACCTGGTCGCGGCGGGCACGGCGGCCGGCCGGCTGAGGTTCGTGCTCGGCGCCGCGGCCGCGGTCGGCGGCGCCGAGGTCGTGATGCTGTGCGTGCCCACGCCCATGGGCCCGGACGGGTCGGCCGACCTGACCGTGGTCGAGTCGGTGGTGGCCGACGTGCGGGGCCTGCTGGCGCCGGGCTGCGTGCTGGTGGCCAAGTCCACCGTGCCGATCGGCACCACTCGGCGGCTGGCCGCCCTGCTCGGCCGCGCGGACGTGCCGGTCGTCGGCAATCCCGAGTTCCTCCGCGAGTGCAGCACGGTCACCGACTTCCTGCGGCCGGACCGGATCGTGATCGGCGCCGACGACCGGGCCGCCGCGGACCGGGTCGCCGGCCTGTACGCCGGGCTCGACGCGCCCGTGCTGCACACCGACCCGGCCAGCGCCGAGTTGATCAAGTACGCCTCGAACTGCTTCCTGGCGATGAAGCTGTCCTACGCCAATGCCGTCGCCGAGCTGTGCGAGCGGTTCGGCGCGGACATGGCCGATGTCGGCAAGGGGATGGGCATGGATCACCGGATCGGCCCGCAGTTCCTCGCCCCCGGCCCGGGCTGGGGCGGGTCGTGCCTGCCCAAGGACACCGTCGCCATGGTGCGGATGGCCGCCACCGCCGACGTCGACTTCGCCCTGGTCCGCGCCACCGTCGAGGCGAACACGCGGCAGCACGAGCGGATGGTCGCCAAGATCCGGCAGGCGGTGACGGGACGGCCGGACGGTTCGCTCCGCGGCGTCCGGCTGGGCCTGCTCGGGCTGGCCTTCAAGGCCGGCACGGCCGACCTGCGCGACTCCCCGGCGCTGGCGGTCGCCACGCTGCTGCGCCGCGCCGGGGCGACCCTCGTCGGGTACGACCCGGCGGTGCCCCCGACCGCCACCCTGGCCGGCATCGAGCTGGTGCCGGACGCCTACCGCGCCGCGCTGGACGCCGACGCCCTCGTGGTGCTGACCGAGTGGCCGCAGTTCGACCGGCTCGACTGGGCCCGGATGGCCGCGCTGGCCCGCCGTCCGGTGGTGGTCGACACCCGCAACCTGCTCGATCCGGGACGGCTGGCCCAGGCGGGGCTGAGCTGTGCCGGCGTCGGCCGTCCGGATCACGGCGTGTCCGCCGACCTGCAGTGGGAGCTGGTCCGATGAGGCCACGGGCGGTGATCACCGGCGGCGCCGGCTTCCTGGGCTCGCACCTGTGCGAACGCCTGCTCGTCGAGGGCTACGAGGTGGTGTGCCTGGACAACTTCCGCACGGGCCGGCCGGCGAACGTGGCCCACCTGCCGGAGATCGGACCGTTCCGGCTGGTTCGCGCGGACGTCACCGACTCCGTGTCCGTGCCCGGCCCCGTGGACGCCGTGCTGCACCTGGCCTCCCCCGCTTCGCCGGTGGACTACCTGCGGTGGCCGATCGAGACGCTCAAGGCCGGTTCGCACGGCACGCTGCACGCCCTCGGGCTCGCCCAGGAGAAAGGCGCTCGGTTCGTGCTCGCGTCCACGTCGGAGGCCTACGGCGACCCGCAGGTCCATCCACAGCCGGAGGACTACTGGGGGCACGTCAACCCGGTCGGGCCGCGCGCGGTGTACGACGAGGCCAAGCGGTTCGCCGAGGCGCTGACCATGGCCTACCGCAACACGCACGGCGTGGACACCGCGATCATGCGGATCTTCAACACGCACGGGCCGCGGATGCGGGCGCACGACGGGCGCGTGGTGCCGACGTTCATCCGGCAGGCGCTCAGCGGCCAGCCGCTCACCGTGACCGGCGACGGCAGCCAGACCCGGTCCATCCAGTACGTGGACGACCTCGTCGAGGGCTGCCTGCTGCTGTTGGCCTCCCGGCATCCGGGCCCGGTGAACATCGGCAACCCGCACGAGGTGACCGTCGGCGAGCTGGCCGACCTGGTCCGCCGGCTGACCGGCTCCGCCAGCCCGGTCGAGTACGTGCCGCGGCCGCAGGACGACCCGTCGATCCGCCGGCCCGACATCTCGCTGGCCCGCCGCGTGCTGGGCTGGCAGCCCCGGGTGCAGCTGGCGGACGGGCTGGCCAGGACGATCAAGTACTTCGAGTCGGTGGCGGCCGGCGGGTGAGAGGCGTGCGAACCGTCAGCCGAACTCGATGGTCCCCCGCCTGCGCCCGGCGGCGATGAACCGCCGGTGCCCGGCGTAGGCCACCACCAGCCAGGCCAGGCCGACCGCGGCCTCCAGCACCACCCCGCCCAGCACGCCGGGCGTGCCGTCGAGCACGGCGCGCACGGCTGCGAGGCCGTGGGTCACCGGGAGGATCTCGGCGACCCAGGACAGCCAGCCGGGCCAGAACGCGACCGGCACGTTCACCCCGGCCAGGGTCATCACCAGCAGGTAGCCGACGTTGAGCACGAGCCAGTCGATCCGGCCGAACCGCAGCACCAGCCCGGCCAGCGCGCAGCCGTAGCCGTAGCTGGCCAGTCCGACCAGCCACACCACCGGCAGGGCGGCCAGCAGCCGGTCGACCGGGTACTGCACGCCGAGCACGGCCGGCACGGCGAGCAGCGCGACGGTGGACGACACCATGCCGGTCGCCGCCCACTGCAGGCCGCGGGCGAGGAACACCGGGGTGTGCCCGACCGGGCTGGCGGCCAGCAGCGGCAGCGTGCCCTGGGCCCGTTCGTCGTTGACGGACAGCACCACGATCGTGGACTCCAGGCAGGCGAGCACGACGGCGTTGCCGACGGCCAGGTAGCGGACCGCGTCGGGGGTGCCGACCAGCCGGCCGACCAGGGCGAAGAACGTGACCTGGGCGAGCATGCGCACCAGCCAGCCGAACACCCAGGTCTTGAGCGTGTAGGCGCCGCGCAGCTCGGCGACGCAGTTCACCGCGGTCCGGCGGACCACGTGCAACAAGGTCGTCATGCCACCGCCGCCGATCCGGTCCGGCGGACCCGGGCGCTGATCCGGTTGATGAGCACCGTGCCGGCGGCCAGTGCGGCCACGCCCAGACCGGCGACCGCGAGCAGCCGCCACGGCCACCCGTCGACCGGACCGGCCCGGTCGACGCAGTCCCGCAGCAGATCCCCGGCCCACGACAGGAACACCAGCTTGCTGACCGGGTGCAGCCAGGACGGCAGGTAGCTGAGCGGCACGAGCACCCCGCCGAGGATGTAGAACGGGTAGGTCAGGGCGTTCTGGAACAGCAGCACCGCCCGGCTGAGCACGAACAGGCCGGCGAACATGGCGGCCGTGCCCACCAGCGCGAACAGCGTCACCAGCAGCGTGCCCACGAGCAGCAGCGGGTGGTGCACGGTCAGGCTGACGCCGAACCCGAGCCGGGCCACGAGCAGGGACTCCACCAGCGACAGCGCGGCCAGGCTGGTGGTGGCGGCGATGCGCCCGACCACCGTCCACAGCAACGGGGTGGGCGCGACGAGCAGCAGTTCGAGGACGCCGGCCCAGCGGTCCCCGCCGATGATGCCGCCGCCCAGCCCGACCGCCAGCATCCACAGCGACATCAGCGCCGGCGCGAACACCGCGTCGGTCAGGATCGACCGGTTGCCGGAGTGCACCGCGATGGCCAGGAACATGCTGCTGAACAACGGGGTGGTGAGCAGGACGAGCAACTGGGCCGGCGTTCTGCGCATGACCGCGAGCTGGAGCCGGAACCCGGCGGCGACGGCGTTCATCGGCTGGGACCTCCCGTCAGATGGCCAGGCCGCGCGAGCCGATGAGGCTGAGATAGACCTCTTCGAGGCTCGGCGGCGACGTCCGCAGGCTCGTCACGCCCGCGTCCACGAGGACCTTCACCAGCTCGCCGACGTCTCCGCCCGGGGCCGGCACCAGGCGCCAGCGGTCGACGCCGTCCTGGGCGTCGACCGCCCCCACGTCGGAACGCTCGCGCAGGGCCCGCGGGACGTGCTCGTCGGCGGTGCTGAAGTCGATCCGGTCGCCCACCGCGAGCAGGCCGCCGACCAGCTCGGTCCGCTCGGTCAGCAGCAGCCGGCCGCCGTCGATCAGCGAGATCCGGTCGCACACCGCCTCGGCCTCGGCCATGTCGTGAGTCGTGAGGAACACCGTCCGGCCCTCCGCCCGCAACTCGCCGACCAGCCGCCGGAACTCCAGCGCCGCCACCGGGTCCATGCCCACCGTGGGCTCGTCCAGGAACAGCACCCGCGGATCGCCGACCAGGCCCCGCGCCAGGTGCAGGCGCTGCTTCATACCCCGGGAGAACCGCTCGACCGGTTCGTCCGCGCGGCCGTCCAGGCCGACCCGCCCCAGCAACTCGTCGGCCCGGCGTCGTGCCGCCTGCGGGCGCAGGCCGTACATGCTGGCCCAGAACAGCAGGTTCTTACGCGCGCTGATCCTGGTGTAGAGGCCGCCGTCGCCGCCGAACACGATGCCGATCCGCCGGCGCACCCAGCGGGCGTCGGTCACGACGTCGTGGCCGAGCACCTCGGCCCGGCCGCCGGTCGGCAGCAGCACGGTGGCGAGGACCTTGACCAGGGTGGTCTTGCCGGCGCCGTTCGGCCCGAGCAGTCCGTGCGTCTCCCCGGCCTCGACCACCAGGTCCAGGTCCGCCAGCGCGGTCCGGCTGCCCGCCGGCGACCGGAACTCGCGGCTGAGCGAGGTGACTGCCACCGCCGGGGTCATGTCCGCTCCTGTTCGTCCAGCTGGGCCACGAGCGCGTCGGTCAACTCGGCGAGGGTGGGGAACTCGAACACCGCGCCGATGCCGAGTTCGACGCCGAAGCTGTCCCGGATCCGGCCGGTCAGCGCGACGGCGACCAGGGAGTCACCGCCGAGGTCGACGAAGTCGCTGTCGGCGGTCACGTCCGTGCGGCCGAGCACCTCGCACCACAGGGCCCGCAACCGGTCGCCGACCGGCATGTCCGGCGGCACCTCGGGCCCGGCCGGCGCGGGTGCCGGCGGTGCCGGACTCTCGGTGGGTTCGCCGGCGTCCGGCGGCGCGACCGCCACCTGTCCGCGGACCCGGTGGCCGAGCAGCTCGAACAACAGCCGGATGCCGTCTCGGGGCGTCAGTCCCGGCCTCGGCGACGGCGCCTTGGTGTCCGGGCCGCCGTCGGCGGCGAAGGAGCGGGCGTCGGTGCGCCGCATGGTCAGTCCCTCGACAGCCACCACCACCTCCCCCTGCGGGTCGACCAGGTCCACGTCGACGACCACCGAGTCGGCGGACCGTTGTCTGGGCCGCAGGACGCTGTGCAGCCGCGCCGGCAGCGGACGGAGCCACGTCAGCGTGCGGTACGCGAAAGGCGCGAAGAAGCCGTCGTCGGTCGGCCCGCCGAGGAAGCCGGTCGCGGTGTCCAGCAGGGCCGGATGCACCGCGTGGTCGGTGGTCTCGGCGGCGTACGGCGGGTGCAGCTCCACCTCGACCAGGGTCGCCTCGGCCGACTCCCACGCCCGGCCGACGTTGTGCCAGCGGGGGCCGAACGCCAGCACGCCGCCGGGCCGTGCCCGCCGCACCGGCTTTTCCGTCCCGGTCCGGCGCAGCGGCTCGACGTCGACCGTCCGACCGGTGACGTCGGCGTGCGCGACCGCGCAGACGGCGTGCTGCCGCCATTCCCCGTCGCCTTCCGCCGGCCGCGACACCACCCGCACCCGCCACTCCGGGCCGTCCGACCGGTCGAACACCACCCGGACCCGCCTCGGCTGGTTGCCGCTGATCGGGTGCTGGAACACGACGTCCCGCAGCACGACCGGAGCGACGGCGCCGGGAACGGTGCGCAGGAACGCGCCTATCACCAGGTCGACCACCGCGGTGCCGGGCAGCACTGCCACTCCGCGGACCCGGTGCTCGTCCATCGCCCAGCACGTCGAGGCGGCCAGCGTGGTCTCCTCGACCAGGTCGCCGGCGGGGTCGGCGGCCGGGCGGCGCGCGGCGTCGAGCCGGGTGCCGGCGGCCATGCCGACCTCCGTCCACACCGGCCAGTTGATGCTCAGCCAGCCGGGGCGGACGGCCGCGAAGGCGTCCAGGAACGCGTTGGCGGCGGCATAGTCGGCGCCGCCGATCATGCCGGTCAGCGCGGCCCGGCTGGAGAAGCAGACGACCGGGGTGCCGGGCGCGCGCCGGTCCAGCCAGTGCGCCAGGGCCGCCGTGCCGGCCACCTTGGGCCGGAGCACGGCGGCGGCGTCCGCCGCGTCCAGCACCGGCATGAGCTGTCGGCCGGGCACGCCGGCGAGGTGGAAGACGGCCGTGATCCCGCCGAACCGGTCGAGCACGCTGTCCAGCGCCTCGTCGGTCCGGGCCCGGTCGGCGAGGTCACAGGCGATCACCCGGACCTCGGCGCCCTGGGCCTCCAGTTCGGCCCGCAGGCCGTCCGCGGAGTCGGCCCGGCGGGACAGCAGCGCGAGCTTCGGCCGGCCGCCGGTCCCGGCGATCGCCCGCGCGAGGACGCTGCCGAGCCCGCCCAGCCCGCCGGTGATGACGTACGCGCCGGCCGGCCGCACCGGCTCGGCCGTGGGCTGGTCGAACCGCAGCGGCCGGCTCCCCGGCGTCCAGCGCCGGCCGCGGCGGCGGGCCACCACCGGGTCGGACCAGCCGGCGCTGAGCTCGCGCACGAGGTCGTCCACGCCGGTTCCCGGACCGCAATCGACAAGCCGGCACCGCTGGCCGGGTGACTCGACCGCGAGCGACCGCAGCTGCGCCGACAGCACAGCACGCGCCGGGGACAGCGGCTCCCCGCCGGAGACGTCGACTGCGCCGGTGGTGAGCACCAGCACCGCCGGCAGCCGTCCGCCGACCGGCCGGCTGCCGGCCCGCTGCACGAGGTCCAGCAGGGTGCGGAACATGCGCTCGGCTTCCGCGGCCACGTCCGGCCCGTTCTCGGGGGCCATGCCCAGGGCGTGCACGACGACTTCCGGTGCGCCGGGCAGCTCGGCCAGCACGGCGTCCAGGTCGTCG